>JARRPL010000098.1:0-17510 GCA_037382905.1 Gemmatimonadota bacterium | reverse complement strand
CACCGCCAAGGGGACGCCCAACCGGAACTGGACCCGGGCCAGGGACGCTCTGGCGGAGTCGCTGCGGGACCAGGATTGGAAGGCGCTGGTCTCCAAGGGACTCACGGCCAAGGTGCTTGCAGCGGAGCCCGATGCGCCCCCGGAGTACTACGGCAAACCCTTCCCGGCGCCGCTGGAGGATGGGGTCCGGCAGGCGGTGGAGCTGGCCCGGGCCGCCCTGGGCCGCGACCTGGCGGAGCGGGCCGATGCCCTGGCCCGCCTGGCCCGGCTGTACGATGCGGCCTACCTGGACGGCGTCCGCTCCAGCGGGGTCCTCCGCTTCGACGACGTCACCCGGCTGATCGCGGGCTGGGGCGGTGAAGCGGCTCCGTCCCCGTCGGCCCGGCCCGACTTCTTCCGGCGACTGGGACGCCGGAGCCGCCACGTGCTGCTGGACGAGTTCCAGGACACGTCACTGCTCCAGTGGTGGGCCCTGACCCCCATCCTGGACCGACTGGCGGAGCCGGGCCCCGACGCCGGCGGCCTGGTGGTGGTGGCGGATCCGAAGCAGTCCATCTACGGCTGGCGCGGAGCCGCGCCGTCGGTGGTGGACGCGGCAGCCGACCGGTACGCCCTCGCGCCGGACGACCTGGCGGTGAGCTGGCGGTCCAGTCCCGTGGTGCTGGACGCGGTGAACCGGGTCTTCACCGACCTCCACCAGCGAGATGTGCTGCAGGAAGAACCGGAGGACGCCGACACCGCCGCCGAATGGGTCCGGGCCTTCTCCGGGTCGAGCACCGCCTCCGCCACCCGCACCAGCACCCGATCCAGGATCTCACCCGCCGCCTTGCGGGTGAAGGTCGACGCCAGGATGTCGGAGGGAGCCTCGCCGGAGGCCAGCAAGCCGATGATCCGGGACGAGATGCGGAAGGTCTTCCCGGCCCCTGCCGACGCCCGGACGATCTCCCGGGGCCTCACGTGTCCTCCTGGTCGTCGTCCTGATGGCGCTCCAGCTGGCTCCGACCCAGGAGGGCATCCATAGCCGGGTCCAGCCACGTCGGCCGTACCTCACGGTTGAAGGCCACCGGTCCGGACCGTAGGGTCCGCACCACGTCCCGGGCCACCTCCAACGCCTCGGCGAAGTCGTCGTCGCCCCATCCGGCCATGGACGCCCCCACGGCGTCCAGATCCCTGGGCAGGCGGATGTAGCCCACCTCCACCGGATCGCCGTCCGCCCCGGGGAAGAGGGGCTCGCCGTCGGCGTCCACCAGCCGCGGAAGGAGCCAGCGGTAGAGGGGGAGTTGGAGATCGATCCATCGCTTCGCCTCGCCCCGCCCCTTCCGGTGGGTCGACTCGGGGTCCTCTCCGGCATCGGTGGTCTTGTAGTCGAAGACGGCCCACCGGCCCTCGCCGGCGTGGTAGTCGACCCGGTCCACCCGGGCCCGGATGCCCATCGGAAGGCCGTCCACCTCCAGGGGGGCACCGCCCTTCGGCGTACGACACTCCACACCCTGCACCGCCCAGCCCCGGCGGATCCAGTCGGCGTGCCAGGCGGCGAACCGACGGAGCCGGCTCCGGAGCTGCTCGATCTGGAGACGCACCGTGACCTGGGCGAAGCGGCCGTCGGCTCCGAAGCGTGCCCGGACCTTCTCATCGAGGGCGTCCTCCAGCGCGCTCCAGACCTCGTCCGGGTCGGAAGATTCCACCGCCGGATGGCGCCCGAAGGCCTCCAGGACGTCGTGGGCCAGCGTCCCGAAGAGGGCGCCGGTCATCTCCCGCTCCCGGTCGTGGAGCTCCTCGCAGGAGCGACCCCGCTCCAGGGCGAAACGGTAGGGGTCGGTCAGAAGGCGTCGGAAGTCGGTCACCGAGAGGGCGTCGAACGGGGGAAGGTCGAGGGCGGGTTCGGGGGGAAGGCGGAAGGAAGATGCCCGGGGGGTGTGACGGGGACCTTCGATCGTCTCGGGCGGCGCCCGGTTCGGGTCCGGTTCGCCCTCACTCCCGGGGTCCTCCCCGCCGTAGAAGTGCAGGAGCCGCCGGGCCACCCGCTCGGTGCGGGAATCCGCCAGGAGGAGGGGGGAGGGGCGGAGCCGGTCCCCCTCGCCGGAGCGACGGCCCCCGATGAGCCGGAGCCGGCGTCCCGAGGCCTTCATGGCGGTGAGGCGATAGAGCTCCCGGGCATGTCGGAGGGCGTTGTGCTCCAGCCCCATCTCCACCCGCAGCGCTTCCGAGAGGAAGGGTTCTCCCTGCGCCGACTCGGGCAGGTACGGGGCGTTGACGCCCACCACCAACGTCACCGGGGCGTCGTCGAGGTGGAGCTCCAGCCAGCCCAGGATCTCCACGGCCTCAGGAGCGTGGGCGAAGGGGATGGAGATCTGGCCGGCACTCTCCAGGAACAGCTTCAGGGCGGAGCCCGCGTCCCACGGTTCGTCGAAGGCGCCCGGGAGCCGGTCCCATCTCTGGAGGACCGAGGCCAGTTCGGCCAGGGCCCGGGCCAGCTCCCGGTCCCGGGGGTCGCTGGTGTCCAGCGGCCGGTCCCCGTAGACCCGCTCCAGAACATTGAGGCTCGGTTCGACCCAGGCGGAGAGGGAGCGTCGCTCGGGGGCGGCGGCCAGCTCTCCCAGCAACTCCTCACCCACCAGCCGGAGGAGCGTGGCCACCGCCTCGCCGTGCTCCCCCGCCCGACCCTGGAAGCCCCGGGCCCCGAACTCCCCCGGCACCTCCGCCGGGAGGTGCTCGTTGTACCATCGATCCAGCGCCTCGAGCCAACCCCCAGGGGGGAACCCGCTGGACGACGATTCGGGATCGGAGGCGATCCGCCCTTCGACCCACCGCTCCACGTCGGGGTGCCGCACGAAGGCGGCGAGGGCCTGCCAGCGCCTGCCCTGGAGGAGGTCGGCCAATGCGCCCAGGAGCCGAAAGGGTGCGGTGCGCCGAAGATCCCGGCCCGCACCGTCCCGGGTGGCGACGCCCAGGGACGCCAGGCGCTCCTCCACGTATGGGATGACCTCGGGGTCCGGGGCACCGATGACCACGTCCTCGGGAGGCAGCCCCCGGGCCAGCTCATCCATCGCCCGGGCCACCTCCACCGCCTGGTCCGCAGGGCGATCGACGATCCGGACCTCCCTGGGATCCAGGTCGACGCGGGCGCCGGCCCACCGTTCCACCCGGAGGCACCCCAGGTCGTCGAAGTCGTCCCGTCGGGATTCCGGGGCATGGACCAGGGAGCGGACCTGCCCACGAATCCGCGCCAGCATCTCCCGGGTGATGGGCGTCAACTCGGTCACGCCCACGAGCCAGACCTCGCCGTCGGCACGAACCCGCTCCCCCCGGAGGGCGTCGATGCGGGCCACGTCGGGGTCCACGAGGCCCTCCTCTTCCAACGACTCCAGCACCGCGTCCTGAATGTGGCTCAACGCCTCCCAGCGCAGGACCTCGTCCCGGCCCGACTCCCCCGGTACTGTGCGTCGCACGAGGGCCGCAACGTCGTGGAACGACCGACCCGACCCCGCCACCTCCCGGTGGAGCGCCCGGAGCTGAGTGCCGATGCGGCCCCACTCCGCCGAGGCGCCCCGGGGAGGGATCGCTCCGTAGAGCCGCTCCAGGCGTTCCCGGGGCTGACTCCGAGCCGCCCGGGCCCAGGCCAGGGTCGACACGCTCCGGCCCGCGCTCTCCGCCCGGGGCTCGAAGAGGAGCTCGGGCAGCTGGCCCACCGTGGTGACCCGGGGGGGAACGAGGCGCAGGGATCGGACGGCGGCCTGCTCCACCAGGAGCTCCTTCAGGCGTCGACCCGCCCGCCCGCCGGGCACCACCACCACGATCTCCGACAGGTCGGCCACGCCCTCCGCGCCGCGGTAGTCCAGCAGGAGCCCGGCGGCGGCTTCGAGGGCGTCGGTGGTCCAGTCGAGGAAGTGAGGGGGCATGGCGGGCGTGTGTACGCGGTTCGAGCTACGGAACCCGGACCGACCCCCCGTCGCGGGTGGCCGTGCAGTGCGCGCCGGGACTGGGTCCAAAGCTGCTCCCGGGACCCGGCGGCCATACTCGGAGAGGTAGCCTCGTGGGCGGCAGATTCAAAGGGGATCGAGCAGTACCCCGCCCCGTCGACAGCCGCGGAGAACCCGGGGCCGGCGGCGGGTCCCGGGACCGTGCCGGACCGGGGGACCCCGGCACTCACCTCGCCGCATGAGGCCGCCGTCTGCCCCCACTCACCGGCCCGACCGGGCGCTCAGCCCCGGGGGCACTACTCCGCCGCCAGGGCCTCCACCGGCTCCCGTCGGCTCGCCCGCCAGGCGGGGACGGCTGCCGCCACCAGAATGACGGCCATCAGGAGGATCGCCACCGACCCGAAGGTCACGGGATCCGACGGGGGGACGTGGAAGAGGAAGGAGCCCAGGAGGCGGGTGGAGACGAGGGCCGCCGCGACCCCCACGGCGAGCCCCACCGATGCGAGGCGCACCCCGTTCCAGACCACCGAGCGGGCCACCCGTCCCGCCGGGGCGCCCAGGGCCCGTCGGACCGCGATCTCCCGGGCCCGTTCGCTCACCGTGAAGGAGAGGATGCCGTACACGCCGACGCACGCCAGCACCAGCGCCAGGGCGCTCAGGACCGACATGAGGAAGGCGGCGAACCGGGGGGTGGCCGTCTCGGACCGGTAGGCCTCCTCCAGCGAGGCGGGAAGGAAGAGAGGCGTGTCCGGATCCACCGCCGCCACCGCCTCTCGGATGGCCGGAAACACGTCCGCCGGTTCCCGCTCGGTGCGGAACGAGATCTCGTGGGACCGGACGGGGATCTGGCGCACCGAGAAGAAGACGTCGGGGCTGTTGGCCTCGGCCATGAGGTCCTGGGTGAGATCGCGGTAGCGGACGTTCTCGACCACCCCCACGATCTCGGCCCGATTCCCGGGGTCGTCGGGGGGCCCGATGTAGATGCCCTGACCCACCGCAGAGGCCGGGTCGGCGAGCTCCGGGAAGACGCGGCGGACCATGACCTCCGTCACCACGGCCACCCCGGGGCTCTCCGGGGCGTCCGACGGGGCGAAGGTGCGGCCTGCGAGGAGCTCGATCCCCAGGTTGTCGAAATACCCGGGACTGACGCTGTGCCGATGGTATCGGATCAGCTGGTCCACGTCGTCGGGACGGACGATGTAGCTCCCGCTGGCCCGGCCGCGGAAGGGGAAGTCGGAAGAGGCGGCCACCGAGGTCACGCCGGGCACCGCCTCCACCCGGCGCAGGATGTCGTCGGTGAAGCTCCGGAGGGCCTCGGCGTCGGGGTAGCGCTCCCGCGGTGGATCGACCCGGAACACGTAGACCCCCCGGATGTCCACTCCCGGCTCCACCTGAAGCTGGGCCCTGAAGCTCCGGGTCAGGAGGCCCGCCCCCACCAGGAGGAGGAGGGCCAGGGCCACCTGGGCCACCACGAAGACCTGCTGCGCCCGCCCGCTCGCCGTGGACGCCCCTCGCCCACCGGCCTTGAGGGAGGTGGCCAGATCGAGCCTGGCGCTGGCGGCGGCAGGGAGGAGACCCGCGGCCACCCCCACCACCCCCAGGGTCACCAGGGTGAAGGCGAACACCCGGAGGCTCAGGCCGGGCTCCACCCATGGGGGTAGGACCCCGTCGGGGATGGACGGGACGAGCGCCGAGATCCCCCACCTCGCCAGCGCCAGCCCCAGGACGCCGCCCAGGAGGGCCAGGACCAGGCTCTCGGTGAGGAGCTGCCCCGCCACCCGCCGCCCTCCCGCCCCCAGGGCCCTGCGGACCGTGAGCTCCCGGGTCCGGGCATGACTCCGCACCAGCAGGAGATTCGCCACATTGGCCGCCGCCAGGGTCAGCAGGAGGAGCCCTGCGGCGAAGAGGATCCACAGTAGGCGGCCCGTCGCGCCCAGATACCCCTCCCGGAACGGCACCACCTCGGCCCAGCGGTCCGCGTGTGCGTCGGGATGGGTCTCCTGAAGCTCCCGGGCGATGGCGTCCATCTCGGCCTGGGCCTGCTCCAGGGTGACCCCCGGAGCGAGGCGACCCGCCACCGGAAGGAAGCGCGTCCCCCGGCTCTCGAGGATCCCGGCGCCGGCGACCACGGAGATCATGCCCATGGGGAGCCAGGCCTCCGCCTCGGCGTCGAGGCCCTGGAAGGAGCCGGGCATGACCCCCAGCACGGTGAAGGTCCGTTCGTTGACCTGCACCGTCCGGCCCAGCACCCCGGGGTCGGCCCCGAATCGCCGCTGCCAGAGGCCGTGGGAGAGGAGGATGAGGGGATGGCCATCGGGGGTGGAGGCCTCGGCGGGGGTGAAGGTCCGGCCGAGGGCCGCCTCCGCCTCCAGGAGCTCGAAGTAGCCGTCGCTCACCAGCTCCCCCAGGATCCGCTCCGCCGGGCCGTCGCCCCCCAGGGTCAGGCTGCTGGCATCCACCGCCACCATGGGCTCCACCGTCCGGGACGCCGCCCGCCAGTCCCGGAACTCGGGGACCGAAGCCATGCGGACCGCCCTCTCCCCATCGGCGGCGTGGTACCCGTTGACGAAGACGAGCCGCTCGTGGCCGGGGAAGGGAAGGGCCTGGAAGACGGCCTCGTCCAGAACGCTGAAGATGGCGGTGTTGCCGGCCACGGCGATCCCCAGCGTCAGGACGGCCATCAACGTGAAACCCGGGCTCCTCCGGAAGCTCCGGAGGGCATACCTGACGTCCTGCACCACGTGGCTCATCGTCTTCCTCCCCTCGTCCCGTCCCCTGGCGCGCCGCGCCTCCCTCCGGAGGCTGCGCTCGATCCTGAGGGGATCCCCGAAGCGGCGCTCCGCCTCGCGGCGGGCCTCGTCCCGGGGCATCCCCTCGGCCATGAGCTCCTCGGTCCGAAGCTCCAGGTACAGCTCCAGCTCCTCGCGGATCTCCCGGTCCCGGGCGCCCAGATCCCCCGGCCCCGGCACCCTGCGGAAGGGCCAGCGGGTCACGAGGCTCCCCCCGGGTCCGCCAGGATGGCGGCCACCGCCCCGGAGAAGGTCTTCCAGCGCCTGGCCTCGGAGGTCAGGTGCCCGCGACCCGCCTCCGTCACACGGTAGAATTTGGCCCTCCGCCCCGTGTCGGTCTTGCCCCACGCCGACTCCAGCAGCCCCCGACGCTCCAGCCGATGGAGCGCCGGATACAGAGCGCCCTCCTCCACCGAGAGCACCCCCTCGCTCCCGTCTCTCAACGCCTTGCCCACGGCGTACCCGTGGAGGGGATCACCCAGGACCGTTCGCAGGATGAGGAGGTCCAGGGTGCCGGTGAAGAGATCGCTTCCGCTCATGGGGTCCCGGGGGCGAGGGGCTCCTATACCTCAGTGGCCAAGGTATAGGCCACAGACCCCTAGGCGGTCAAGGGGTGCGTGCCGCGGCAGGCCCGGGCCCGGACGCGCCGCTCCCCACCGGCGGCGGCGGGACGAGTCCGGGGTGGCTCGGGGGCCCGGTGCCTCGGCTCACGGACCGCCTGCCTCGACGATGGCCTGGTAGACCAGGTTCCGTAGCTTCGCGTGGTCGTCCAGCCCGGCGGCGGGCATGACCTGGGTGAAGTAGACCACCACCAGGTCCTCGGTGACGTCACCCCAGTAGGTCGAGTGGTAGGCCCCACCCCACCCGAACTCGCCGGGAGAGCCCATTCGGCCCCGGGCGCCCAGGTCCCGCACCACCTGGAAGCCGAGCCCGAAGCCCTGGCCCGGGCCCATGAGGTCGCCGACGTGGTTCACGGTCATGAGCTCGACGCTCTTGGGCGACAGGATCCGTCGGCCCTCCAGCTCGCCCCCGTTGAGGATGGCCTGGAGGAAGCGGCCGTAGTCCCGGGCGGTGGAGAGGAGACCGGCCCCGCCGGAGAAGCTCGTCCGGGGCCCGTCGACGTAGAGCCCCTGGCCCCCGCGGAATCCTCCCCCCTCGGGAGCCCGTTCCAGCGGACCCGCCTCCGACCCCGCATAGACCACGGCCAGGCGGTCTGCGTCCTCCTGCGGGAGGTAGAAGTGGGTATCCACCATCCCCAGGGGCTCGAAGATCCGGGTTCGGAGGAAGACGTCGAGGGGAAGCCCCGACGCCACCTCCACCACCGCCCCCAGGATGTCCGTGGAATAGCCGTAGACGAAGCGCTCCCCCGGTTGCGCCGGGAAGGGGAGCGCCGCCATGCGCCGGACCGTCTCCCGGACGGGCTCCTCCCGGTCCGCGAAGTACCATCCCTGGATCCCCGCCGCCTCCCACCGGTCGGAGCCCGGTCCGTTGCCGTAGCCGACGCCCGCCGTGTGGGTCAAGAGATCCCGGATGGTGATGGGGCGGTCGGCGGGCACCACGTCGTATCCCCCATGGGCCCGGGGCACCGCCACCGTGGTCCGGGCGTACTCGGGCAGGACCCCGGACACCGGTGCGTTGATGTCCAGGGCTCCCTCTTCCTGGAGGATCATCACCGCCGTCGAGACGACGGCCTTGGTCTGGGACGCGATGCGGAAGATGTCGTCGGTCTCCATGGGATCCGCCGCCTCCCGGTCCCGATGTCCGAAGGACTCGAGGTAGACGATCTTCCCGTGGCGCATCACCAGCGCCACCGCACCGGGCAGCCGGCCTTCCGCGACGTAGTCGTCCAGCACCGCGCTCAGACGGGCGAGGCGCTCGGCGGACATCCCCACCTGTTCCGGCGACACCCTCTCCTGGGCCGGGACCGGGAGAGCGAGGACCGCCAGGAGGGCGGCGGCCGAGAGGAGCCGGCCGATCCGGGGGTCGCGGCGTGGGCGACGCCGGAGGGGACTCGGGGTGGGCGGGGCGTGCGAGGCGGACATGGTCGTCTCCGGAACGAGGGGTCAGCGGCACGGTAGGCCCGGGGGTCGCCGGGGGCCAGCGGCGGACTCGGGGGACGAGGCGTCCCGGATGTCACCAGATCAGCGACAGGCAGGTGAGGCCGCCGTCCATCTTCCGGAACTCGGACATCTCCACCGCCGCGACCCGGTACCCCAGATCCAGGAGCCGCCGTTGCGTCCGGGGAGATCCGGCGGGGACCAGAAGGTGGCCGGGGATGGGCAGACAGTTCGCCGCGTACGCCTCGTCGTCGGGCACCGTGATCACCTCCGCCGACGGAAAGCGCGCCGCCATTCCGGCGGTGGCGAGGAGGCGCCCGTCCCCCAGGCCGGTGACCCCGGTCTTCAGGTGCAGGACCTCGTCCACCATGACCGGGGAGGATGTGAGCCCCTGGTCCGCGACGATCTCCGCCAACTGCTCCGCCCCCTCCCGGTTCGTCCGGGTCGAGCGCCCGATGTAGACGTGGCCGCCGACCCGGAGCACGTCGCCGCCGTCCAGGCGACCCGGTGGTCGGATGTGTACCAGAGGACGGTGCCGGGCCAGAACCGCCGCCACCGCCGCAGCCTCGCCCCGCCGGGACGGGTCTCCGGGACGGGTGACCAGCGCTCCCAGACCCGCCCCGGTGATCCCCCGGGCGAAATTCTCCCCGGGTTCCCGGACGAGGGCGACGGTGGGTCTGGAGGCCATGGGGACGGGAGGGGTCGGGTGGGCGCGCCGGCCGAGGCGGCGAACGCGTGCACCCGCCAGCCTATCGCCTCCTCCCGCCCCGAACCACCGGGTCCGGAGCCGATGGAGTTGCGGGCCGGGGAGTTCGTGGGCAACGTCGCCGGACCCTCGTGTCGTTCCGTTCCCCGACCGCTGGAAGACCCATGCCCGCTCCCCGTTTCCCGCTCCTCCCCGCCGCCCTCGTGGCGGCCCTCGGAGGCCTGCTCCTGGCGTCGGCCTGCACCGGCCCGGAGGCGGATCCCGCGTCGGAGGCCGGCGGGGAGTCCGCCGCCGCGGATCGCCTCGAGCCGACTCCGGACGTCCTGGCCACCAATGCCTTCTACTACTACCGCGACCTGGAGGCGGCGTGGACCTTCTACCGCGACGTCCTGGGCTTCGAGACGGTGGCGGACTTCGGCTTCGCCAAGATCCTGCGGGTGGCGCCGGCCTCGTACCTGACGCTGGTGGACGAGACCCGGGGCATGCACACCGCCGACGAGCCCCGGAGCGTGACGCTGGCCATCGTCACGGAGCAGGTGGAAGGGTGGTGGGAGTATCTGAGCGCCCGGGAGGTGCCCATGCGGGCCTCCCTGGGAGAGGTGGAGCCGGGGCAGCCCCACGACGGCTTCGTGGCCATCGATCCCGAGGGATACTTTCTCGAGTTCGAGCGCTTCAACCCCCACGAGGAGAACACGGATCTGATCCCCCTCCTGGCCGGGATCGAGCCGCTGGGACCCGTGGCGGGGACGCGCCCCCCGGAGCTGGAGGTCCAGGGAACGGTGCTCTGGCTCTACTACCGGGACATCCCCGCCATGCAGGCCTTCTGGGAGGAGCTCCTGGGGGTGGATCTCCTGGTGGACCAGGGATGGGCGAAGGTCTACCCGGGATCCCGGACCGGCTTCATCGGGCTGGTGGACGGGGAGCGGGGATTGCATCAGGCCACGGAGGAGAAGTCGGTGACCGTGTCCTTCTTCACCTCCGACGTGGCCGCCTGGCGTCGGCGGACCGAGGAGCAGGGCGTCGAGGCGCGCACCCCGGAGCTGGGAGAGGAGAGCGGGCGGGTCTCCACCTGGGTGGCGTTCGACCCCGAAGGCTACTCCCTGGAGTGGGACACCTTCCTGGACCAGGAGGACAACGCCGAGCTGCTCCGGCTCCTGGACGGGGAGGCCCGGCCGTGAAGGCGAGGCCCGGGAAGCCCGGCCCACGGACGTGGCCGCGGCCCTCTCGTCCCGTCGCCCTCCTGTTGGGGGGTCTCGGTCTGGCAGCCCTGGTCCCCACCGGACCCGCCCTCGCCCAGACCTCCCTCCGTGCCGTCGAGCTCCGTGAAGGCCACCGGGAGGCCGCCGTGGCGCGCCGGGCCGAGCTCATGGGGCGCATGGAGGGGGGGCTGGCCATCATCACCAGCGCCGACCGCTCCCAGCCGAACCGCTACGAGTTCTACGTGGACGACACCGAGAACCACGACTTCGTCTACCTCACCGGGATCTACGAGGCCGATCCCCCCGGCTCCGTCCTGGTGTTGAACCCCGGGGGCGAGCGCTACCGGGAGCTGCTCTACACCGATCTGGACCCCGACGAGGCCCGACGCCTGTCGGGGGTCGAGCACGTGCTGCCCCGGGACCGTTTCCTGGAGCAGCTGAGCAGCGCCGTGTCGGACTACCGGAACCTCCGCATCACCCAGCGCCGGTTCAAACCCGAGGCCTCGGACCTGGCCCGGGGTTGGGGGAACGACCGGAAGATCCTGTACGTGAACTACCCCCGCTTCACCAACCTGGAGGAGCCCGCCACCCCGCGACTGGCCTTCGTGGAACGGCTCCGCCAGGCCACCTCCGAGATCGACGTTCGGGACGCCGGCGACCTCCTGGATCCCATGCGCATGATCCTCGACGACTTCGCCCTGAAGAACCTCCGCCGGGCCATCGAGATCACCGGAGCGGGCCTCATGGAGGGGATGAAGGCGGTGGAGCCGGGGCTGGGCACCAAGGAGGTGATGGAGACGGTGGACTACGTGTACCGCCTCCACGGTGCCGAGCTGGGATTCGTCACCGGCGTATCGTTGGCCAGCCGCCTGGACGAGCCGCTTCGATGGGAGACGACGCGGGAGGAGGAGGCGGCCCGGAAGGGGGATGCCCGGATCGAGGAGGGCGCCCTCGTCCACTTCGACACCGGAGCTCGCATGAACCACTACAGTGCCGACGTCCAGCGGACCGTCCCCGCCGGCGATGGCTTCACCGCCGAGCAGCGCCGGGTCTACCAGACCGTGCTGGAGGTCCAGAAGGCGGTCATCTCCGGCGTCCGTCCCGGCGTCACCTGGGACGAGCTCCAGCGGATGGCCGTCTCCATGCTCAGGGACGCCGGAGGGTGGGACGAGAGCTACACCTACGGCATCGGCCACTTCATCGGGATGGAGGTCCATGAGCACGGGGACTACGTGGCGCCCCTGGAACCCGGCATGGTGCTGGCCATCGAGCAGGGCGCCGTGGTGGAGGGCACCCGGGTGGCCTTCGAGGACGACGTCCTGGTGACCGCCGACGGCCACGAGTGGCTCACCCGTTTCATTCCCATCGAGATCGACGAGGTGGAGGAGCTGCGGCGTCAGCCGCCCCGGGTGGATCCCGCCGCCCTCCTCCGGGGACCGGCCCGATGAGCCGGAACCCGGCGCGCTTGCTCCGGACGGCCCGCCGCCCTACATAGACGCACCTTCCAGACGCCCAACAGGCTTTCCGCACCGAGCCACCGCCCCAGGCGGTCGTTCCTCGCGGTTTCGCTCCAGACGGAGTCGATGTCGTGGCCTTTCCCGTCGCGGTACCCGTGCTGCTCAGCGCCGTCCGCGCCGTCGTCCGCTACAGCGACCGCCTCCGAAGGTCGTGTGGCCCCACCTGGACGCCATGCTGGAGTTCTTTCGTTCGGACCCGGGCCGACTCGTCCTCCTGGCCCGGGACCTGGCCGACGACTTCGACACGTTCGAGGCGGCCTCCGAGGCCGAGCGGAAGCAGGAGGGCATGTTCCAGACCCGGAAGCTCCTGTTCCGGGCCTACTTCGACGCCACCGGGATCGTCCCCGACACCCTGGGCCCCGACGACCCGTCGCGGGTGGCTGCGCCGGACCCGGAGATGCGTCTGGCCCATTACCTGGTGGAGTCCCACCGCCTGTCCAGGAATCCCGCCCTCACCCGGGTGATCTTCGCCACCGCCGACACGCTGCTGGAGTTCGGCGCCGAGCACGCCCAGCTCTTCACCCGTCACCCCCCCACCCGGGAGCTGGTCCGCACCTTCCTGCAGGAGTTCGCCGTCAAGGTCGACTTCGACGACGAGTCGGCGGACTTCGTGGCAAGACGGCTGCTGGGAGCCACGGTGGCGGCGGTGGCGGAACACCCCGGCGACCTGGCCCGGGAACCGGCCCTCGGCGCCCTCTTCGCGGCGCTGGGCTCGCTGAAGGCCGACTTCCAGGACGACTTCGTGGCGCGGATCGTCTCCGTGGACGGATTCGAGCGGCTCGTCGGGACCTATCTGGTCCACGTCGGCGCCGACCCCTCCTTCATCACCGAGGACGAGCGCCTGGCCGAGGTCCTGGGCGCCGTTCTCACGAAGATCGGCACCGACTTCCAGCCGCTCCTGGACGACCCGGGGGCCTTCGTGGGGGTGCTGGAGGTGGCGCTGGTCTCGGGGAGCGGCCACGTGCGCGCGCTGCTGCAGGCAGAGGTCGAGGACGAGCCGCTCCTGGGCGTGGTCCTGTTCTCCCTTCTGGATCAGCTGGAGGCGGCGGCGGCGGAGAACGCCCTCTTCGCCCGGATCGCCGACGGACAGGTCGTCTCCGAGCTCTACCGCGCCACCCTCGAGTCCGTGGCTGCCGACCCGAGCCTGGTGGGTACGACGGCGGCCACCGACGACTTCGTCGCAGGACTGGTTTCGGCGGTTGCCGGAGCGTTGGCGACCCGGGAGCTGGAGGCGTTGCTGAGCGAGGCGGACCTCCGGCGACTGGGTGTGGACGTGCTCTCCACCCTGGCGAATCGGCCCCAGGCGCTGGTGGGCGACAACGCCTTCGCCGGCGAGCTTCTCGCCGCCGTCTTGCGGGCCGGGGTCACGGTGATGGGTGAGAACGCCGACCCGGCGGAGCTGGCCATCGTGGTGGAAGCGGCGCTGGAGGCGGCGCTGGACAATGTGGCCCTCCTGTCGCTGGACGACCGGCTCGGGGCGGTGCTGGGGGGCCTGGCCACCGCGCTGGGTGCAGGAGACCTCAGGCGGCTCCGCTCCCCCGCGCTGCGACGTCAGGCGCTCATGGCTCTCCTGGACGTCGTATCCGCGAATCCCGCCCTGTGGCGCCGTTTCGCGGAAAACGACCTGGTGGAGGCGCTGGCCGCGGCGGTGGTGGACGCCCTGGAGGCCGACCCGACCCGGCTGGTCACCGGATCGATCCTGGTGGGCTCCCTCCGGAACCTCCTCATGGAAGCCGCACGGCGCGGTCAGCCGCTGATCGACGGCGACGTGCCGGTGGAGGCGATCCACGCGGTCCTGGCCGCTGCGCTGGACCGGGCCCAGGAAGAGATCGGGAGGGGCCTGGACGGTCCCATGCTCCCCGGGTACCTGGCGGCGGTCCTCCGGGCCTTCCTCACCGAGCCGGTGGACGTGTCCGACCCCGAACCCCTCGAAGAATTCCTGGACGCCGTGCTCCAGGCCGTCCGGGCGGAGGTGACGTGATGCGAAGACTGATGCTGATGTTGGTCCTGGTCGTGGCGGCCTGCGCCACCATCGCGCCCCAGACCGAGGCCTTGGAAGGGGTGCACGCCACGTACCGCCAGGAGTTTTTGGATGTGGGCCCCCCGCTCCCGGGCGAGGCGTTGGCACCCGAAGAGGACGCCCGGTTCTCGGCGACGCTCCAGGCCATCCGCGACTATCGGCTCCGGTTCGGTGAAGACAGCCCACAGGCGGCTCATCTGACGGTGCTGGAGGGGATGATCTATCTCCAGACCGGCCGCCTCGGGATGGCGGCCCTCGTCGAAGACGACGTGGTGGCCGCCACCGGGCAGCTCATGAGCGGCGAGCAGTTTACCCGGGACGCCCTGTTCGCCGCGGCCTATCCCGACCTCATCGAGGGCTGGGAGCACTCGCTTCGGGCGGCATCTCCAGAGACCTCGGACGCTCCCCCGAGCGCCACGGCCCTGTCCTCGTCCGCCGAAGCCATCGCTACGCTGCTGCGGGATCAGCAGGGACGCCTGGCGGCGGGTGACGCGGACCAGGGTGCCATCTACCTGGCCACCACCGCCGCCACCTTCTGGGCCTGGTCGGACGTGGTGGAGCGGGACCCCGAGGCCCTCCGGGACGGCCGTGACCTCATCGGCTGCTTCCTGAGCGGGACCGAGCGCAAGGCGGCCACCACCGAACGACCGTCGGAGCTCGCCGCCCCGGCGGGAAGAATCCGGTATCTCGACTGGTACAACGACCTTCAGGCGAGGGCGGGCGGCGATTGGACCGACCAGTGGTGTCCCGGGGCACCGGCAGCCCCATGAAGCATCCCACGCACCAGGGAGAACAGAGTCCATGACCATCACGGAGCTGGTGAAGGATCCGCGGATCCAACGCATCGCCACCCATCCCGACGACGGCGAAGCGCCGTGGCGGGAGGATCTGGACCGCCTGCTGGCCGGTGACCTGAAGCTCGACCGCACCTCCGCCAGCGAGGCCGCCGTGATGGCCGTTCAGCGGCTCATGATCTTCCTGGGCTATTCCACCGCCGGCTCCGGGGGATTCCTGGTGGACGGGGACTTCGGGCGGGGGACGAACCGGGGCATCGCCCAGTTCCAGTTCGAGCACGGACTCAATCCCCGGCTCCATCGGAATACGCTCTGCTATCCCTGCAAGTGGAACACGGCCAGGAAGTGGATCACGAACATCCCCGACGTGCGGTTGGACCAGCGGACGCTCCAGGCCATGCTGGAGGTCGCCCTGGAACGGTGTGAGTCGGGGCAGGTGATGGCAGGCAGCGTGGACGAGGCCATCTTCCACCTCAACGCCCTGCACCGTCGCCGATTCCTGGTCTGCAGCGAGATCGCCCAGCGATACGGCGCGGTGGCGCGATCGGTGTCGGAGCGCATGGCCGACGACGAGGGCGTGACGGTCCGGCCCGAATGGATCCTGGCGATCGTCCGACAGGAGACGGCGGGCGTCATCCGGCCGCGCTTCGAGCAGCACTACCTGAGCAGGCTCAACGAGTCCACCCCCGAGGCTTCGCTGTCCGAGCTCCGGATGCGGTCCATGAGTCTGGGCCTCGGCCAGATCATGGGAGAGAACTTCTCCCGGGTCGGCGCCCCCGACGCCACGACCCTCTTCACCGCGCCGGCCGACGAGCAGGTGGGCTTCGTGGCCCGGTTCCTGAAAGCGAAGCCCAAAGTGGTTCAGAAGGCGGACCCGGTGGACGACGACTTCCGGGTGCTGGCCCGACACTACAACGGCCCCAAGTACGAGGCCCACGACTACCACACGTCGTTGGCCAAGTGGTTCAGGGAGTTCCGGGAGATTCTGGCGTAAAGGGGGACGACCCCCTCGTCCCCTACGTCAACCTGTACGCAGGGGGTCGGCTCCTGACCAGCGACACCACATCCGAGATTGCCCGCCGAGCGCCTGTGGAGCCAGCTCCTCGATCTGATCGAGGAGCGCCGCGTGGTACCGATCATCGGGGAGGAGTTGCTCGATGTGGAGGTAGAGGGCCGGCAGGTCCGCCTCTACTCCTACCTCGCGGAGCGGCTGGCGCCCCGGCTCGGTGTGGCCGGTCTCCCGCCGGGTGCGTCGCTGAACGACGTCGTGTGCGCCTTCCTGGCGGACGGGGGTGAGATCGACGACGTCTATCCGGAGCTGAAACGGGTGATGCCCGACCCGGACGACATTGGCGTGCCCGCCGCGCTGTCCAAGCTCGCCGAGATCGAGCCGCTCCACCTCTTCGTGACCACCACCTTCGATCCCCTCATGAAGAGGGCGCTGGACGACGCCCGCTTCGGCGGGGCCGATCGGACGGAGGTGCTCAGCTATACGCCTGCCGATCCCACGGACCTTCCGAAGCAGTGGGACACGCGGGCCGCTCCCACCGTCTATCATCTGCTCGGGCGCGTGAGTGCGGTGCCGGAGTACGTGGTGAGCGAGGAGGACCTGCTGGAGTTCGTGCACGCGCTCCAGTCCGAGAACCGCCGTCCGGCGCGGCTCCACGACGAGCTGACCCGGAACAGCCTGCTCCTGATCGGATGCTCGTTCTCGGGGTGGCTGGCGCGGTTCTTCATCCGGTTGGGCCGGCGCAGCCGACTGTCGGGCTCTCGGGGCAAGCTCGACGTGGTGGCCGACACCGCCGCCCGCACCGACGAGGGCCTGATCCTCTTCCTGGATCACTTCAGCACCCGCACCCGGGTCCTCACGGATACGCCGCAGGACTTCGTGGACGAGCTCCACCGCCGCTGGCGGGAGCGGGCCGGCGAGAAGCCGGATCCGAACTCCGCGTCCTCCGAAGTCACCGGCCGACGGGACGGAAGCGTCTTCATCAGCTACGCCAGCGAGGATCGGGAATACGCTGCGGCACTTCGGGACGCCCTCGAGGCCGCAGGGATGGAGGTCTGGTTCGACCGTGACGATCTCCGGGCCGGCGACCATTGGAAGACGGAGATCGAGGTAGGACTCGACAGCTGCTCCCTCTTCATCCCCATCGTGTCGGTCCACACCCGGACGGTCGGTGGGCGCTATTTCCGCACCGAGTGGTCCCACGCCACGGAGGCCGTCAAGCGTCGACCGGAGTCGCAACGCTTCCTCATGCCCCTGGCCATCGACGACACCCCGGAAGACGCCGAGGAGATTCCAACGGTATTTCGCTCCTCGCAGTGGTTCCGGGTCGAGGGTCCGGGAATACCGGAGACCTTTGTGACGCGTGTGCGTGATCTCTACCGGGCATACCAGGAAGAGCTGGAGGCGACGTGGCGGTAGGTGACGTGGACCGCACCTCGTCCCCCGACCGGGCCACCGTCGACGCCGACAACCCGTGGCCGGGGCTCGAGTCCTTCTAC
>JARRPL010000097.1:0-9527 GCA_037382905.1 Gemmatimonadota bacterium | reverse complement strand
CCGAGAGCAGCTCCCCCGACGTCTCCTCGATGCGCCTGAGGACGCCGTACCCGTGGGTGGGCCCCAGCGACAGCGCCTTCAGGACCAGCAGGTCCAGGGTGCCGGGGAAGAGCTCCCGTGTGCCGAGCATCGCGTTCGTCCCATGGATGGGGTGCGGCGGGCGGGCTCCTGCCGCGGATCGGCGGGGCCGCCCGGGCCGCTCTCCTAGTCTCTCTAGGGGAGAAGACGAACGGAGGCGGGTGGGAGTTTCAGCTGGTGGTCCGACCGGGAGTCACCCCGTGCTTCCCGAGCACGCTGGACCCGTGCCGCGGATCCCGGCCCGCCCCATCCCCACCATGAACGGTGCGAAGCCGGGCAGGATGGCCTGAGCGCTCGGTCCCGAGGACGGGCCCACGCGAAACGCCCCGCCCGGAATCCCTTCCGGACGGGGCGGGGTCCAACCGCGGCGGCCTGGTCGCGTCCGTCAGGACACCTCGCCGACCTTCACGATCTCGGTGTTGAACAGACTGCTGTTCAGGACCCAGAGGCCGTCCCATTTGTCGAATGCGACGGCATTGGGGAGGAAGAGCTCGCTTGTGACGACATCACAGATGCCGGACGAGGGATCACAACGGTTGAGGGTGCCGTTGGTCGCTGCCCCCAGCGCGGTCGCCGGGAACCACCCGGCCTCGTCCAGCTCCAGCACGTAGACGTTGCCGTCCGGTCCGACCTCCACGTCCACGATGGACGTGAATCCGTCGAACGCCACCTCGCAGGCTTCCGAGGGGCAGGTCACGCCCGAGGCTCCGGCGTCGATGCGCCAGACCCGGGACCAGGCCGGCGCCGGGGCCCCGCCGAACTGGGGCAGGGTGAGACCGGTGAGCTCGCCCACGTAGTACTCTCCGCCGGGGCCCACGGCCACCGAGGTCGGCACCGGTTGGACGTAGCACGGGATGTCCGGCTCCCCGTCCTCGCCTTCGATCACGAAGAAGACCTGCCAGTCGGTGCCGTCACCGGTGGGAGGCGTGAGCACCGCCACCAGCTCGATGGAGCCGTCGGCCCCCACGCGGAGGAGGCTGTTCCCCGCCGCGTCGGCCACCAGCGCACCGCCTCGCTCGGTCGTCAGATGGTACGGGTTCGACTGGGGTCCGGCGGTGAAGTCGCCATTCCGGGGATCCCCCTCACAGGCCTGGTTCTTCCACTGCGGGCCCGCGAAGGCATCCGGATCGTTGGCGGTCTCGAAGGCCTCCACATCTCCCAGCAGGTCGGTCCGACCGGCGCTGACCCTCCACACGCCGGCACCGAGGGCCAGGTCCTGACCACCGCTCGTCACGAGGATGTCCCGCCGTCCCCGCGCAGCCACTCCGTTGAGTCCCGACCCGGGGGTCGTCGGAACCTCGGCGACCTCCGTCATTCCGGTCCCGTTGATCTCGTATACGGACGTCCCGCTGACGGCCAACAAGCTTCCGTCGGGGGTCGTCGAGATGTCGAAGACGGGAGCCGAGAACCCGGTGAAGGGGCCGGAGGCCGAACGGGTGTCCAACGTCGGCGACTCGGCCGTGGGGGCGCCGGGTACGGTGGTGGTGCTGTCGCATCCCACCAGAGCCGCCACGAGAAGGGCCGCGAGGGGTATTCTGCGCCGCTGCCAGCTAGTCAAGACGTAACCTCCTGTCACAAATGAACTTATGGCGCATGTCAGGATATGCCTGCCCCCCCTTCCGACGCAAACGGAAGAGGCTCGGGTCCCTCCGTAGCTCCTCCACGGCATCGCCGCACATACCCCGATCGGCCGTCGGGTCCGTACCGACCCGTCGCTCCGGTTCATCCGGGAGCTGGTTGACCGGAGGACCAGCAAGGATCCAAGCCCTGAACCGGACGCCCCCGGGGACAGGTGACCGCCGTTCCGGCGTTCCCTCGGAATGGGAGGGATCGGAGCATGACCGCGACCTGTTGCGACGCCCCGGGGCAGCCAGGCCAGCGACTCGGAAGCCTCCGCGATCTCCCAGCCCACCAGGGCGGCGAGCCGGAACACCCGCGCCAGCTTCTCGGCATCGACCGCCTCGGCCTCGCCCGAGGGTGCACGATCGTCCTCGTGCAGCCGTTGGTGTAGGCGATCGCCGGGATCTGTTGCTGAACGAAGGCCACGTGGTCACTGCGGACGAAGAGGTTCTGAGAGGCGACGGGGTCCAGGCCGATGACGAGACCCGGCTCCGGATGGGTCGCTGCCACCGCTCTGGACACCTTGCCGAGGGTCGTGAACTCCGCCCCGATGGCGATCACGATGTCGGGGGCAGTCCGGCCGACCATGTCCGTGTTGATGTTCGCGACGATCCGGTCGATGGGGACGGTGGGCGCCTCGGCCCATTGCCGCGCGCCCAGGAGGCCCTTCTCCTCACCGCTCACACCGAGGAAGCGGACGGATGGCCTCGGCGTGATCGAAGTGCGCGCTGAAGACCAGATAGGTGTCCGGCAAGACTGGATCTGCGCCGGGAGGCATCCCACCACGGTTGGTGGCCGAGACTCCTTCCGGTGCATGCCGATGGTGACCTCGACCTCGGTGGGCGAGCCCCCGCTCCGGATCGACCCTGCCTCCGCTCCGAGGGGCGGCAGGACCGCATCGATATCGTCCCCAGCGGCAGCCAGCAACGCGGCGGACGAGCGCCGCAGGACGCCGAGCACTGGAATCGGCTGGGGCGGAAGGCCGATGACCTGCGGCACGATGGTGAGAACCGCCTCCGGCGGGATCGCTGGATCGAGAACCAGTATGAGTCCGGCGGGGCCGTGATCCACAGCCAGACCGATCTCCTGAAACAGCGCCATCCCCATCTCGGCAACGACCGTGACCGCGGCCACCTTGCCGGCCAAGTCCTCGGGATAGGTGGCTTGGCCCATGGCCCCCACGCAAAGGAGTTCTGCCGTGAGGGTCTCACGCCCGGGTTCAAGGACAGCTCGTGCGGTCCCGGCCATGCTACCCGAGCGACCGTCCTCCCGGCATGGCAACCCGCCGCCCTACCCGCGCCGGCCCGAGGAGTCGGCAGCGATCCGCTCCCCATCCCCCCTCAGGCCGGGGGCTCCGGAACCTCCGGACGCTCCGGCCGCCGGACCACCGCGACCCGCCCGTCGGCCTGTGCGATGAGCCACTCGCCACCCCGAACTGCGATGCCCACGGGCTGCTCGAGCCCCGGGACCCCGAAGGCCTCCGTCACCGCCCGGGTCGTCGGATCCACGATCAGGACCGTGGAGTGGGCGGCGCTCACCAGGTACAGCCTTCCGTCCTCGACGGTGGCTCCGGTGACGACGTACTCCCCGAGGGACCGGTCGGGGCCGGCGAGATCCAACTCAGGCCCTGGCTCCGGGAGGAACTCCGAGGAGAGGACCAGGTCCCGGCGGTCGAACCGGGAGACGACCCACCGGGGATGCCGGCTGGACGGAACGCTCACGGTGATGAGTTCGTCCGCGACCCGGTCGTAGGCCGCCGCCAGCACGTATTGCTGCCGGGCCCGCACCGTGGCCAGCCGGGAGCGCCGCAGCTCCGACATGCCACCGGTGGTCTGGAGGAAGTGGCGCCACTCGTAGTCCTCGTCCGCCTCCGGATCCGGGCGCAGCAGGGCGTAGCTCTTGTTCGTGGCGACCACTGCCAGGGTGTCGCCGATGAAGGCCGCCCCCGACAGCGGCGTCAGCTCCACCGCGAAGTGCGGGTCCAGCGTCACCGAGTGCTCCACCCGGGAAAGGCCCGGGTCCAGGACGTGAACGCCGTGCCGCTCCGTGACCGCCATGAACCGTCCGCTCCCGGGATCGAAGGCCAGGTCCGTGAGGTGCCCTTCCAGCGGCGCCTGCATCTCCTCCCAGCGCAGGACCGGCAGGGTGGACACCGCTCCCAGCGGGCCGGAGGCGGGGTCGGGATCGGCCTCCACGAATGCCGGATCCGGCGCCGGAACCGTCCACGATCCACGGAGGGAGACGGCGCCCCCCAGCTCGTCGTCCGGGAGCCAGACCCACCGGGCCGGATTCCAGGAGAAGCGCAGGGGATCCGCCTGCCCCATGAACGGCGGCGGCCCGGTGGTGATGAAGGCCTGGAGCGCGTTCGCGGCGATCACCACCACGAAGAGTCCCGCGGCGAAGCGCTCGGGCCCCCGGAGGTCCCGGGCGCCGGTCTCCACCGTGTCCTCCCGCAGGAGGATCAGAAGTACCCCCAGCACCCAGAGCACCACCCTGTGGATGAACCAGGCCCAGACGTAGGTGTGGGCCCCGAAGAACGCGCCGGCGAAGCCCTGCCCGATGTCCCGGGCGAGGTGGAGGGCCGAGTGGCGGAGCGCCATGAACACCCCCCAGGTCCCCAGGATCACGACGGTTCCAAGGTACCGGGGGCGAGGCCCATACCGGAGCACGAAGAGTCCGGTCAGCGCCATCAGAGCCATGGAGGTCCGCTGGGCCCAGCAGAGGATGCAGGGCGACTCCCCGAAGGCGAATCCGAGTACCACGGCGGTGCCCACGGGACCGGCGACCAGAACGATCACCGCCCAGCTGAGGACGGTCCGGACCCGGGACTCCGGCATCCCCCTCACAGGTTCACCCCCGGCACCAGCGAGGTGTGGGTCCCGATGAGGAAGAGGGCCGCCATCAGGACGATGCTCGCCACCAGGAGACCGAAGGCCAGCCCCTCCCGTTCGGGCCGGCGCCAGACCAGCAACGCCGCGGCCAGGATGATCAGGAAGTTGAGGAACTCCATCGCCAGCGCCTCCCGTGGAGACCGTACGCAGCCAGGGTCGCCCGCACAGTAGCGACCCTCACCGGGCGCCGCACGGGGCGCCTCCGATGGGGAGGTCCGCTTCTCCACATGGCCCCCTACCTCCAAGGCAGACCCGTATCTGTGGGCCCGCATCGGTGGACCGGACGGACCCCTGCGGCGGTGCGTGGCCCAGGGCGACCGCAGTTCGAGCGGGACATCGGGGACGGGGCGGAGATCGGGGATCCATGCTCGAGGTACCCTCCGGACGATCGGGGCGAGCGGTCGAGCAACGACGAGTCCCTCGCTCCGGGAGCGTGGCAACTGGGGCTCCGCCCGTTGCAGGGATACCCCTGCTGGACCCGAGTCCCTCGGCATGTCCGTCCCGAAGAGTGCGAGCGCGGGGCCTTCCGGATCGCCGACGGCATCCCCCTCTCCACCGCTGCCGGTTCGACGCCCGGGGCCGATCATGAGACGCATCATTGGCCCGGAATCGGTCTTCTTGGACGTCGTGAAGCGGTTGGCGGGGAGCGACGTTGGGGATCAGTCCGGTCCGCTCCCCGATCTGGGGGGTCTCGGCCATGCCGGCGATCGAACCATACGCACTCTCCGCCGTCACCCGATCGTGGTTGGAGAAGACCAGGCCCGGGGCAACCGTAGTCCGCGCCGGATCCCCGATCCCCGCAATCCTGTCGCCCGGGGATCGGAGGCGGGGGGGCCGCCGGGCGTCACGGTTCGTTGTCGAGCACAGCGCGGATCGGCGGCACCAGCTCGTCCACGAGGAACGGTTTGCTCACGAATCCATCGGCTCCGGCCTTCAGGAGCGCTGCAGCATCACCCTTCCGATCGTACCCGCTGCAGATCATGACCTTCATATCGGGCCGGGCCTGCTTGAGTAGTGGGAAGGTCTCCTTACCCCCCATCACCGGCATCCCGAGGTCGAGAAGCGCCAGGTGGATCCGGCCCGGGTGGTCCCGCGCGACCTCCAGAGCCCTCTTGCCGGAGTCGGCGCTCAAGACCGTATACCCGAGCCTTTCGAGGATCCCCCGGACGACGCGCAATACCATTGCTTCGTCATCGATCACGAGGATCGTCTCCCGACCGTGCAGCGTCGCATCCGGAGCGTCACCCTGGGCGTCGGCGACCTCATCCGTAGCGGGGAGGAAGATGTCGAAGGTCGTGCCCCCACCAGGCCGATCGCTCACCCGGATACCACCCTCGTGCCCGGCGACGATCCCGTGGACCGCAGCCAATCCCAGGCCCCGTCCCTGTTGCTTCGTGCTGAAGAACGGCTCGAAGACACGATCGCGAACGGCGGCCGGGATCCCGGGTCCGTCGTCCTCGACCGAAAGGCGCACATACCTGCCGGGCGCCAGCGCGGGCGCCTGGTCGAGCGATTCGTCAGGCAGCCGGACATCGCGTGCTCGCAACCGGATCTCGCCCGCCCCGTCGATCGCCTCAACCGCGTTGATGCACAGATTCATGAGCAGTTGAACCATTTGCGTCGGGTCGGCCAGGATCTTGCTCAGAGACGAGGGACAGTCCGGTTCGACGGTGATTCGCAGTGGGATCGAACTACGCTGGATCCGTAGCATCTCGTCGATTACAGCGCCGAGATCGACGACCTCGGTCCTGGCCTGAGCCGGCCGCGAGAAGCTGAGCAACTGCTGAGCCAATCGACCGGCTTGCTGTCCCGCCTGGACGATCTCATCGAGAGTCTCGGAGACCCCCCCATCCTCCCTGAGCTGCCAACGCAGCAGATCGGCGTTGCCCAGCACCCCGACCATGAGGTTGTTGAGGTCGTGGGCCACCCCGCCGGCCAACGTCGCGGTGGCATCGAGGCGCGAGCGCTGAAGCAGCGCTTCCTGGGCACGCTTGCGTTCGGTCACGTCGGTGGAGAGGGCGGCGCACTGGTTCGGCGCGGGGCGGTAGGCCAGCACCTCGTAGTAGCGATCGAGATCCTGAGAGTACTCCTCGACCCGCGCAGGGACCCCGGTGTGCGCGACCTCGCCGCAGAGTTGGATCCAATGCGCCTCGGTGCCCGGGAGAACCTCCCGGACGGTGCGGCCGATCCACTCCGACGCCGGGATACCCGTCATCTTCTCGAAGGCAGGGTTCACCTCCAGGAAGCGGTAGTCGCATGCGTTGCCGTCCTCGTCGTGGATGATCTCCTGCAGCGAGAAGGCATCCTGCATCGAATTGAACAGACTGCGATAGCGACGCTCGCTGGCCTTCAGCTTCTCCTGCGAGGAGATCCGCTCTGTGATGTTGTCGAAGGTGACGACCACCGCCGTCACGCATCCGCTCCCATCCTTGATCGGCGCGGCGTTGAAGGAAAGGAACACTCGGCGCCCGTCCGGCCACTGCACCGCGAGGCGCACGTCCCGCACCGGTGCGCCGGTGCTCAGAACCCGACGGAACGGCAACCGGTCATCGGGAATCGACCGACCCTCGAGGTCCGTGATATGCCACAGCGGATCGTTGTACGCCCGACCCTTGATCTCCTCCCCGGGAGTCCCGAGGAGTTCTTCTGCTCCGGAGTTCACCGAGACGATCCGCCCATCGGTATCGATCTTGAGGATTCCGCTCGACGTGGTCTCGAACACGAGCTGCACCAGCCGTTTCTCACGGCGCAAGGCGGCTTCCAACTCGGCTAGTCGCACACCGAGCCCCTCGGCCTCTTCGGCGGGTATGTGCTGTGTCTGGTCGGTCCCCATGTGTCCTCTCTGTCGGCGCAGTCGGGAACGTACGAGCGCACGGGGAGGGTCTCAAGTTCGGAATTTCCCGCCGCGTACATTGATCGGCCATGGCCACCGGGACGGCCCGGAGTCCCAAGCCCGTGGTTCGGGTCCCCGTCCGACGTCCGGTCGTCCGTAGGCCCCGGTTCACGGCTCGACGCTCCCCATCGCGGGGCGCCGACGAGCTCAGCCACGACGGCTCGGTGCTTCTCGCCGCCCACTGCCCGGCCGGCCGGGCCTCCTCGATTCCCTGGGCCAGCCGTACCCATTTTCGGGTCCTGCCCGCAGTGACAGCCTGGTCCTCGGCGGATCGATGAGATGCCGCTCCGTCAACGGGTTCGGCACCCCGGCGTCCTGGGCCGGCCCAGCACGAATTCCCCTCCATGGCTTTCTGTCCCGTGGGCAACGCCTTCGGCGGCGCGATCGTCGTGAACGGCATGCCCACCTCCTCCGCCGATGCCGGGAGCGAGGATCTCTCGACGCTGGCGGCCAGGAATGACGGGACCACAGACCCGGAGTCGAGGCTGCTCGGGGATCGATCGGTCTGCATCGGTCGATCCGGGGTTTGCGAGGGTCGGTGAGCTCCCGGGGAGGGCACCCGGGGGAACGGGCCGCCAACGCCGACGCCCCCACGACGACGCTGGAGTGCCGACTTGCGGACCTTCGAGGCCGCATCCCATCCTTGCGCCGCCGCGACGGGATTGAGTCCGCCGGAGGGCCTGTCGGGGAAGGTCTTCGCTCCGACGCCGGCAACCCCCTCATCCTGCCGCCGTGGTCCCTTCCTCGAAGCACTGGAGCCCCACATGAGACCTCGACTCCGAACCCCCGTCCTCACGGGCCTCGGACTCCTCTCTCTCGCCCCACTCGCCGCCCCCGGCTCTGCCCAGATTCGGGGAAGTGAACGGGCCACGGTGAGTCAGGTCTCCGACGGTACCACCGTGACCGTGGACTATGCCCGGCCCCGGGTTCGCGGACGGTCACCGGTCTTCGGGGGCCTCGTGGACTGGGGCCACGTCTGGACGCCGGGGGCGAACTCGGCCACCACCCTGGCCGTGGATCGCCCGGTGACGCTGAACGGCGTCGCGGTGCCCGAGGGTGCGTGGTCGGTTTGGTTCATTCCCGGAGAGGGGGACTGGGAAGTGGTCCTGGACCCCGACGAGCGCCTCTACCATACGCAGCCGCCGGAACCCGATGACGACCAGCTCCGCTTCCGGGTCAGCCCCGAGGCCGGTGCCTTCACCGAGGCGCTGACGTGGGAGTTCCCCATGGTGGACCGGGAGGGGATGGATCTCCGCTTCCGCTGGGACGAGGTGCAGATCGACTTCCGCATCGACGTGGAATCCACGGCGGTGACGGAGACCCCGCCCGAGGAGGCCCGCGCCATCGCCGGGAGCTACGAGGTGGAGGTCCCCCCGGAGATGCAGGCCGAGGGTGCTCCCCCGACCATGAGCTTCGAGATCGCCTACGAGGACGGCGTGCTGCGAGGGGGGCTGCCCATGGGTCCCCCTGGAGAGATGGCGCGCTTCGAGCTCCTGCCCCGAGCCTCGTGGATCTACAGCCCGGGCTGGATGATGGACGGCGAGGTGTTCGAGCAGGAGCTCGAGATCTTCATGGAGTTCATCGAAGACGACGGCACCGTCCAGGGGCTGGAGATGCGCGGCGTGGTGGACGACCGCATCGACCGAGTCATGATGCGGGCCGACAAGGTGCGGTGACCTGACCTTCGGCTCCGGGCGTCGGTGGCCACGCTGCCCACGGCGCCAAAGAGGAGCTCGAGGTACCGACGCAACTCCCGGACGTGGCGGGCCATCAGTGCCGGGTCGTCGAGAGTGCGGCTTCGGATGAAGGCCCCCTGGAGCACGCCGTAGGCGACTTCTGCCAGATGGATGTCGTCCACCGACATCCCCGCGAAGCCCCGGTCCAGGACGGGGCGGCGTGGGGCATCGAGGATCCGATCTCGCGCCTTGCTTGCGTGTCTCGGCACGCGCCCTCTGCGGTGCTGGGTGCCCTTCGGTTCGGAACCGTACCCGACAGTCGGTTTCGTCGGAGGTAGTCCCCGGCGACGCCACGGATGTCGGATGTCA
>JARRPL010000096.1:0-17687 GCA_037382905.1 Gemmatimonadota bacterium | reverse complement strand
GACTGGAGCGAATCGTTCAGCGTCTGCATGCCGTGCTTCTTCCCGGCCTGCATGAGAGAGTAGATCTGGTGGATCTTCTCGTCCCGGATGACGGCCCGGATGGCGGGGGTGCAGATCATCACCTCGGCGGCGGCGACCCGGCCCTTCCCCTTGGAGCGGGGAAGGAGCGTCTGGGTGATCACCCCCTCCAGCACGAAGGCCAGCTGAGCCCGGACCTGGGCCTGCTGGTGCGATGGGAAGGCATCGATGATGCGGTTCACCGACTCGGCGGCGGAGTTGGTGTGGAGTGTCGCCAGCACCAGGTGTCCCGTCTCGGCGATGGTGAGGGCGGCCGAGATGGTTTCAAGATCCCGCATCTCGCCGATGAGGATGACGTCCGGGTCCTGCCGGAGGGCGTACTTGAGGGCCGCCGTGAAGGACTTGGTGTCGGCCCCCACCTCCCGTTGGTTCACCATGCACAGCTGGTGCCGGTGGATGAACTCGATGGGGTCCTCCACCGTGATGATGTGCCCCTTCCGCTCCTTGTTGATCTTGTCCACCATGGCCGCCAGGGTGGTGGACTTACCCGACCCCGTGGGCCCGGTGACCAGGACCAGCCCCCGGGGACGCTCCGCGAGGCGGTTCAGGATGGACGGCAGTCCCAGCTTCTCGATGGAGTGGATCTCGTAGGGGATCTGCCGGATGGCCATGGCCACGCAGCCCCGCTGCTTGTAGACGTTGCCCCGGAAGCGGGACAGGTTCTGCACGCCGAAGGAGAAGTCCAGCTCGTCCTCCACCTCGAAGCGCTTCTTCTGATTCTCCGTGAGGATCGAGTAGGCCAGACCCAGCGTGTCCTTGGGGGCCAGCGCCTTGGGGTACTGACTCTGGACGAGGTCCCCGTCCACCCTGAGCTTGGGCCGTTCACCCACCGTCAGGTGGAGGTCCGAGGCCCCCCGCTGGATCATCTCCTGCAGGAGGTGTCGGAGTCCCAGCTCCGGGGCCCGCCGCGCGGGAGCCTGCTGCCCTGCCTGCGCCTGTTCTGTAGCCTGATCCGCCATCGTCGTCATCGGGTGTTCGGGGGTAGGTGTGCTGTGCCGCGCCGCGCCTAGTCGTCGGTGACGGCGGTCTCCTTGACCACTTCTTCCAGGGTGGTGATGCCGCGCTCGACCTTCTTGAGGCCGTCCATGCGGAGGGTGAGCATCCCCTCGTCCAGTGCGATGTCCCTCAACTCGTCGGTGGAGGCCTCCCGCATGACGGCCTTCCGCAGGGCCTGGGACATGGCCATGACCTCGTAGAGGCCCTGCCGGCCCTTGAGCCCCGTGCCGTCGCACCGGTCGCAGCCCTCTCCCTTGTAGAAGGTGGTGGAGGCGGCCCAGTCCAGCGGCACCCGCGCCGCTCGCAGATACTCCTCCTGGTAGGTCGTCTCCACCTTGCACCGCTCGCAGATCCTGCGCACCAGCCGCTGCGCCGTGAGCAGGTTGAGGGCCGAGGCCACGTTGAAGGGCTCGAGCCCCATGTCGATGAGCCGGGTCACCGTCGAGGCGCAATCGTTGGTGTGGAGGGTCGAGAGGACGAGGTGACCGGTGAGGGCCGCCTTGATGGCGATGCCTCCCGTCTCGATGTCCCGGATCTCACCCACCATGATCACGTTGGGGTCCTGGCGGAGGAACGCCTTCAGGGCCGCTGCGAAGCTCATCCCGATCTCGGTCCGCACCAGCACCTGGTTGATCCCGTGGAGGTTGTACTCCACCGGATCCTCCGCCGTCATGATGTTGGTGTCGATGGTGTTGATCTTCGACAGGGCGGAGTAGAGCGTCGTCGTCTTCCCGGAGCCGGTGGGACCCGTGACCAGCACCATCCCGTAGGGCTGTGCGATGGCGTGGAAGAAGTCCTTCTCGGCCTTGGGCTCGAACCCGAACTTGCTCAGGTCGAAGGTGAGGTTGCCCTTGTCCAGGATCCGGAGCACGATCTTCTCGCCGAAGATCACCGGCAGCGTCGAGACCCGGAAATCCACCACCTTGTTCTTGAGCCGGAGCTTGATACGACCGTCCTGGGGCACCCGACGCTCGGCGATGTTCAGGTCCGCCAGGATCTTGATGCGGGAGGTGAGGGCCGCCTTCATCCGCGTCGGCGGCTTCATGACCTCCTGGAGCGCCCCGTCGATGCGGTAGCGAACCCGGACCTCCTTCTCGAAAGGCTCGATGTGGATGTCCGACACTCCCCTCACCACCGCGTCCGCCAGGAGCCCGTTGATGAACTTCACCACCGGCGCGTCGTTCACCTCCGCCTGGAGGGCGGCGACGGAGATGTCCTCCTCGTTGTCGTCGACGAACTCCAGGTCGTCCTCGTCCACCAGCTCGTCCAGCAGACTGGCCATCTGGTTGCTGGCCTGGGCGTAGTAGCGCTCGATCTGGGTGCGGAGGGTGTACTCGCCGGCGATCACCGGCTCGATGTTCATCTTGGTGATGAACTTCAGGTCGTCGATGGCGCTCAGGTCGGTGGGGTTCACCATGGCCACCGTGAGTCGGCGACCCACACGGCGCAGCGGAAGGACCAGGTGCTTGGTGGCCACCTCGCTGGGCACCAGGTGGAGCAGCTTGGGATCCACCACCACCTTGTCCAGATCCACGGCGGGGATCCGGTACTGCTTGGCCAGGATCCGGGTGAGCTCCACCTCGGCCACGAAGCCCAGCTTCACCAGGGCGTGGCCCAGGCGGGTGCCATGGCTACGGGCCTCCCGGACGCCCTGCTGCAGCTGCTCCTCGGTGATGAGCCCTTCGCGAACGAAGAAGTCCCCGAGGCGATCCTGAACGACGTTGGTCGCCATACTGGCCACGTTCCTTTGTACTCGGTGGAACGGCCGGTAGGTCAACAACTTACCAGCCTGGTCACACGCCACGCGGTCGTCCACCCGACGAGGGGAACGCAGGGGGAAACAGATGTAGTAACCGCTTGTTTCCAAGCTAGAGATGCCTCGTCCGACGGGTCAAGATTCGTGATTTCAAGGGGGGCCGCCCACCTGGATCAGGGGTCTCAGGCGCTCCAGGAGGACCGGTCCGATCCCCTGCACCGAGATCAGATCGTCCACGGTCCGGAAGCCTCCACGGCGGTCCCGCTCGGCGATGATCCGTTCTGCCAACACCGGCCCGACGCCCGGGAGTGCCTCCAGCGCATCCGGGCCGGCCCGGTTCACCCGCACCCGCCCCCCGCTGGATTCCGGGGCGGCCGCCTGGGGCTGCACCGGCCGGGTCGGGGTCGCCCTGCCGGCCCCCACTGCCACCGGACGTCCGCGCCGGACCGACGGCGGCGGCGGTGAATCCAGCTCGATCCAGGGACGGAGCCGCTCCAGCGTGGACGACCCGATGCCCCGCACACGGGCCAGCTCCTCCGGGGACCGGAAGGGGAGTGTGTCCCGGGCCGCCAGGATCGCCCGGGCCAGCCCGGGACCGACCCCCGGCAGCCGGTCCAGCTCTTCCTCCGGCGCCCGGTTCGGGTCGAGGGTCTCCCCCGCCTCCAGGGGCCGGGAGCGGCGGGCCTCCTGGGCCGCCAGCGCCTCCGCCGAGTCCGCCAACGCCGACGGGTCCACCGCCTGACCGGGAAGCATCTCCCGGGGTGGGATCCTGGGGGCGCATCCGGCCCGGAGCACTCCCGAGGCCAGGAGGACCACCACGAGCTGTACGAAGGCGTCTCGACCGGGGGTCATGCCAGAAGGTCCGGCGGCCCCCGGGGCGGGACCATGGGCGGACGGGTCGGGCCGCTACGGGCCGGGAAAGGCTCCGCCCTGGCCCAGAAGGTTGCCCGCCTCCAGGAGGAACTGACCGAAGACGCTCAGCTGGAACTGGGTGGAGCCGATCCGCCGCCCGATGAAGGAGCGCCGGTCGGTGAAGCTCGCCTGGAGCCCCACCAGCACGTCCTGCACCCGGGTGTCCAGCGCCAGGGAGAGGGCCCGGTTGATCTGGTCCACGAAGGCCACGCACTCGGTCCGGGCGCGGGGAACACGGCACTCCCGTTCCGAGCCGTAGGAACCGATCAGCGAGAGGCGCACCGGGCTGCCGAGTCCCGCCCCGAGGCCGAAGGGTGGGGCGAACGAGGAGGTCACACTGACCCGGTGGAGGGCCCGGCCCCGCTCCGTGTCCCCGGTGGGGTCCTTCCCCTCCCCCGCCAGGAGGGACCCCCGGTACGACGTCACCACCGCGCCGGTCCAGGTGAGGGTGACGTCCCAGGGAAGCTGGATCTCTTCGTTGCTCCGGGTCTGGACGCCGGCCCCCAATCGGGTCTCCCGGATGCTCCGGATGAAGGCCGCCGACACCGAGACTCGCTCGAGCGCCGCGCTCAGAACGCTCAACGCCGTCAGGTCCGCCACCCGCCCCCGTATCTCGGGCCAGGTGCGGGAGTAGATCTCCCGGTCCGCCCGGGCGTCCAGGATGGCCACATCGGAGCCCGACCAGGCCACGTCCAGCGTCGCCGCGGGCCCGCCGAGGCCGAAAGCCAGCCGCTGGCTGAGTCCGTCGGTGAGGGTGGCGGCCGTGTCCTGCTGGAGGAATCGGAAGCCGTCCAGCGACACCCAGCCGAACTGGTAGCCCAGCCCCGGGTCCACCGCCGCCCGGTTGAAGCGCGAGGTGACGCCGTCCTGGAAGGTGTAGCTCACGGGACGGAGCACCCCCAGGACGCTCCGGAAGGCACCGGGCATCCCCTCCCCTCCCGCCTCCCGCAGACGGGCCGGATCCAGCGACACCCTCCCCTGGGTGGTCCGTTCCCCCCGGACGTTCTGCTGCAGCACCAGCGACGAGTCCCCCCCTCCGTCACCACCCCCACGAAGGAGGGGTTGCGCTGGCTGGAGTACCGGGTGATCCAGGTGATCTCGTGCTGGAGCCAGGACCAGATCCGCGGATCGAAGCGGATCCGGCTGGTCACCGTGCGTCCCGTCTCCCACCCCACGTCCAGTCCCGCCACCGAGCCCCGCTCCGCCGCCAGCAGCTGCTGCACCTCGCTGTCCGCCACCCGCTCCGAGGGGTTCAACAGATCCCGGTACGAGCGGAAGCTCACGCCGGCCAGGAGGGATCGGAGGGGCTGGAGGGTGAGGTCCCCGGCGAACTCCAGCGCCTCCCGTGGGGCCCGATTCGGGGCGATGAGGGAGTCCAGCGGCGAGGAGGTGATCCGGTCGAAGCGGAAGATGTCGTCGTCCCGCCGCCGGTACGCCGTCCCCATCCCGAAGCGTTCCGGGGACCAGCGGATCCGGGAGTTCAGCACCGCCTCCTCCAGCCCCGACGGAAGCAGGGCCCGGAAGAGGGGCTCCACGAAGCTCGGAATGGGGTCGAACTCCCGGGGCTCCAGGCGGCGGGCGTAGTTCAGACGGGCGTCCACACCCCGGCTCTCCACCCGGGTGGTGATGGCGGAGTTCTCCACCCGGTAGGTGGACACGCTCCCCTCCAGCCCGTCCAGGAGGACCCCCACCACCGGGTTCGCGCTGGGGGTCACCTTTCGGAATCCCAGGGAGACGCGGGACTGGCTGCTGCCGATGTCCCGCAGGCTCTCGATCCGGTCCGCCCGGACATCGCTGTTGGTCAGGAAGGTGGGGTTCAGCGTGCTCCGGTCGGCGGTCACCTGGAGCGGCAGCTCCACCCCCCAGTCCGCCGGCAGGATCCGGTCCAGACGTGCCGTGAGGTTGGCGCTCACCCGCCGGTCCGACTGGTAGGAGGCCGTCTCCCGCAGTTGGCGGAAGGTCCCGGAACGGGTGGAGACGCTCACGTCGCCCCGGAGCACGTCCCCGGCGGACAGCCGGGCCACGACCCGGCCGGCGAAGCCCGGGTCCCGATCGCCCTCGTCCAGACGCAACTCGTTCACCCATACCTCGCCGTCGAAGGGGACGTCCCCTCCGTTCAGGATGCCCAGCGAGAGCTCCCGGACGTTGGCCAGGTCCGGTGCCCGCCCCCGGTCCCGCAGGACCACCGAGTAGCTGGAGTCCGGGGAGGACACCACGATGGGGGGATCGCCGGGCTGGGTGGGGCGCTCGATGAGCTCCACCTCCGCCTGGGCCCTGAGCTCCAGGAACCGCTCGAAGTCCACCAGCACCTCCGGAAGCCAGTCCGAGGGCTGGATGCCCCCGGGAACCGGCATCCGGAGGGGGGTCCGGTACAGATAGAAGTTCTCCGGGTCCGTGCCGATCTTGAAGAAGAAATCCACCGGACGATCCACGCCCCAGTCCCCGGCCCGGGGCACCACCCAGAGCCGGGCCCGACGGTAGACCAGGAAGTCCCGGGGCCGCTGCGGGAAGCGGGTGAAGACCTCGCCCCGGTCCCCCGGCTGCAGCTCCTCGACCCGGATGCTCAGGGACCGCTCGTTGAACTCGAGCCCCTGCCCCGCCACCGCCCCGGTGGGATCCGACAGCTCCTCCAGCACGCCGGGGGGAGAGGCGTAGGCGTCTCCGTCGGTGAGGCGCGACACGGGGGCCGCCTCGGCCCGCCCCACGAAGGCCGCCGTGTCGCCCACGATGCCGTTCAGGACGCCCTCGGCCGTCCGGCGGATCCAGCGGGAGCCCACGATGCGCATCCGGGCCACCGTGAGGGAGGTGGGCAGGTTCGTGGTCACCGTGAGCCGGATCTGGCGTACCGCCCGCAGGTCCGCCTCGGTCACCGGACCGTTGACCTCCACCCCGGCGCCCCGGATGGGGATGCGGTAGAGGCGGAAGTCGGTTCCCGTCTCGTTGCGGCCTCTCGCCAGGAAGGGGGACGAGGAGCCGAGATCCACCACGTAGCGCAGGGTGCGCTCCGCCGTGTCCAGGTTGCCGTCGCCGTCCAGGTCCTCCGTGTCGTTCCGTCCGTTGGACCGGGTGCAGTTCGCCCGGGGGTCCCCCAGCCGCCAGATGCGCCCGGGCTCGCCTACGCACTCCTCGCTCCAGAGCCCCACCGCGTCCAGGGCATTTCCCCACACCTGTCCCAGCGCGGGGTCCGCCTCCTGGTCCAGCACCCCGAGCCCCCAGGGGACGGCGTTCTCCTTGACCCCGGAGGTGTTGCCGTCGGCGTCCACGAAGAGGGCGTCCTCGCTCACCGTCCCCAGGTCCACCACCAGGGTGGCAGGACCGCCCCCGGCCACGTAGAACTCCAGGAACTCGCTCCGGGTGAGGTCGGTGCCGTTGGGGCTGAGGGTGGTGGTGACCGACGCCCACCTCCGGTCTCCCGGCGGAACCTCGTCCAAGGTGAGGCGCAGCCCCGCCTCCCGGATCTGCGTCCCCGCCACCCGGATCTGCCGGTCGATCTCCTCCTTGGGCAGGTATCCCTCGTGGATCCCTACGCTGTCCCCCTGTGGATCCTCCAGGATCCAGTTGTGCTGCCACGTGATCCGGGCCAGATCGCCGGGGCCCAGCTCCGGCGGGAGGACGTCCTCCGCCCCGGTCCGGCTCTCCGGCGCACTCCCCCGGGTCCAGTCGCCGTCCAGCAGGGAGAGGGGTCGGGCCTCGCTGCCGTCGAAGTCGTCCAGGAAGACGGATCCCTGGGTGTTGGGCGTCGGGAACGAGACGGCCACCTCGCCGTCGACGGCGAAGGAGGAGGCCGCCCCGGGCCGAAGTCCCGGGACCTTCCCCAGGACGCCGTCCAGCCAGTTGAGGGGTCGGTCGACGCCCCCCGACAGGCCCGTCAGCGCCACCGCCCCGGGCTCCAGCCCCAGGATGGGCCGGGTCACCAGCGTCTTCTCGCTCTGGTAGAGAGCCACCAGGTCCAGCTCCCCCCGATCCCGGGCACCCATGTGGGCGTTGAAGCCCACCACCGAGGTGGGTGCCGTCCGGAAGACCTGCTTCTGCTCCCAGCTCGCCCGGACCGCGGCGTCGGGGGCGGCGGCGAAGAGTCCCTCCGGGTCCAGCAGCGTCACGAAGCCCGCGTCGTAGTCGATCTCGTACTCCACGCCCCGGACCAGCAGCCGATCTCCCAGGCTGATCCGCTCGCTGCCCTCCAGCACCCCCAGCGCCCCCAGGGAGAAGGTGCTGATGACCCCCTGACTCCGGACGGTGAAGGGGATGGTGATCCGGAAGCGCCCCCCGTTGCGGCGGTCGAAGGGGTCCTCGGCGGTGTAGATCCGGCGGTTCGCGTCCTCCCCCAGGATGGCCTCCGTCTCCTCCGCCGAGAGTCCCAGCCCCGGCACGGGAGGCGGCTCCAGGAATCGGCCCCAGGGGTATAGATGTAGGCCGGATCCACCTGGTCCTGGGGCGACTCCTGGTCGAGTCCGAAGAGCTGCAGGAACGTCACGTCCTCGCCGCTGGGGCTCTGCTTGAAGGTCCGGCCCGCACTCAGCTCTCCCAGCGAGATGGTCACCTCCACCGACGAGGTCTCCACGTCGGGGGAGGTGGAGACCCGGTAGACCTGGCGGATCTCCTGGTCCCAGGTGGGACGACCGGGCTGGTGGTTCGCGTCGGTGGCCTTCAGGAGACGCAGCTCCGGCCGTCCTCCCGCCGTGTAGATCCGCTCCGGGTCGTAGTCGCCGATGGTGTCGCCCACGGCGGTGATGTAGGTGGTCGCCAGCATCTCGTCCCGGGCCAGGGGCGTCCGCAGCGCCAGCCAGAGCCCGCTGGGATGGATGAAATAGTCCTGCCCCGGGATCAACGCCCGGAACCACCCCGATTCCACCACCCGCCCCCCTCCGCCCTCCGCCACGGCATCGGCCTGGATGTAGCCCTCCACCTGCTGTCGGGCCGCCGGGTTGGCGTCGAAACGGTAGAGCTGGACCGGCTGGATCCCCGGCACGACGCTGGGCGCAGCCGAGCCGGCGTCCAGCGCCAGGATATCCAGATGCGGGTAGTCGGTGACCTCCTCCGGATCCACCAGGAAGTAGAACTGGCCCCGTGCGAAGTCGGCGTCGTCCAGGACCAGGGTGTCGGACTGGACGAAGCGGCGGTCCTGCCCCACCCCGGTGAGGCGGAACTCCCGGAAGGACACGTCGCCCCGCTGCTCGGCCCAGACCCCCCGGAAATCCACGGGCCCCAGCTGTCCCCGGAACTGGAACCCGAAGTTCCCGCCGGGCACTCCCTCGGTGAGAAAGCGGGAGCGGGGAAGCCGGAAGGTGACGTCCCCCACGTCCACCCGCTGGATGATGTCGTCGGTGGAGCCCAGGTATCGGAGCGCCAGCGTGTTGACGGCGCCGAATTCCCGCAGTCGGTCGTAGTCCACGTCCACCTGGATCCGGTCCAGGATGGTGCCCTGGATGCCCACGGCGAAGTTGACGTCGGGCCGGAGCTGGGGCACCAGGGAGGGCTGGCACGACTCCTGGAACTGGTCGGTGCAGGGTCGGAACCGGGTCCAGTCGCCGCCCAGCTCGGTGCGGGTCAACACCCGGACCCCCAGATCAGAGAACTGGCTCACCAGGTCCTGGGGCTCTTCAGGCTCCCGGGGCGGCGGCCGGGCCGATTCCGGCAGAAACTCCACCGGCGGGGGCGGCGCCGCCCCCGCTGCAGCCCGCCGCCGGATGAACTCCGCCGCCGCAAGGCGTTCGAAGGTCCAGGGGAGCACCCGCGGATCTCGCACCGGAGGCGGCACCACCGGTGGCGCGACCCAGGGCATCCGGTCCTCCAGGCGAGGGACTCCCCCGGGGAGGAGCGGCTCGTCCAGGCGCACCCTCCTGCGTTGCAGCCCCAGTCGCAGCGTGGTTCCTTCCGGCTCCACCTCCTGCTGCCCCGGGAGCAGCTCGATCAGCCGCGGACGGGAGAGATCCCGGATCCAGATCGTGTCCGGCCGGAGGCTCCGAGGCGGCAGTGCCACCGGGGGAGGGCCGAGGATCGTGGCCAGGAGGAGGGCGGGGAGCACGGAGTCAGCGCCGCCGTCAGGACCGGGGACCAGAGCGCCGGGTACGAGGGGTCGACCCCCGCCGCCGGAAAATCCGGCTTGAGACGGATCGAGAGGACCGTGTATCCTTAAGGGCTGTGAACATTCTCAATCGCCACCTCATCCGGGCCCACATCGGCCCCTTCCTCTTTGCGGTCTCGGCACTGACGGGACTCCTGTTCCTGAATGCCGTGGCCAGGGAGATGGAGGATCTCGCCGGTAAGGGCCTCCCCCTGGATGCGCTCCTGGAGTTCCTGGCCCTCTCCCTCCCCCACACCGTCGCCCTGACGCTTCCCATGGCGGTGCTCGTGTCGGTCCTGTACGCCTTCAGCGAGATGGCCGCCGCCAACGAGATCACGGCCATGCGGGCCGGCGGCATCTCGCCGGCCCGCATCCTCCGCCCCCTTCTCCTCATGGGCGCGCTCATCGCCTCGGTGATGCTCTTCTTCAACGATCAGGTGCTGCCGGCGGCGAATCATCGCCTAAGAAACCTGATGCTGGATATCAGCCGCAAGAGCCCGACCTTCATCCTCCAGGAGCAGGTCATCAACCGCGTGGAGGTGGGCAACGAGGGCGACGTCTTCTTCATACGAGCCGCCCAGATCGACAATACGACGAACGAGCTCCGGGGCGTGGAGATCATGGATCAGAACACGCCGGGCGGCAGCCGTACCACCAGCGCCGAGTGGGGCACGCTGGCCTTCAACGAGAATCGCACCGACCTCTTCCTGAGACTCCACGACGGCGTGGTCCTGGAGATGGATCGGGGGCGGCCTGGTGGGTTCCGCCAGGTCTACTTCGACGAACAGGTCGTGCCGATGCGGGGGATCGGCGACGAGTTCAGGCGCCAGTCCACCCAGGACCGGGGTGAGCGGGAGATGACGATCCTCATGCTCATGAAGCGGGTCTGGGACCGGGAGGAGACCCGGGAGGAGGGGCTGGCCCGGAGCGCCCGCCGGCAGGTGGCGGACGTCCGTCTCGCCCTGGGGATGGAGGTGCAGGACACGGCGAACACCTCCGCCTGGGAACGGACGGAACAGGCGGCCCGGAGCCCCAACGCCGCCCGGGGGACCTTCCTGAGCCGGGACCACTTCGTCCAGGAGGAGGTCCGGGCGGCCGCCTCGGCTGCGGCCCTGGCGTCGAGCCAGGCCCGCAGCATCGCCGGATACAAGGTGGAGATCCACAAGAAGTACACGCTGGCCTTCGCCTGCCTGGTCTTCGTGCTCCTGGGAGCCCCCCTGGCGACCCGGTTCCCCCGGGGCGGGCTGGGGCTCGTCATCGCGGCGTCGTCGGTGATCTTCGCCGTCTACTGGATGGGGCTCATCGGCGGGGAGGACTTGGCGGATCGGGGCATCGCTCCCCCGTGGATCGCCATGTGGATTCCCAACGTCATCTTCCTGGCCATCGCCCTGTGGCTCTTCCGGGGAATGGGCCGCGAGACGGCTACCGGGCGGGGCGGTGGTCTGGAGGAGTTCTTCTGGAAGATCCGGTCCTGGTTCTCCCGCGGGCCCGGGGATGCCAGCGGCGAGGTGGATTCCGGCGGCGGCACACCCCGGGCGAGCGAGGCCTGACCCCGTGTCGTTGCTGGACCGCTTCGTCGCCGGGACCTTTCTGCGCCTGTTCGTCCTGTCGATCCTGGCGACCCCGCCCCTCTTCATCCTGGGCGATCTGACGGACAACCTGGACGACTACCTGGACCGTGGCCTCTCCATGGCGGAGGTGGCCCAGGGCTTCCTCTTCAAGTTCCCCCAGTTCTTCACCTGGTCCTTTCCCATCGCCGGCCTCATCGCCGGCGTCTTCACCGTCCACGGCATGACCGTCCACCGGGAGGTCGTGGCGGCGAAGGCGGGAGGGGTATCCTTTCACCGGCTCTTCCTCCCGGTGTTCCTCCTGGGCGCAGTCTTCACCGTGGTGGGGCTGGGGCTGGCCGAGGTGGTGCCCCGGGCGAATCGGGACGCCTCCGACATCCTCCAGAACCGCTCGGGCAATCGAACCTGGAACCAGGACTTCGCCCTGGTGACGGAGAACGGGTACACCGTCTCGGTGCAACGGCTCACCACCGACGACCGGCGCATGACCGGCCTCACGCTGGTGCGGCGCCAGGGCGAGGCGCAGGTCCACATCCGGGCGGCGGAGGCGGTGTGGATGGACGACCAGTGGAGCCTGATGGACGGCACCTACCGTTCCATCCCCGAGCCGGGGTCCGAGTACGCCGTGCGCTTCGACCGCCTGAGCGTGCCGGGCTTCACCGAGACCCCCGAGGAGCTGGTCCAGGAGGTGGGGGACCCGGAGGAGATGACCCGGGGCGAGATCCTCCGTCAGGCCCGGATCGCCGAACGAGCCGGGAGCGACACCCACAAGCTCCTCCTGGAGCTGCAGCGCCGGTGGGCGATCCCCGTGGCCACGGTGGTGATCATCCTCTTCGGAGCCCCGCTGGCCACCAGCTCGAAGCGGGGCGGCGCCGCCTTCGGCATCGGTGTCTCCCTGGGCTCCACCATCCTCTACCTTCTCCTCCTGAAGGTCTTCGGAGGGCTCGGGGAGAGTGGGACCATCCCGGTGGTCTGGGCCGCCTGGACGCCGAATCTGGTCTTCGCCGTGGCGGGACTCTTCCTCCTCTCCCGGGTCCGGACCTGACGGCGGCGCAGGCCTGAGCCGGGGCCGCACGGGGTCACCCGGCGTCCGGCTCCGCTCCGATTGCGGTGCGGGCCTCCCGGGGCACGAGCCCCGGCTCCATGTCGCCGGTCCACACCGCCTCCACCGGGCCCCTGAGCCGCACCTCCAGCGAGGGAGTGACCGCGACCTGGAGCGTGCCCCCCTCCATGACCACCTCGATGGAACCCGGGGGCACCCGTCCCGACGCCACCGCCGAGACCGCCACGGCGCAGGCGCTGGTGCCGGACGCGCTGGTGCGCCCCACCCCCCGCTCCCAGACCAGCGCCAGGATGCGGGTGGGCGTCTCCACCCGGGCCACCTGAACGTTGGTGCCGGAAGCGAAGCCCCCGTGTCCGCTGAGGGCCGGCCCCCAGCGCTCCAGGGCAGCCACGGCCCCGGGCTCGTCCAGCGCCCTCCAGCTCCAGGGACCCGGCGACCCCCACACCACCGCGTGGGGGTTTCCCACCGACACCGGGACCAGGGAGGCCACGCCGGACCCGGTCTCGAGGGCCACCTGATGGGGACGGGCCTCCTTCCCTCCTCGGGCCGGCCGGAGGCCCGCGGGGTCCAGCGCCACCGCGCCGGCTCCCAGCCGGGCCCTCCCCATCTCCACCTCCACGTCGAAGCGGTTCCCCTGCGCACCCCGGACTCGCATCCCCACCGTCTCGCCGCCCACCGTCACCTGGAACGGCTCGTCCCCCACCCGGCCGGTCCGGTGGAGGTGGCTCCCCAGGATCCTCAGGCCGTTGCCGCTCCGCTCGAACTCGGACCCGTCGGGGTTGAAGCCCCGGAGCAGGAAGGGCGTGGTTCCCGGGTCCACCCAGAGGATGCCGTCGGATCCTGCGCCCCGGGTCCGGTGACACACCGCCGCCACCGCCTCGGGCGTCAGGATCCAGTCCCGGCCACGCTCCACGACCAGGTAGTCGTTGCCGAGGCCGTGGGCCTTGTAGAGGCCGGTTCCGGCCACGGGGCGGGCCGCCGGGAAGCGGGGGTCGGACGGGGACTCGGTCATCGCCGGAGAGGGCACGAGGAAGGGGCACGGGACCCCGTACAATGGCCCGCCCGAAACCTGGCGTCACCTCTTCCGTAGGGTAGGGAGAGGCGGACGGGGCGCCCCGGAGTGTGGGGCGGATGGGCCGGGATGAACCGGTGGCGTCCCGTCGGCTCTCTTCTCCCGGGTGCAACCGCATCGTCGAACCATCGGTCCAACCGGGGGACGGGAGTCTTCAGCGGGACGGGGTCGATGATGAGGATGAGGCACGGGAGAATCGGGTCCGCCGTCGTTCTGGCGATGGCCGTCGCCGGCGCACCGGTGGCGGGTCAGCGCCAGGGACCGGTGGATGTCCGGGGCCACGGGACCCACCAGGCGGGCCCTCCCCCGGCGTAGCCCACGGGACCTCCCACCCTCACCGCCGTGCCCCTGGGCCGGGCCGAGGCCATACGGCTGGACGGGCGGCTCGATGATCCCGCCTGGGAGACCGCCGCCCCGGCCACGGGCTTCAGCCAGTTCGAGCCGGATCCCGGGGCCGCTCCCTCGCAGCGCACCGAAGCCCGGGTCGTCTATGGCGAGGAGGCCCTCTTCGTGGCCATCCGGGCCTTCGACGACGATCCCGCCGCCATCGCGGGCCAGTTGACCCGCCGGGACCAGAGCTCCTACTCCGACGCCGTGGCGGTGGTCATCGATTCCTACTACGACCGGCGCACCGCCTTCCACTTCGAGGTGAACCCCGTCGGCGTGCAGACCGACATCTATCGCTTCGACGACACCGGCGAGGACCGGGGCTGGGACGCGGTCTGGGAGTCGGCCACCTCCACCGACCCCCTGGGGTGGAGCGCCGAGTTCCGCATCCCGTACTCCCAGCTGCGCTTCCGCGAGGGAGAGGATCAGACCTGGGGCATCAACTTCCTCCGCCGCATCGCCCGGGAGGAGGAGACGGTGGTCTGGGCCCCCACCAGCCGGGACGAGTCCGCCATCGTGTCCCGATTCGGGGACCTGGAGGGACTCCAGGACGTCCGGGCGCCCACCCGGATGGAGATCACCCCCTACAGCCTCGGGCGCGTGTCGCGTCTGAACGGGACGCCCGACGATCCCTTCTTCCGGTCCACCGCCGCCTCCGGGGCGGTGGGGGCCGACGTGAAGTACGCCGTCACCGGCGACCTGACCCTCAACTTGACGCTGAACCCCGACTTCGGGCAGGTGGAGGCGGATCCGGCGCAGGTGAACCTGTCGGCCTTCGAGGTCTTCCTCCCGGAGCGTCGGCCCTTCTTCGTGGAAGGGTCGTCCCTCTTCAACTTCGGGATCGGCCTCGGCGACGGGGACGGGGCCGCCGAGTCCCTCTTCTACTCGCGACGGGTGGGCCGGGCGCCCCAGGGCTCGGTGGACGCCCAGGGGGGATTCGCCGACGCCGACCCCCGGACCACCATCCTGGGCGCCTGGAAGCTGTCGGGAAAGACGGCGGGAGGGTGGTCCATCGGGCTGATGAACGCCGTCACCGCCGAGGAGAGCGCCCGCATCGCCCCGGCGATGGGCCCCCGACACGACCAGGTCATCGAGCCCTTCTCGAACTACTCGGTGGTCCGGGTCGCCCGGGATTTCCGGGAAGGTCGAAGCGCCGTGGGCCTCATCGCCACCGGGGTGAACCGGGAGCGAGAGGCCTCCGACGCCCTGGGGCTCCGGAGCGGCGCCTACACCGGCGGCCTCGATCTTCGGCACCGCTTCGCCGGAGACGACTGGCAGGTCACGGCCAACGTCCTGGGCTCCCACATCCGGGGCTCCCCCGAGGCCATCGCCCGGGCCCAGCGCTCCCCCGCCCGCAACTTCCAGCGCCCCGACGCGGACCACCTGGAGTACGACCCCACCCGCACCAGCCTGTCGGGCTTCTCGGCCTTCGCGAGCGTAAGCAAGTTCGCCGGGGGCCGGTGGCGCGTAGGCAGCATGCTCCAGACCCGCTCCCCGGGATTCGAGGTGAACGACGCCGGATTCATGCGGGAGGCGGACTACGTGACAGGAGTCCTCTTCGGCAGCTACGTGGTGAACGAGCCCATGGGCCCCTTCCGTCAGTGGCGCGTCAACTCCTCGTGGTGGAGCTCCCGGAGCTGGGGCTGGGAGAATACGGGGTTCGGCGGCAACGTGAACGGCAACGTGCAGCTCGAGAACAACTGGCGGGGCTACACGGGCGTGAACGTGAACGCCGGCGGGGTCTCCACCGGGCTGATGCGGGGCGGACCCGCCGTACGGAACGAGACGCGGTGGAGCGGCTGGGGCGGTCTCCAGACCGACTCCCGGAGAGCGTTCCAGGTGGACCTGAACCTGAACTGGAACCGGGCGCCGGAGAGCGACTCCTGGGGGTGGGGCGTCTCCCCCACCCTCCGCTGGCGCCCCTCGGCCCGGGCCACCCTCAGCGCCGGCTCCTTCTTTCGGCGCAACGTGAACGACCTTCAGTGGGTGGGCCGCTACGGCGACGCCGGCGAGCCCCTCTTCGGCCGCATCGACCAGAACACCGTGGGACTGACGGGCCGGTTCGACTTCGCCTTCTCCCCCACCCTCTCCCTCCAGCTCTACGCACAACCCTTCGTCAGCGCCGGCACCTACACCGACTTCAAGCGGGTGGCCGACCCCCGGGCGCGGGCATACGCGGACCGCATCGCACCGGTGACCCTGAGCCCGGCGAGTGGGGGATACGAGGGCGACGTGGACGGGGACGGCCTCCCGGACCAGGTCGGGACACCCGACTTCAACATCCGCCAGTTCCGGTCCAACGCGGTCCTGCGGTGGGAGTATCGGCCCGGCTCGGCGCTCTTCCTGGTGTGGGCTCAGGGCCGCCAGGGATCGCTGGCGGACGGCAGCTTCCATGCGGGGCAGGATCTGGGCGACCTCTTCCGGGAGTCTCCAGAGGACGTCTTCATGATCAAGGTGAGCTACTGGATCAATCCCTAGGCGGAGAGGGGGGACCGGCACCCGCTCCGGAGCGGGGACACCGCCTGTAGCGACCGGGTGGGAGCGGGATTTATTGTCCGGGGTCCCCTCGCCCGCAGGACCGGTTCCCCACCGGCCGCCTCATCCCAGGTCCACGTCCCTTGTCCCGCCCGAAAACCTCCTGGATCCTCCGCCTCGCGGCGGCAGCGATCCTGATCCCGGCGGGGCTGGCGCTGGCGGCGGTTCTCGCCCTGCGTGCGGACCCGGTCTCCACCGGCCTGGTGCGGGTGCTCTCGGGGCAGTTCGCCCCCGACGGCACCTCCCTGGAGGCGGAGCAGGTGCCGCGGCTCGGGCTCCGGGGGGCGACGCTGGTGGGCCTGGACTTCCAGGATCGGGACCGGGGAATCCGGGTCCGGGTCGACACGCTGCACGTCGCCTACCGGGCGTGGGCGGCCCGGATCCGCCGGATTCCCCTCGACCGGGTCGAGGTGGCGGGGCTCGAGATCGAGGTGGAGACCCCCGGCGAAGGGACCCTCGACCGCCGTGGCACCGAAGGGACCGGCCCCCCGCCGGAACCCGAGGCCCCGGGAGCCCCGTGGGAGATCCTGGTGGGCGAGGTGACCCTCCGGCCCGGTGGGCCGCCGCCGGCCTCCCTGGGGGCGCCGGCGCCGGAGGACGTCGAGTCCACCTTCCGGGTGGCCTCGGTTGCGGGACGGGTGCAGGGCCTTCGGGTCTCCCGCGGAGTGGGGGCCGAGGCGTGGACCCTGGACGCCACCTTCGCCCCGGCGGGGCGGTCGGCGGGCTGGGGCGCACTCACCGCCCGGGGTGAACTCTCCCCCGGTGGCGTACGGGTGGACACCCTCTTCCTGCGGTCCCCCCGCAGCCGGGTGGCAGGCCGCCTGCGCCTCCCCTTCGACAGCACCCTGGCACGACCCGGGGGACTGGTGTGGCGTCTCGAGGCGATGCCCCTGGCCCTGGCGGACCTGGACGGGCTCGTCCCGGTGCCGGCGGTGATGGCAGGAGACTCGCTGGTGCTCGCGTCCTGGAGCGAACCCGTGGGGGACAGCGCCTCGGTCCGACTGGACGCACGGACCTCCGCCGGAGCCGTGGTGGAGGCCGAAGCGGTCTGGGGACGGTCCGGCTCCCGCGTGGGCTATCGGATCCAGGGGCGGATGGCGGCGGTGGAGCTGCGCCGCTACCTGGGGGAGCGCCTCCCGGTGGGGCCCGCATCCGGGTCCGTGACCTCCCAAGGGGAGGCGGAATGGGCCGACGGGGGGATCACGGCCCTCCGGGCCTCCGCGGATGCCCAGATCGCCGCTCCGGAGGGGGAGGCG
>JARRPL010000095.1:13069-29158 GCA_037382905.1 Gemmatimonadota bacterium | reverse complement strand
GCGGCGGTTGAGCGGGTGGACCGCGGCGGCGTCCACCGGCGTGTTCCAGCAGGTCTGGACGGCGTCCCCGGCGGCGGGGCAGGCGGTGCCCCGCCTCCAGGTCCCGGACCGTCCTCCGATCCAGGAGACGGACCCGGCCTTCCTCTCCATCACCGAGGCGATGACGCTGTTCCGGAGGCGAGAGCTCTCCCCGGTGGAAGTCGTGGAGGCCTGCCTGGAGCGGATCCGGCGGCTGGACCCGCTGCTCCGGGCCTTCAACGAGGTGACGGCGGAGGCCGCCCTGGCCCGGGCACGCTCCCTCGAAGCGTCGTGGAGCCCCGGGGGCTCTCCCCCCCTGGCGGGAGTGCCGCTGGCCATGAAGGACAACTTCTTCACGGCGGGGATCCTCACTACGGCGAACTCCCACATCTTCGCGGACTTCGTGCCCACCTTCGACGCGGAGGCCTGGGCGAGACTCCAGGCCGCCGGCGCTGTCCTGGTGGGGAAGACCCAGATGGGCCCCCTGGCGACCAGTCGAGCCACCACTCCCGATGGCGAGGCCACCACCGTGAACGCCTGGGCGCCCAGGGACCCGGGAGTCAGTCCCGGGGGCTCGTCGTCGGGCTCCGCCACCTCCGTGGCGGCGGGTCTGGCGCTGGGGGCCACCGGCACGCAGACCGGGGGCTCCATCACGAATCCCGCCGACGCTCAGGGGCTCACGGGGCTCAAGCCCACCATGGGCCGCGTCTCCCTGAGAGGGATCATCCCCCTCACCTACACCCGGGACCATCCCGGCCCCCTGGCACGAGATGCCGTCGACGCGGCCCTCCTCCTGCAGCTCATGGCGGGGCCCGATCCGGCGGACCCCCGCACCCTCGGTCATCCGCCGGTGCCTGACCTCATGGAGGCCGCCACGCCGGTGGTGCGTCCGGGCGGCGGCCCCCGCCTCCGCTGGCCCACCCGGATCGGCGTGCCGCCGGGGTACCTGGACGGTCCCGACGGTCCACCCCTGGAGCCCCCGGGGCCCGGCGCCGACGAAGGCGAGCGGCGTCGCTTCCAACGCCGGATGGCGGCCCGGGACCGGGAGGCGGCGGCGGTGGGAATGAGGCGGGGGATGCTGGAGACCTTCCGGAGCCTGGGGGCCGAGGTGGTGGAGGTGCCATACCCCCCGGACTGGGACATCCTCACGTCCGGGGACTTCAACAACGTCCGCCTTCCGGAACGGTCGGAGCCGTTCCTGGGCGAACTGCGACGGGACGTCCGGCTCTTCGGAGTCTCCCTGTCACCGTGGATCAACGGACTCCTCCTTCCTGGTGCCGAATACCTCCGGGGTCAGCGAGCCAAGCTCGTCCTGCTGCGGAGGGTGCTGGACCAGATCTTCGACCGCTGCGATGTGGTTCTCCAGACGAGCCCCATCCCCTTCGACATCATCGGGCTCCCCCTCATCACCTTCCCCATCGGCATGCGGGAGCACACGGGCGGCTCGGGAGGCGAGGGCAGACGGCTCCCGGTGGGCGCCCTCGTGGGCGGGATGCCCTTTGCCGAGGACCGTCTCCTCTCCCTGGCCGCGGCGTGGCAGTCCGTCACCGAGTGGCACCGCATGCGCCCCCCGGACCCGGAGGTCGACACGCCGGGGGAGGGGGCCGAGGCGTCCCGGACCGTCCGCCTCGACGTCCTGGACGTCTGGGAGCAGGGGGAATAGAGGGCCCTCACGGGGCATGGCGACCGGTGGGCGCCCGGGCAGGCGGTCAACGCCGGGCGGCGCGGTACCGGATGGGGCCGCGGGCGTCGCTGAAGTCCACCACGCGCCCGCCCTGCATCACCTCGACCTCGCCCCGGGCGGCCAGGCGCCGGCCGGCTCTCCGGACCCGCTCCATCTCCCGACGCCAGATCTCTTCGGGGAATACCGCCCGGGCCAGCTCGGAGGGGCACAGCGTGGCGCCGGGGGATCGATCCGCCAGCAGCTCCCGCAGACGGAACTCCAGCTCACGGTCCAGGCGGGACGGCCCACCGCGGCAGGCCCGGGAGCAGTATCGAACCTCATCCCAGACGTGAGCCCACCGCTTCCGCCAGCCGAAACGGCGGCCGCAGGTGGCGCAGATCTTCTCGTGGGATGGTGTGGCCATGTCCCGGGACACCCATGGGCCCGCGGCACGTTCCACCGGTCCCGATCCCGGCAGTCGTCTCGTGGTGCCGGGGCCCGGATGCAAGGGCGTGGACCCCGGCATTTCGCCGCTTCGGTGGACCCGGTGCCGCCGGATCCCGAGATTGGGCTGCATGATACCACGCCGACTGGATGCGACGCGTCGGGCCCTCCCTCTGGGCGAACGGTCTTCCGGACCCGTCGGCGTACGGATCCCCTCCACTCATCCCGATGAACCGGATGCGGCAGCAGTGGGCCACCCGGTCGTCGATCTCCGGAGCAACCATGTGGGCAACGACTGACGGAGCTAGGCCTGTGCCTCGACTGAGAGCGCTGATGCTCGCGGTGACTGCCGCGCTCTTCGCCGCCTGTTCGGCGAGCCAGCCTGTCGAGCCGCCGCCGGATCGGGTGTACGGGGCTATCCAGGGCGAAGCGCAGGTGGCGGGGGTGGACGCGGCGACGCTGGAAGAGGTGGACCGGATCGACCTCCAGGCCCTGGGATTCAGCGCGAACGCCAAACCCCACCACATCGCCGTGGAGCCCGACGGGAGTCACTGGTACGTCTCTCTCATCGGGGAGAACCAGGTTCTCAAGTTCGACCGTCGCAACGAGCTGGTGGATCGGTTCGACTTCGAGGTCCCGGGCATGCTCGCCGTGCACCCCACCCGGGACCTGCTCCTGGTGGGCCGGTCCATGAGCGCCGTGAATCCACCCCAGAGGATCGGGGCGGTGGAGCGGAGCGGCCTCGACGTGGAGGAGGTCGACGTCTTCTTCCCCCGTCCCCACGCCATCGCGGTCTCGGCGGACGGCCGGCGGCTCTACACGGCGAGTCTGGCCGTGAACCAGATCGGCGTGGTGGATCTGGAGTCGCTGGACATGGAGCTCCTCGAGGTGGAGGGTCCGGTCCACACCCTGGTCCAGTTCGCCGTCTCTCCCGACGGCCGGACGCTCGTGGCCACCGGCCAGCTCACCGGCCGCCTCCTGGTCTTCGACCTGGCGGACCCGGATCGCCCCGTCCTCCGCTCCCAGGTGGAGGTGGGCGGACAGCCCTGGCACCCCGTCTTCGACGACGCAGGCCAGGTGGTCTACTTCGGGATCAAGGTGAGCGATACCGTGGTGGCGGTCGATGTCGCATCCGGCGCGGTGCGTTGGCGCACGCGCCACGAGTCGATCCAGGGCCCTCACGGCAGCGCGCTCTCACCCGACGGCCGATATCTGTTCGTGTCCAGCAACGGCCCCGGCGGAATGGACATGGGTGCCGGAGCTTCGGCGAGCGGGACCATGGCCGGGCACGAGCGGCACGGCGCTCCCGGTACCGGAACCTTGACCGTGCTGGACACCCGGGACGGGTCGGTCGTGAAGGTGCTGGAGATGGGGGAGAATACCACGGGCGTCGGGGTCGCGGCCCGGTGAGGCGGGCTCGCCTCCTCGTGGGGATCGCCGTCGCTTCCGGGGCCGCACTGGGGCTGTCGGCGTGTGCCTCGGCCGGGACCTCCGGGGAATCGGGAAGGCCGGAGATCGGCTTCCGACCGACGGACCCCCTGACCCGGGAGATCCGGCCCTTTCTGGTGCGGGACGCGGCGGGGAGGGCGTACGACCACCCCTTTCTCGGGGGCTTCGACGTGCCCCGTCCGCAGCTGGTGGACATCGATGACGACGGGGATCCGGACCTCTTCGTCCAGGAACGCACGGACGAGCTCATGTTCTTCGAGAACGTGGGGACCCCCGAGGTCGCCGAGTACGTCTGGCGGACCGATCGCTACCAGGATCTCCAGGTTGGCGAGTGGTCCCGGTTCCACGACCTCGATTCGGACGGGGACCTGGACCTCCTCGCCGAGACGCCCTTCAGCTACATCCGCTACATCCGGAACGAGGGGTCCGCCCGCGAGCCCCGGTGGGTGGTGGCGGCCGACTCGCTGAAGGACAGCGACGGCGTGCCCATCTTCTCGGACCGCCAGAACATCCCGAACATGACCGACATCGACTGCGATGGGGCGGTGGACCTCTTCCTGGGTCGGGTGGACGGCACCGTGACACGGTACGAGGAGGTCTCGGTGGACGGTCGGGGCGTCCCCTCCTTCGCCCTCCGGAACCAGCGCTTCGAGGACATCGAGATCGTGGCGGCCATCGCCGTCCCGGGAGGGGCACCGGAGGCCCCGGAGGGGGCGGGAGCCGGAACCCGGCTCCACGGCGCCAACTCCATGGCGTTCGCCGACGTGGACGGAGACGGGGACCAGGACTTCTTCTGGGGAGACTTCTTCGAGGCAGGGCTCCTCTGGATCGAGAATCTGGGGAGCTGCGAGCGGCCCGACCTCCGGGCCCCTCCGGCGCCCGTGCCGGCGGAGGAGCTGATCACCACCAGCGGGTACAATGTGGCGTCGCTCGCCGACACGGATGGTGACGGGGATCTGGACGTCCTCCTCGGCGTCCTGGGCGGGGCCTTCAATCCCAACACCACGGCGTCCGACAACCTGCTCCACTACGAGCGTCTTCCGTCGGGCCGGCTTCGTCGCACCGCGTCCCGCTATCTGTACGGCATCGACGTGGGCAGTGAGAGCCATCCCACCTTCGGCGACCTGGACGGCGACGGCGATCAGGACCTGCTGATGGCCAGCAAGCTGGACCCGTCGGTCCTTACGGCGGCTCGCCTCTACCGGTTCGACAACGTGGGGACGGACCGGAATCCCGAGTACGCCCTGGTGGACACTCTGGCGCTCATGGACGGGTACCACCTGGCGCCCACGCTGGCGGACCTGGACGCGGATGGCGACCTGGACCTCCTCCTGGGAAGCTGGAACGACGACGTCCGGTACTTCCGCAACGATGGGACGGCACGGGAGCCGGCCTTCGTCCCCGTGGGCGACGGGCCCGTGGCCGAGCTTCCCCGGGGAAGCCACGCCACCCCGGCGGTGGGGGACCTGGACGGAGATGGGGACCTGGATCTTCTCCTGGGTGAGTCGTCGGGCGAGATCAACCAGTTCAGGAACGTGGGAAGCGCCACCGAGCCCCGCTTCGAGTTCGTCACCGAGGGAGCCTGGGACATCGACGTGGGGCGGCGCAGCGCTCCACTCCTCGAGGATCTGGACGGGGACGGGGATCTGGATCTGATCGTGGGCCGGGAGGACCCTGGCGTGCGGATCTTCCTGAACACCGGCTCCGTGTCGGAGCCTAGATTCGAGGCTGCGGGGGAGTTGGCCGCACCGCTGCCGAACTTCTCCGTCCCGGTGCTGGTGGATCTGGACGGGGACGGCGACGACGATCTCGTCTCGGGTGGCGCGGCGGGCGGCCTCGTCTTCTTCCGCAACGGGCGCTTCGACTCCTCTCCAGGAGGCTGAGGTTGGGCTCGCGGAGGGGGGCGGGTTGGCGTGATCAGGCGTCCGGGGAGCTCCTGGAACGGGTCCTGGCCCGCGAGGAGGTGAAGGCTCCGGTCCTGCTGGTGGATCATCCGCCCGGGGTCCTCCCGCCGGGGATCGCCGCGCTGGAGCCGGTGCGGTGGGACCGTGCGGACACGGGGGACCGCCCGGGTTCGGCCTGGCCGCCGGAAGGTCCGTACGGGGCGGCGCTGCTGCGACTGCCTCGCTCGCGAGAGGCGTTGGAGTTCGCCCTGCACGCCGTCGTATCCGTCACGGAGCCCGATGCGCCGGTGTACGTCTTCGGGGCCAAGGACGAGGGCATCGGGTCCACCGCTCCTCGCCTCGAGGGCCTCCTGGAGGGGGTCTCCTCCCTGGCCACCGGGGGCCGCTGCCGCGTACTCCGGGGCTTTCGACCCGAGGCCCCCGGCGAGCTGCGGTCCCGGCTCGCCCAGTGGCGGGAGGTGGTGGAGGTGGATCTGGGTGGGGGCCCCGAGCCCTGGGTCCGGTATCCCGGCACCTTCGCCCGGAGCGGCGTGGATCCCGGTACGGCCCTTCTGCTGAGGTTTCTTCCACCGGCGCCGGGGCGATCCCGTGTCCTGGACTTCGGAGCCGGCACGGGGCTGCTGGCCGCCGGGGTGCGGCGCCGCTCTCCCGAGGCGGAGCTCGTGCTGGTGGAGCCCGATGCCCCGGCCCGCAGCGCGGCGCAGGAGAACGTTCCGGCGGCTCGCTTCGCCTCCGGCACCGAGTGGCCTGCCCTGGGGCCCTTCGGGGCCATCGTTTCGAATCCGCCCTACCATCAGGGGAAGGCCGAGACGCTGGCCGTCGTCCGCAGCCTCGTGAACGGCGCCCGGGTCGCCCTGGCCGACGGGGGGGAGCTCCGCCTCGTGATCCAGCGACGTCATCCCGTGGAGGAGGAGCTGCGTCGAGCCTTCCGTGATGTGGCGGGGGTGGCGGACGAGGGTCCCTATCGGGTCTGGGCGGCCTCCGGTGCCGAGCCCCGCTCGAAGAGCAGCTCCACGGCGCTCAACAAGCCGGTCATCCGATAGGGTTTGTGGAGGATGGAGACCCGGGGGTCGTCGGCGAGCGCACCCAGTGAGTCCGACAGGTCGAAGCCCGAGGAGATGAGGGTCGGAAGATCCGGTCGGAGCTTCCAGGCCTCCCGGAGGACCTCCACCCCCCCACGCCCGGGCATGGTCAGGTCCAGGATGAGGCCGTCCAGGTCGTCCAGGTGCTCCCGGATGAGCTCCAGCGCCGCGTTGCCGTCCCGGGCGCAGATGACCCGGGCGCCGGCGTGGAGCAGGGCCCGCTCCACGAAGCGGAGGACCGCGTCCTCGTCCTCCGCCACCAGAAGGGTCCGACCGTCGAGGCCCGGAAGCTCCTCGTCCGGGGGGGATTCCTCCCTGTTCTCCAGCGCCTCACGCTCCACCCGAGGCAGGTAGACCCGGAAGGTGGTGCCCACGTCCAGTGTGGAGTCCACCTCGATGTGCCCCTGGCTTCCGCGAACGATCCCGCTCACCGCCGCCAGCCCGAGGCCTCGGCCCGACTCCTTGGTGGTGAAGAATGGATCGAAGAGCCGATCCAGGGTCTCGGCGCTCATCCCCTGACCATTGTCCTCCACCGTTAGGCGGACGTAGTCCCCCGCCGGGAGGACGGCTGCGATGGGCACGTCGGCGGAGCGATCCTCACCGAGGCGGATCCTCTCGGTGCGCGCCGTGACCCGGCCCCGGCCGTCCGGAAGGGACTCGCCGGCGTTGGTGAGGAGGTTCAGGATCACCTGGCTGATCTGGGCGGGATCCGCCATCACCGCCCCGGCGTCGGTGCTCAGTTCGAGATCCAGCTCCGCCGTCTTCGGAAAGGACACCCGAACCAGCTCTCCCAGGTCGACCACCAGCTCGTTCAGCGGCACCCGCTCCACCCGGAGCGCCCGCCGGCCCGCGTAGGCGAGAAGCTGCCCCGTCAGGTCCGCCGCTCGGGAGCCGGCGATGCGAATCTGTCGCAGGGGGTCCTCGGCGGCGTCCGGAAGGTCCATCCGCTCCAGGAGCGACGCGTGCCCCATCAGAGCCTGGAGCAGGTTGTTGAAATCGTGGGCCACACCCCCTGCAAGCACTCCCAGGCTCTCGAGCTTCTGGGTGGACCGGAGCTGTGTCTCCAGGCGCGCCCGATCCTCGTCGGAGCGGATGGTCGTGGTCCGGTCCACGGCGATGAGCCCCACGGCGACGCGGGAAGGGGCCTCGGCGGAAAGGGGAAAGACGGAGGCGGAGAAATGGAGGGGCTGGCCGTCGGACCCCTGGACCGAGAAGTCGGCCTCCACCCCTTCTCCGTGGGCCAGCGCCGTGCGCCGTGCCTCTTCGAAGGCCTGGTTCACCGTCTCGGGAAGGACCTGGTCGAGGCGTTGTCCGATGAGAGGCGTCTCGGAGGGAAAGACGTCTGCGAAGCGGCGGTTCACCAGGGAGAGGCGGCCGTCTGCGGAGACCATGGCCACCAGCCCCGGAGAGTTGTCCATCACCGACTGGACGAGGGCCCCCGCTCGCCGGGCTCGAGCCAGCGCCTCGCTGGTGACCTCCACCTGATCCTGCAGCTCGACATATGCCTCTTCCACACGGTTGACCATGAAGTTGAACGACTGGGCGAGGGTCGCGATCTCCTCTCCACCAGACGGCTCGACCCGTGCGCTGAAGTCGCCGCTGGCCACCCGCTTGGCGGCGGCGGCCAGCCGCTCCACCGGAGCCACGATCTGCCGGGCGAGGCTGTTGCCGATGACCACGAGCAGGATGGTCATGATGAGGCCCCCGGCGAGGGACACGGCCGCCAGTTGACGGGCGGGGAGCAGCGCAGCCTCCTCCGGGAGCTCCACCAAGAGGGCCATCTGCCGCTCCGGCAGCCAGGTGTACGCCCCCAGCACTCGCTCGCCCCGGTAGTTGGCGTAGGCGTGGACCCCTGTCTCCCGGGCCAGCGCCCTCTCGATTCCCTCCGACGTGAGGCCTCGTGGGTAGTCCTGGTCCCCCACCGATTCCGCGGTGATGCGGTCCCCGACCCCGGAGACCACGTAGGTCTCGGCGGCTCCGCCGAAGCCCACCGGTGCGTCGAGGATGGAGCTCAGGAGGGTGAAGTCGATGTGGCCCACCAGGTAGGCCGTCGGAGTGCCGTCGGGACCGGGAATCGGGGCGGCCACCGTGATGCGTGGCGAACCGTCCTCCGGGGAGCCGTAGACCTCCCGGAGATAGGGTCCCGGGGGGGCGTCCTCCGGGACCGTGGGCTCGATGCGGTAGAGGCCGTCCCGGGCCGGGTCCGTGGAGGCCACGATGCGCAGCTCCGGCGACAGCTCCACGAAGACCTCGTCGAACCGGGTACCGTCCGCGTCGATGCGGCGCAGCGCGACACCCATCTCCTGTCGAAGGAGAGCGGAGTCGGGGTGCTCCCGGAGTGCCGATACCCGTTCCGCCAGGTCCCGGCTCTGGGCTGCGTACACGATGTCCGACTGGAGGTTGTGCACCCATCGGTCCACCGCCTGGGCTCGGATGTCGACGGTGGCCTCCAGCCGCTCACCCAACTGGTTTGTCAGGAGCCATCGGGCCGTGAGGAACACCACCACGGTGCCGCCCACGACGCCCACCAGCGTGAGGACCGCCAACCAGGCGGCCATGCGGCGCCGGAGACTCCTCCCCGAAGCCGCTCCGGGCCCGGGTCCTTCCGATTCCCGTGGGCTCATCCGGCATCCACCGATGTGACGTAGGTGGCGCCGTTCTCGTCGATGCGGGAGACGACGACCTTCCGCGTAGGGTCGCCGGAGTCGTCGAACTCCACCGGCCCGGTCACGCCCTGGAAGCCGTCCAGATTCCGGATCGCGTCCCGGAGCGCGATCCCATCCAGGCTTCCGGCGGCGGCGGCGGCCTGGGAGAAGAGGTGCAGCGCGTCGTACGTCAGGGCGGCGGTGGAGCGGGGGGGCTCCCCGTAGGTCCGACGGTAGCGGTCCACGAAGTCCCGGGCCCGGGGCTCCGGCACGGTCCACATCCACTGCAACGCCCCCACGTCGAGACCTTCCTCTTCCACGAGGCGCATGAACTCCAGCACCTGCTCGGTCTGGAGGGGAAGGAGGACGCGTTCCGGGGCGGCTGCCAGCACCTCGCTGAAGGCTCGGCGCCACGCCGGCGGTCCCCCGCCGGGAAAGCTGCTCTCCACCACCTGTCCGCCCAACGCCCGGAAGCTCTCGACGAAGCGGGCCGAGACCTCCTGGGAGTAGGGACTCGTCCGATCACTCACGACCCCGACCCGTTCCAATCCCAGGCGTTCCCTGCCGATCTGGGCCAGGACCCGACTCTGGGCCCGGTCCAGGAAGGCCATCCGGAACACGTAGCGGCGTCCCTGCGTGGTGGCGGGGTTCGAGGACATGGGGGAGATCATGGGGACTCCGGCCCGTTCGGCCACCGCTCCCACCGGGATAGCGTGCTGGCTCAGCTGGGGGCCCAGGAGTACGTGCACCGAGTCCCGGTTGATCAGGTCCCGGGCGGCCGTGGTCACGTCCTCGACCCGGAGCCGGTGCTGCACGTCGATGAGCTCGATCAGGCGGGGGTGGCCATCCACCACCACCCCCCCTGCTGCATTGATCTCCTCGGCGGCCATCCGGGCCCCTTCCAGCGTCGGGAGACCGGAGATGGCGGTCATGGGTCCCTCCATGAGGGCCAGGACACCCACACGGAAGGTCAGGGGGGTCGGCGACCCGGTCTCGCCCGGGTCGCAGGCGGCGGCTCCCAGCGAGGCCAGGAGGGTCAGAACCGGTACGATCCGAGGGAGGCGCGCCATGGGTGGGGGAGGAGGACGTGCGGAAGGATACGCAAGCTACCTCCACGGCCTCGATCCCCGCAAAGGCCCGGGGAGCCATCCCCCGGTCGGGGCCTCGGGCCGTCACGCCAGGGCGACCTCCGGGGTCAGGCCGTGGCCGAGGCCGGAGTCCCCCTCCCGCTGGAACGCTCCCCTGCCGGCGCTCCCGAGGCGCCGGGCCGGACGTTGTACCGGTAGCCCGTCCAGATGAGGAGGAGTCCGATGAGCTCCATCACGTACAGGACCTCGGTGTGCCCCATCCGGGTGGCCATTCCGCCGATCCCCGGAAGGAGGGCGCCCACCGCGATGAAGACGTTCCCCACGAACCGATGCCGGGCCCCCTCGTCGTCCCGGAAGCGCCATGCCGACAGGACGGCGCCGCCCACCAGGAAGATGAAGGCGTACGTGTTGATGAAGGGGCTGAACCGCCGCACGCCCTGCCACTCCATGACGCTCCCCGTGAGCCGATGGGGCTCCACCAGAGACATGTCGATGGGGGTCAGGAAGACGCCGACCGAGGCCACCGCCACCGCCGCCACCAGGACCACCGACAGGATGTTGGCCGTCTTGCGGGAGAGGAGGAGGTAGACGGTGCCCTGAGCCAGGGGGGCGCCGCCCAGAAGCGCCCCCGCGACGTACCAGCTGCGGAAGACCCACTCGTTCCAGCCGAAGAGGGTGGTCCAGGATTCGGTGAAGGTGCCCACGCCGTAGAGGACGATGCCGAGCCCCCACCAGAAGAGGTGAGGTGCCGGGCGCTTGAGCTTCCACCGGGCGAGGACGCGGGGCGCGAAGACGGCGGCGACCAGCGTCGTCAGGATCGGGATGAAATGGACGAGATTTCGCATGGCTCGAAGGCTACGGAGGCGTCGCCCGAGCCGGAAGTCGGGAGGATACCCAACCGCGGGTCCGTGGATCTACTGACCCACCCGCCACCTCCACCTCATCCCCGTCCGTCGTCGTCCTCGTCCAGCCCCATCTCCACCACGAAGCGTGTGAGATCGGCGACGCTTCCCATCCGGAGCTTGGCCATGAGCCGTTCCCGGTGGGTCTCCACCGTGCGATGGCTGATGCCGAAATCTTCGGCGATCTCCCGGCTGGTCTTTCCCTCCGCCACCTTCAGCATGACCTCGCGCTCCCGGGGGGTGAGGGCCTCCAGCCGCCCCTTCCGCTTGTCCTGCTCGAGCTCGTTCCGGAGGGCCACGGAGAGCTGGTGGGTCACCCGATCGCTCATGTACTCCCTCCCCTGCCACACCGTCTGGACCGCCTCCCGCAACTCGGCGGGCCCGGCGTCCTTGAGGACGTAGCCATCGGCCCCGAGGCGCAGCGCCTGGAGCACGTACTCGGGGTTGTCGTGCATGGAGAGGATGAGGATGCGACAGTCGTGACCCTCCTCCCTCAGGGTCCGGGTCACCTCGAGACCATCGATCCCGGGCATGTTGACGTCCAGAACCACCACGTCCGGGTCCTGGGCCTCGACGAGCTCCAGCGCGTCCTCGCCGGTACCGGCTTCCCCAACGACCTCCAGCTCCGGAACGCTCTCCAGTACCGCTCGGATTCCCTGACGGACGACGGCATGGTCGTCGGCGATCATGACCTTCATGCGCTTCGTGACTCCCCTCGGGTGTGGAGCTTGACCTGGATCGACGCTCCCCCCGCGGGGGACGTGCCGAGTGCTACCTCTCCCCCCACCGCCGCGATCCGTTCCCGCATGCCCATGAGTCCCGAGGAGTGGCGCAGCTCTCCGGAGAGCACGCGCTGGGGAAAGCCCCGCCCATCGTCCTGGATGGTCAGGGTGAGGACCCCGCCGCTCGATGCGCTGACCGACAGGACGGCGTGCTCCGCCTCGGCGTGCCGGGCGACGTTGGCGAGCCCTTCCTGCACGGCCCGGTACATGGCCAGCTCCGCCGCCGGCGACAGCTCCGGAAGCTGCTCCGGGAGCCGGGCCTCCACCTGGAGTCCGCCGCGGCCCGAAAGGTCCCGGACCAGCTCCTGGAGGAGGCCCAGACGCATGTTGACGGCGGCCAGGACCTGAGCCGTCTCGTCGTGGAGCTCCCTCGAGATCCGGTCCCGCTCCTCCTCGTGCCGCTGCACCATCTGCTCCTGCAGCCGCTCCAGCTGCCGGGTGCGGTCCGCCAGGCTCCGGTTCAGCTCGGCGTTCCGGAGTGCCGCACCGATCTGTTGCCCCAGCGTCAGGAGGAAGGAGTCGTCCAGGGCGGTGAAGGGGTCCCGAGCCTCGCCCACCACCACCAGGGCGCCGGACACCCGTTGCCGCTGGAGGATGGGGAGGGCAGCGACGTAGGCGTGGGGGATCTCGGCGGACGAGGCCTCCCGGCGCACCCGGGGTTCCCCCACCGTCGCCACCGGCTCGAGCAGGCGAGCCAGGCCCGGGCCCGGATTCTCGTCCTGCCAACTCCGGCACGCTCCTCCGGCGGCGACGATCGTGCCGGCCTCCAGCCAGTCGCCGGGCGGCCGGGACGCACCTTCGGCGGAGGGAGACCAGAAGAGGGCTCCCCCCCGCACCGCCCGCAGGGCCAGGACCTGGTCGATCAGCGCTTGGGGGAGCTCCTCCCGGGGCCGGCCGGATTGGAGCTCCGCCGAGAGGGCCGAGAGAGCCCGGAGCCCCTCGTCCAGGTCCTCCTGGACCAGCAGGAGGATGCCTCCCCCCACGGCCAGCTCGAAGAGGACGTCGAGGTAGTAGCCCCAGGGGTTCCAGATCCCCCGGGCCCGGAGGAAGGGGTAGTCCAGGTGGTGGAGGGCCCAGAAGACGAGGAAGAAGGCGAGAAGGCGGGCGGCAGCGGAGGAGGCTTCCCGGTGGTAGCGGAAGAAGGCCCAGGCCGTGGCGAGGGTCGCCGCGCTCAGGAAGAGCACCGCGGGCCCGGCGGCCAACAGGAAGTTGTCCATCTGGTAGATGGCTGCGTACGACCAGATGGGGGGGAAGAGGACCAGCAGCCAGTAGACCGGTCGCCAACGGATCTCCCGGGCGAAGGAGAGGGCCGCCCAGAGGAGGGCCAACGCCGTCCAACCGGTCAGGACCTGGTGCCAGTAGAGCCAGACCGGAATCGCCGTGTGGAGGAAGACCACGATGGCCCCCAGGCGGACGGCGTAGATGCCCCACGCCACGGCCCAGTCCCGGAAGTAGGACTTGCGGTACCGTTGATACAGGCGGGCCGCCAGGAGGGCGAGCGCCACCGTGACGATGAACTGGAAGTAGGCCGCCGCCAGTTCGGTGGCCGCCAGCTGGGGAACGGAGAGGTCCATGGGGCTGAAGAGAACGCCGAGGGCCGGGAGCCGGCAACGCCCGTTGCCCGGCGGAGGCGTGCGACGTCATCGTCCCACCATGAGCGTCGTGGACACCGCTGTGATCGGCGGAGGGCAGGCGGGGCTTTCCGTCTCGTACTACCTGGGCAGGGCCGGTGTGGAGCACGTGGTTCTGGACGACCGGGAGAGCCCCGGCGGGGCCTGGGTCGGAGGGTGGGACTCCCTCCGGCTCTTCTCGCCGGCCCGCTTCAGCTCCCTCCCCGGTTGGCCCATGCCCAGGGCCCGGAGCGGGGAGTACCCGACCCGGGACGAGGTCATCGACTACCTGGAGGCCTACGAGGCCCGTTATCAGGTGCCGGTCCTCCGGCCCTGGGGGGTGCGGGAGGTCACGCACGCCACCGACCCCGAGTTCCTGCAGCTTTCCGACGGCGAGGGGGGGCAGCTCCTGGCCCGTACGGTGGTGAGCGCCACCGGGACCTGGGGGGAGCCCCACCTCCCGGACCTCCCTGGGCTCGACCTCTTCCGGGGGCAGCTTCTCCATTCCTCCCGGTACCGTTCCCCCCGGGCACACGGCCTGGAGGATGCGTCGGTCCTGGTGGTGGGGGGTGGGAACTCGGGGGCCCAGATCCTGGCGGAGCTCGCCCCGGTGGCGCGGGTGAGCTGGGCGACGCTGGAACCGCCGGTCTTTCTTCCGGATGACGTGGACGGCCGGGTCCTCTTCCACGAGGCCACAGCCCGGTATCGGGCCCGGGAGGCGGGAGCGCCCGAGCCCCCGCGTCGGAGTCTGGGGGACATCGTCATGGTCCCCCCGGTGCGGAGGGCCCGGGACCGGGGCCTCCTGAACGCCCGGCGGATGCCCCTCCGGTTCACGCCCGAGGGGGCCGTGTGGGCCGGGGTCGGGGGGGCAGGGCCCCGGGAGGAGCCGCTGGACGCCGTGATCTTGTGCACGGGCTTCCGGCCGGCGCTGGCACACCTGGCTCCCCTGGGTGTCGTGGACCGGCGGCACCGGGTGGCGGTGCGGGGGACGCGCTCCGTGGTGGAGCGCCGCCTCTGGCTGGTGGGCTACGGGTCGTGGACCGGCTTCGCCTCGGCGACCCTCATCGGTGTAGGCCGCAGCGCCCGATCCACCGTGGAGGAGATTCGTGCGTTTCTCTCGGAGGGCACCGACGCGAAAGGCCCCCGGGCCTGAACCCGGGGGCCTCCACACGTCTCGGGCCGGATGGCCCGAAGCGGGTCTCCCGCCGAGGCCTGCTACTCCTGCATCTCGGCGATCCGGTTCAGGAGCGCGAGCCGCTCCTGCCGCTGAATCAGCGGCGAGCTGCTCAACTTCTCCGCCCGGTGGGCCAGCTCCGCCGCCTCACCCCGCTGCGCTTCGGCAGCGACCCATGCGGCATCCAGGAAGCTCTGTGCCGCCGCCAGGACATCGCCCCAGGCCAGCGCCCGCTCCCCAGCCGCCGTGAAGTCCCGGATGGCGGCGTCTTCGTCGCCCGTGTAGTAGGCGAGGCGGGCCGCCTGCATCAGCTGGGTCGCCGCCTCGGGATGATCACCCAGCGTCTCGGCGGCTTCCCGGTAGAGCGAGGAGGCTTCCTTGAACGAGCTGACGTGCTGGCTCGCCTCCTGCGCCTGCCGCTGGAGTCGCTCCGCCTGCGCCGTACGCTGTGCCTCGTCGGAGGTCGGCGAGGCCGTCTGGGCCTGCACGGCACCGGCGCCGGTGAACAAGGCCGTCAGGGCCACGAGTCCCCAATTCGTCCGCATCGTCATCATCTTCCTCCCGCTGGGTTCCCATTGCCGACGACCCCTTGTCGCCGGGTACCGGTGGGGCGGATCGCCGCCCTCCACGAGCCGGTACACCCGTTAGAACGAGCCCGGAGGTGAAAGGGTTTCCCGGAGGGGCGAGGAAGCGGTGGGGCGATGGGGTGACCAGGGTCCGTAAGTCATTATTCCGCGGTGCCTTGCGGTGATCGAGGCCGGTTGTCGCTCTCTGGCGGTGCTACCGGACCGGTACGGGATCGCCCAGCTCCACCGCCTTCATCGACACGCGGCAGCGGCGTCCGAGGATCCGTACGCCCGCCTGGCGCGCGTCGGCCAGGGCATCGGCGAAGGCCGGGTCGATGCCGCGGGCCGCCTCGATGATCCGGCCGTCGTCCCGCTGGAGCACGAAGAGGATCGCCGCCGCCATCCGCCCCTCCTGCACCAGCTCCGTCAGCTCCCGGACATGACGGGCCCCTCGGGCGGTCACGGCGTCGGGGAAGCGGGCGATGCCGTCCTCCACCAGGGTGACGCTCTTCACCTCCAGGACCAGCCGACCGCCGCAGGGGTCCTCCAGCAGGAAGTCGAGGCGGGATCGCCCGTGGGGCCACTCGGTCCGGACCAGCCTCCATTCGGCGAACTCGTCCAGAGCCTGCTCCTGGAGGGCCCGCCGGATCAGCTCGTTGGGCAGGGTGGTCCGGAGGCTCACCAGGCCGTGTCCGTGGGGGGGCTCCACCAGGACCGCGGTCCAGCGGGTTCGACGATGCGCCCCCTCGGCCGGTCGGATCC
>JARRPL010000095.1:0-13043 GCA_037382905.1 Gemmatimonadota bacterium | reverse complement strand
CCGCGCCTCAACCAGTCCGCCCGGGAGTGGGAGGCGGATCCCGGTCACCGGGGAACGACGACGCCCGTGCGCACGTCCATCCCCGCGTTGGCCCGACCGGCGTCCGTGGCCAGGACACGCAGGCTCACGGGCCCGGCGGCATCGGGAGCCCGGAGCTCACCGGTGTACTCGCTGGCGGTACCCGAGAAGGTGAGGGGGGCCTCCCGGACCACCCGACCGTCCACGACCCACTGGGCCCGGATGTCGATGCGATCGGCGTCCCACCGCCCGCCGGGTTCGGTGGGACAGCCGCAGAGGAGGGTGACCCGGGCCCGGATCGGTACGGGGGAGCCGGGCGCCAGCTCCAGGCGTTCGGTCTCCGGTGACAGGAGCTGGACGGTGAAGCCGTGGAGGGTCAGGACGATTCCGTCGCCCACCATGTCCTCTCCCGGCACCAGGAGCAGGGTCGTGGTGGCCCGTTGGCGGGCGTGAGGCGTGCCCATGGGACCGCGGGCCTCGATCTCCACCCGGCGCGGGCGGGTCAGGGGGATGACGACCTCGAGCCCGGCGGCACCTTCGGTATCGAAGATCACCTCGCCCCGCTCCCGCGGGCCCATGATGCGTTGGGTGTCGCCGGTGCCCCCTTCCTGGGTGCCCCGGGCGAGCACCTCGCCGGTGGCTTCGTCCCGGATGGTGATGCGGGCGCCGCCGACACCGGACCCGATGAGCTTGGCGTCGTTGGCCACCGCCCGGACCACCACCGTCGTGGGGATGGGCGTCTGTGCCGAGAGGCCCTCCGGCGTCGCCCCGGCCACGGCGAGGGCGGTCAGGGTGAGAAGCGTCGCGGTGAATCGGGAGGCCGGTTGGACGATCATCTGATTCTCCTCCGAGTGGATGGGCGCGTGTGATCGGCCGGGAACGCCGCCGGACCGGAGCGGGGAAGCACGGCAGAGGTCCGGGCTGAGGGAATCATACCGCTTCTCCCTGTCGGATCCGCTCCCGCAGCTCCCGGGCGTGCGTACGGATCCGCGTCACCTCCGCCGGATCCTTCCGCTCCAGGTTCTTCATCTGGAAGGCCATGCGCCGGTTGTCCCGGAGCCGCTCCCGGTGGCGAGCCAGGAAGTCCCAGTAGAGGGAGGTGAAGGGGCACGCGTCGTCGCCCGCCGCCCGGTCCGGCCGGTATCGACAACTGGAGCAGTGGTTGCCCTGCCGGGAGATGTATCGGCCCGAGGCGCAGTAGGGCTTGGTCCCCACCAGACCGCCATCCCCGAACTGGCTCATCCCGAGAGTGTTGGGCAGCGAGACCCAGTCCACGGCGTCCAGGTAGAGCGCCATGTGCCACTCGTGGAAACGGTACGGGTGCACGCCGTAGAGCTGGGCAAAGAGGCCCAACACCATCAGGCGCTGGATGTGGTGGGCGTAGCCGTGGTCCAGAACCGTCGCCATGGCATCGGCGACGCACGCCATCTCCGTCTCCCCGTCCCAGAAGAAGGCCGGGACCTCGAGGTCCTCGCACTCCAGCGCGTTCCGGTCCTGGTACTCGGGCATGAAGGTCCAGTAGATGCCGCGGACGTACTCGCGCCATCCGAGGATCTGGCGGATGAAGCCCTCGACGGCGTTGAGGGGGGCATGATCCCGCCGCAACGCATCCTCGGCGGCTTCCAAGCAATTCCGGGGATCCAGGAGCTTCAAGTTCAGGGAGCCCGAAAGGCGGGAATGGTAGAGGAAGGGCTCCCCCTGCCACAGGGCATCCTGGTAGGTCCCGAACCGGGGTAGCCGGTCCCGGACGAAGGCCTGGAGGGCCTCGGACGCCTGCTCCGGGGTGACCGCCTCGGCGAAGTCCTCCAGGCGGCCCGGGTGGGAAGGCCAGCGGGCCTCCACGAGCTCCAGCACCTCGCGGGTGACCTCGTCGGGCTCGAAGGTGGGCGGAGAGGGCAGATCGTCGGGGCCGTCCTTCCCGAAGCTCTCCCGGTTGTCCTCGTCGTAGTTCCATTCGCCTCCCACGGGCTCCTGGTCCGACTCCATGAGGATCCCCGTCCTCTTCCTCATCATCCGGTAGAAGTCCTCCAGGAGGAAGCGCTTCCGACCCTCCGCCCAGTCCTCGAAATCCTCCAGCGGCAGGAGGAAGTGGGGGTCCGGACGGAGCTCCAGGGGGAGCCCCAGCTCCTCTGCGGCCGACCGGAGCGCCTCCGCCACCCGCCAGTCCCCGGGTTCGACGGCCACGAGCCGTTCCGGGGCGATCTCCGGGACGGTGGCGGCCAGGACCTCGCCGAAGCTGCGGCCCTCGTCGTCGTCCGGGTCTCCGGTGAGCTCGTGGTAGTGGACCGTGAACCCCGCTTCCCTGGCGGCGTCCCGGTAGTGGCGCATCGCCGAGAGGAAGAGGGCGATCCGGCGCTTGTGGGCCGGCGGGTCCGAGATCTCCTCCTCCCCCTCCGCCATCCAGAGGGCGTCCTCCTCCGGGTCCAGCGCCAGGTGATGCCGTGCGGCGGGATCCAGCTGGTCGCCGAAGACGAGGGCCAGGGTCCGGACGCCCACCGTCTCAGCCCCGGAGGTCGAGAGGGGGAAGGTGCCGGCGGGCCGGAGGGGAGGCACTACCCGGGGCGCTGCCCTGACGGGCCCGGGGTCCGCCCCTCACCAGCCCATGGTCCCGGGGCCGCCCTTGAACGGGCCCTTGATCTCGGGAGTGACCCACCCGCCGTAGAAGCCACCGGGCTGGGGCTCCACCTCGACGCCGGCCACGGTGGCCGAGTCCAGCGGTCCCGCATAGAAGGCCAGGTGATCCCGGAGGGCCTCGAAACGGGGCGACGGGTCGGGGTAGCTCCACGCCACCCGCTCCGCTGTCTGGTCGCCGACACGGAGCGTCCAGTAGCGCGCCTGACCCTTCCATTCGCACCAGGACCCCCCGCCCGCACGCTCCAGGAGATCCATCCGGATGTCGTCGGGAGGGAGGTAGTAGACGGGCGGATGGCTCGTCTCCAGCACCCGCCAGGCCTTCCGGGTGTCCGCCACGACCTCCCCGTGGAAGACGATCCGGATTCGCTTCTCCACGGGCTCCAGGGCCGGGGGACGGGGATACCGCCAGACCGACTCCTCTCCCGGGCCGATGGGCTCGGGGCGGACAGGGGTGAATCTGCTCATGCGCATGGGGGAAGGAGGGGCGAGGATCGAAATCGTCGCTGCCCCGCACACCGGTCCCGGACCGGTGACGGGCACGACCCAGACCCCCGGAGGCCGTCCCGGGGTTCCGTACCGTGTCGCCGAGGGATTCCCGGAGCGCTCGCTCGAGGCTCCGGCTGGGAGGCGTTCCGGAGTTCCCCTGTCCCCAACGCGAGTGCCCGGACGGCTATTCCCCTTGCAGTTCGAGGGGAGCGGTGCCAGCTTCCCTTGCAATACAAGGGAGCCGCCGTGACCGAGACCCATCTGACCCTCCTCAAAGGGACTGTCGATATCCTCATCCTCGCCTCGCTGGGGGAGGGGGCGTCGCGCCATGGATACGGCATCGCCGAGTGGATCGAGGCGGTCACCGGCGGGACGCTTCTCCTGGAGGAGGGGACCCTCTACCCGGCCCTGCACCGGCTGCAGCGGAAGGGCCTGCTGGCCTCCGAGTGGGGGTCCAGCGAGAACAACCGACGGGCCCGATTCTACCGGCTGACGGAGGCGGGGGAGTCCCAGCGGGCCGAGGCGGCGCTGGAGTGGGACCGGTACGCCCGGGCGGTCTCGTCGGCGCTGGCGCCGGGCCAGGCGCCATGATCGGGTCCGACGAGCCGGACGGTGTGGACGAGGAACTCCGTCACCACCTGGAGTCCCGGGCCCGGCGGCTCGTGCAGGAAGGATGGTCACTGGAGGAAGCTCGGGTGGAGGCCCGGCGCCGTTTCGGCGATGCCGGGGCCGTGAGGGCGGCGGTTCGCAGAGAAGACCGGATCGGGAGGTGGACGATGATGTGGAGGCGTGGGGTGGAGGGTTTGTGGATGGATGTCCGTGTGGGAGCGCGGCAGTGGACCCGGACGCCGGGCGTGACGATCGTGGCCCTCCTGACGCTGGCCCTGGGGATCGGTGCCACCACCGCCATCTTCTCCCTGGTGGACGGGATCCTCCTCCGGCCTCTGCCCTTCCCGGAGCCGGAGCGTCTGGTGGCGGTGTGGTCCGACTGGACGGAGCGGGGCGGTCCCGAGCGGGAGTGGTTCGGCTATGCCAACCTCCACGACATCCGAACCGAGACGGCGTCCCTGGAGGAGGTGGGGATCTACGGCGGATGGGGCCCCACCCTACTGGGCCGCGGCGATCCGGTCCGGGTCGACGGGATCCAGGTTACGGCGGGTACCCTCGGAGAGGTGTTCCGGGTCGAGCCGGCCCTGGGTCGGCTCTTCCTGGACGAGGAGGATGTCCCGGGCGGTCCCGCGGTGGTGGTCGTCTCCCACGGGTTCTGGACCGAGCGGCTCGGCGCCGATCCCGGCGCCGTGGGCCAGACGTTGGACCTCGGGGGGGCCAGCTGGGAGGTGATCGGCGTCCTGCCCCCGGGATTCCGCGCGCCGTTGCCCTACGACCCGCAGATCTGGGGGCTCCTCCAGCTGGACGCGGCGGAGCGCGCCGGCATGCGGGGCAATGCCTCGTTTCGGGCCTTCGGTCGACTGGCGCCGGGGGTCTCCCTGACCGCGGCCCAGTCCGAGCTCTCGGCGCTGGCGTCGCGACTGGAAGAGGCGTATCCGGAGCACAATACGGATATGGGATTCCTGGTGGTGGGGCTCCGGGACGACCTGGTGGCGTCGGCCCGTTCGGGTCTCTCCCTGGTCCTGGCTGCGGTGGCGTTGGTCCTGCTCCTGGCCTGCGTGAACGTGGCCAACCTCCTGCTGGCCCGGAACTCGACCCGGGAGGGGGCCTTCGCGGTTCGCGCCGCCCTGGGGTCGGGGCGGTCTCGCGTGGTGCGGCAGCTCCTGGTGGAGACGGGCCTCCTCACCGTCGTGGGTGGAGCGCTGGGCGTGGCCCTGGGCGTCGCCGGCACCCGCATCCTGGTGGCGATGGCCCCCCCGGGCACGCCCCGGATCGATGCGGTGTCGGTGGACGGGCGGGTGCTGGCGGTGGCCCTGGGCGTCACCGTGGCTGCCGCGGTCATGACCGGCCTGCTGCCCGCCCTGAAGATGGGCCGGGCCGATCTCCGGTCGACGCTGGCCGGCGGAGGGCGTGGCGCGTCGTCGTCGGGGACCAAGCTTCGTCTCCGCTCGACCCTGGTGGTTCTCCAGGTGGGGCTGGCCGTGGCCCTCCTGGCGACGGCCGGCGTGCTGGGCCGAAGCTTCTCGGAGCTGCGGGCCGTGGACCTTGGCTTCCGGCCCGAAGGGGTCGCCTCGTTCTTCCTGGGGCTCCAGGGCCCCGCCTACGACGCCCCGGAGGCCCGAGCCGCCTTCTTCCGGGAGCTTCTCCCCCGCCTCGGGGCGCTTCCCGGGGTCGAGGCCGTCGGCGGTGTGAGCTCCCTCCCTCTCTCGGGCTTCGACGGAGACGTGACCGTGCAGGCCGAGGAGGCCCCCATCCCCCCGCCGGGTCAGCGGAGGGCCGCCTGGGTTCGCCGGGCGACGCCGGACTACATGGAGACGCTGGGGCTGCGCCTCGTGGCCGGGCGGGGGATCGAGGACCGGGACGGGATGGACACGCCCCCGGTGGCGGTGATCAACCAGACCCTGGCGGCGCGGCACTTCCCGGAGGTCGACCCCATCGGTCGTCGTCTGGCGGTGGGGGACCCGGATGACCCGCTCCTCCTCGAGATCGTGGGCGTGGTGGCGGACGTCCGGAACTTCGGGGTGCGGGACGACTTTCGTGCCGCCTTCTACGTTGCCCACGCCCAATCCCCGTCCAGAAGCATGTTCGTGGCGCTGCGTACGGGCACGGGAACCGATCCCGCCGCCCTGGCGCCGGCCATCCGGAGCGTGGTGGGGGAGTTGGACTCGGACCTGGCGGTTCCGGATGTCCAGCTCCTGACCGAATCGGTAGCCGAGGCCCTGGGTCCGGACCGGTTCCTGGCCCTGCTCCTGGCCGGATTCGCGGGTCTGGCCCTGGTTCTGGCGGTCGTGGGACTCTACGGCGTGGTGAGCTATGCCGTGGGAGCCCGGGTGCGGGAGGTGGGCGTGCGGATCGCCCTGGGGGCCGACGCCGGCACGATCCGGAGTCAGGTGATCCTCCAGAGCCTCGTTCCCGTGGCGGTGGGGGTGGGGCTGGGGCTGATCCTGGCGTGGGTGGGGAGCCGCTTCACTGCGGCGCTCCTCTACCGGGTCTCACCCGTGGACCCGATGAGCCTTGCGGGAACGGTGGCGGTGCTCCTTCTGGCGGGGCTCGCCGCTGCGGCGATCCCCGCCTTCCGAGCTGCCCGGACCGACCCCATGACGGTGCTCCGGGAGGAGTGATCGGCTCGGTCCGGAACAGGACCGTGCATCGTTTCGATGCAGGAGGTGCATCGAAACGTGCCATTGCGGACGCGCAACAGGACGGGGGTCGAGTTGCGGTCCAGAGCCACTTCGGGCACACTTCTTGTACTACTGTTGGAAGTCGCACGAACTTCGGGGCTCCACGGGAGGATCGCAACGAGCCTCGCCACCCGTTTCCGTCCCCTGCATGCCCTTCATCAGCGGCGTTCTCGCCCCCATCTGGCCTCGTCTCCAGAGGCTGTCCGCCGTAGGCATCTCCGGTGAGCCCTCGGAAGAAGCGGGTCCCGTCCCGGTGACGGTCCGGTCCATCGCTCGAGTGTCGCCGAGCCCGGATGCATCCTGGGCCCTCTCCGGGGAGTCGAGCCTCTTGATGGACGCCCTTGGAAGAGGTTTCATCCCGGTCCGGACCCACATGGGTTGCCTGGTGGCGGACGGAGACCCGGTGGTCCGTCCCGGCACCCGCGCCGACTGGCCCATGGTCCGGGCCTTCCTGGACCTCTCCCAGGCGGGGGGGCGGATCCCCGTCCTTCGGGAGGTGAGCCCCGCCATGGCCGAGCTCTACAGGCGAAAGGGTTTCAACGTGCGCCTGAGCGGGACCCGCACCCGGGTCGATCTCTCCCCGGCGTCGGCGCCTTCTCTTCCGCCACGGGCTGCCGAAGATCGTGAGTTGGAGGCGGAGGTGCTCTCCGAGCGCCGTGCGCTGGCCCTGTATCGACCTCTCGCTCTCCTGTCGCCGGGTCTGGACGTCACCTCCCTCCACGGCGCCAGCGTGGTCGTGGTCCGCTCCGGGTCACGGGTGGTGGGGTGGGCTCGCCTCTGGGCGGGGGAGGGCGGCGGGTCCGCACGCATGGACCGGGTCCGGTCGGGTCCCTCCCTTTCGGACGGTGCGCTGGAGGCCTTGCTGGCGGCGGCGCTGGATTGGAGCCGGGAGCTGGGCGCCCAGGCCCTGGTCCTCCCCTCGGACCTGCCGCCGTCGGCGCTCGAGGCGCTGGGCCGGAGCGGAGCGGTGCGGAGGGAGCCTCGCTACACGGCTTCTCCCCCGGGCTGGCGCGCCCGGGTGTCCGACCTCCTCCTCCGCGTCCCGCCCCTGAGCGCCTTCCTCCCCACCTGACCTTCCCGTCGCCGACCCGGCATCGGATTGACCCAGGTGGACGTGGGCGGCACTCTAGACCCGCCCTTCAGGAACCCACAACGGATCCCGGATCTTCCATGACGCCTTCCCTGCCAACCCCTCGTCGGGGCCGCCGCTTCTTCGTCGGCCTGCCTGCGCTGTTCCTGGCGGCCACCCTCCCCCTCACCGCTCAGGAGGAGCTGGCCCGGTCCCGGGCACCGGGCATGGGCACCGGCGGGGCGACGGCGTCGGCCGCGGCGGTGGACCCCCAGGTGATGCACGGTCTGAACTACCGGCTGGTCGGCCCGACGCAGGGCGGTCGGGTCACGGCGGTGGCCGGCCATCGTGCGCACCCCGGAACGTTCTACATGGGGGCGACGGGGGGTGGGGTCTGGAAGACGACCGACTGGGGGGTGACCTGGCTCCCGGTCTCGGACGGGTATCTGGCCACCGGCTCCATCGGTGCGATCCGGGTGGCGCCCTCGAACCCGGACCGGGTCTACGTGGGCACCGGGTCCGACGGAATCCGCTCCAACGTCATCCTCGGGCGAGGCGCGTACCGGTCCGACGACGCCGGCGCCACGTGGCAATCCATCGGGCTGCGGGAGGTGGGACAGATCGGAGCGGTGGAGATCCATCCCCGGGATCCCGACGTGGCCTTTGCGGCAGCGCTGGGGAATCCGTTCCGGAAGAACGAGGACCGGGGACTCTACCGCACCCGGGATGCGGGACGCACCTGGGACCGGGTGCTCTTCACCTCGGACTCCGTGGGGGCCATCGACGTGGAGCTTCACCCCACCAACCCGGACGTCGTGTACGCCTCCATGTGGCGGGGCGAGCGGAAGCCGTGGTCCATCATCTCGGGCATGGAGGAGTCGGCCCGGGAGGACGGCATCTGGCGCTCCGAGGACGGTGGCGACAGTTGGGAATACGTGTCTCTGGGGCTCCCGTCCGGGCTCATCGGCAAGATCGACTTCGCGGTGACGCCCGCCGATCCCGACCGGGTCTACGCCCTGGTGGAGACGAAGGAGCCCGACGAGGGGCTCTACCGCTCCGACGATGCGGGCCGCAGCTGGCGGCTGGTGAGCAACCACGGTCCCCTCATGGACCGTCCGTTCTACTACACCAACGTGGACGTGGACCCTACCGACGCGGACCGGGTGTGGGTCAGCGCCACGCAGTTCTGGTTCTCGGACGATGGCGGGGAGAGCTGGGAACGTCGGAGCACTCCCCACGGCGACAACCATGACCTGTGGATCAACCCCGACGATCCCCGGATCATGGTCCAGTCCAACGACGGTGGGGCGGTGGTCACCCGGGACGGGGGGGAGACCTGTCGTCCCGCTTCAACCAGCCCACGGCCGAGCTCTACTCCCTGGATCTGGACGACCGATTCCCCCGCTGGATGTACTCGGGCCAGCAGGACAACGGAACGGCCATCATGGTTCCCTCGGACCGGCCGGCGGAGGAGTTTCCGGGATGGGCCGGCTGGCTGGACGCCGCCGGGTGCGAGACGGGGCCGGCCGTTCCCAAACCCGGGGAGCCGGACATCGTCTACGCCAACTGCAAGGGACGCTTCGGGCGCTACAACCGGGCCACCGGGCAGGAAAAGCAGTACTACGTGGGTGCCGCCAACATGTACGGCACCAACCCCGCCGAGCTGGAATACCGCTTCCAGCGCGTCGTGCCCATCGAGGTGTCGCCCCACGACCCGGGGGTCGTGTACGACCCATCACCCGGGACGCCACCGGCGAGGAGCACTACTCGACCCTCTACGTCCTCGAGGCGTCGCCTCACGAGGAGGGGGTGATCTGGACCGGTTCCAACGACGGGCCCGTCCATGTGACCCGGGACGGGGGCGCCACCTGGACCGACGTCACTCCTCCGGGGGTGGCGCCCGAGGGTCGGGTGCAGAACATCGAAGTGTCCCCCCACGAGCCCGGGACGACCTACATCGCCTATTACCGGTACCTGCTCGGTGACTTCGAGCCCTACATCTACCGGACCCGGGACTACGGCGAGAGCTGGGAGCGGCTCACCACCGGGGACAACGGCATTCCGGCGGATCACCCGACCCGCGTGGTCCGGGAGGATCCCGAGCGGGCCGGGCTCCTCTACGCCGGTACCGAGTTCGGCATGTTCGTCTCGATGGACGACGGAGCCACCTGGGAGCCGTTCCAGCAGAACCTGCCCACCACCCCCATCACCGACCTCAAGCTGGCCGACGGCAATCTCTACGTATCCACCATGGGCCGGTCGTTCTGGGTCATGGATGATCTGACGCCGCTCCACGCCATGATGGACGGCCTCGACGCCACCACCGTCCAGCTCCTGCAGCCCAGGGACGCGGTCCGCACCCGGGGGCGCCGGTTCGGTGGGGCGCAGCAGGGACCCCAGGTCGAGCCCCAGTGGGCCCCCAACGGGCTCACCGTGGACTACTGGGTCCCCGAGGGACTCACGGCCGACCTCTCCCTCTCGGTGTTGGACGACGATGGCGAGGTCCTCCGCACCTACTCCACCGGTGGCCCCGGAATGCGGCAGGTGGAGGATCAGGGCATGCGAGCGCCCTTCACACGCATGGAGGGGACCGCCCGGCTCACGACCCGTCCGGGAATGAACCGCTTCGTCTGGGACTTCACCAGCGCCGGTGCGGCGGGCCGCGGCTCCGGTCCCGTCGTGCCGCCGGGTCGGTACGAGGTCCAGCTCGCCGTGGGGGACCGGGTCCTGTCCCGGACCGCGCGAGTGGTGGTGGATCCCCGTGTGGCGGCCGACGGTGTCACCCAGGCCGACCTGGAGGAGCAGTATGCCCTGTCCAGGGCCATCCTGGAGACGCTGGCGGAGGCCCGGGAGGTGGACGAGCGGGTCCAGCGGGGCCTTCAGGGAGCCCAGGGCGACGCCCGGGAGGGATTCCAGGGGCTGGACCGGCGCCTGAACACCCTCGAGGAGGGGAGCTATCAGACGCCCATGCTGCTGGACCAGCTGTCCTACCTGTACTCCATGCTGGGCCGGGCGGACCAGAAGCCCGGACGGGATGCCTACGTTCGGCACCAGGAGCTCGAGACCGAGCTCGAGGCGATCCGCCGGGAGCTGGAACGTCTGGAACGGATGGTGGCCCAGGAGGGGTGACCGGGACAAAGGTGCCGCCGGGGGGACCTCAGGCGCCGGAATGTGACTCCGGTCCCTCCCGGTGCAGGGCTCGCACCGCGAAGGGGAGCAGGAGAACGAGGACCCCGGCCCCGACTGGGCCAGGGCGCTGTTCATGGTGGCCCCGAAGAGACCGGCGGCCACCGAAAGAGGGATCTGCACCACCATGAGCGCCGGGATGGTCTCCACCTGCGACCACCCCGCCAGGGAGAGGGCCATGAGGACCACGCACGTCAGGAGGACCGGTTCCTCCGGGAACCGTTTCGAGACCCACCCCACCAGCCCGCCCTGGACCAGCAGGATCAGGACGCCCACGTACGCCAGGAGGTAGCCGGTGGTCTCGGCGTCGACGCCCAACTCGTACTGGGCCCACAGGGCGAAGATCAGGGCGTAGGTCACGAAGGCCAGCATGAACCAGAAGCGGGTCCAGAGGAGTCCCCCGGCCTTGTCCCCGGCCCGCAGGTGCGCCCAGCCTCGGACCGGGGGTGCCCCGGTGGACCCGGCGGCCCCTCCCTCTGCGGCCTCGGGGGCAGGGGCCTCCTCCTCCGCCGGGTCTCCCTTCCGGGACGGAAGCGACTCCGGGAGGATGAAGAGCACCGCCAAGGCGTTGACACCGGCCAGCCCCGCGGCGAAGAAGGCCGGTGTGGAAAGGCCCCACCGGCTCAGGAAGCCCCCCAGCGCCGGGCCGACGATGAACCCGATGCCGAAGGCGGCGCCGACGAACCCGAAGTTCCGGGCCCGTTTGTCCGGCGCGCTGACGTCGGCGATGTAGGCCTGGGCCACCGAGACGTTCCCACCGGTGAGGCCGTCCAGGCTCCGGGCGACGAAGAGCAGCCAGAGGCTGCCGGCCAGCCCGAAGAGGAGGAACCCCACCGAGGTACCCACCAGGCTCGCCACGAGCACGGGTCGGCGTCCCACCCGGTCCGACAGCCCGCCCAGGACGGGCGCGCCCACGAGTTGCGCCATGGCGTAGGAGGCCACGAGGAAGCCCACCACCGTCGCAGAGGCGCCGAAGCGCTCCGCATAGAAGGGGATGAGGGGCACGATCATCGCGAACCCCAGCATGTCGACGAAGACGATCCCCAGCAGGGTGGGAAGGCTGCCCCGGCTCAACCCGGCGCCCGAGGCGCCCGGCGCTCCACCGTCCGGCCCCCGGGTCCCGGTGGCGGGTCTCCGGGGAGGCTCCTCCCGGGAGGACGCTCCGTCGTGGGGGGAGTTCCTCATGTGTCGTGGGCTGCGCGGGCCCGTGCCATGTACTCCCATACACCGGGTGCCAGGGCCATCCCACGGCCCTCCAGCACCCGCTCCGGCCCCTCCCGGCGGTACATCCTGGCCAGGGATTCGCGGATCTCCGGATCGCCGCCGGTGAAGGCATCCAGGAGCGAGGAGGCCCGCTGCACCAGGGCCTGCACCCGGGCATCCTCCGGAGGGACGCCGTCGGCCAAGGCCTCGGTGAACTCGTCCAGAAGCTCCGCCCAGCGGGTCTGTGCCGCCTCCATCCCCTGGGCACCCAGCGCCTCGCGCCGGTCCTCGAGGCGCGCCAGCTGTGCCGCCGAGTAGTGGTTCTCCATTCGGACGGTCCCGCTGAGGCTGCGGGTGAGAATGTCCAGGGGGACCGTGTCGCCGTCCCGCCGGACGCGGTCCCGGAGGACCTCGAGCTGCCGGCACAGCTCCTCCTCCTCCCGGATGCGCCCCCGGAGCCCGTCGATCTGCCGATCCAGCGTGGCCTCGAGAGTGTGATCCGGATCGTCCAGCACGCGCCCGATCTCCTCCAGTGGTCGCGTGGCCGGGGGAAGCGAGGGTAGGAACAGGGTCGATGCGCGGGCAGGTCCGGTCAATCCCGAGGGTCACGGGCACGGTAGTGCCCCCCTCCCGACGGAACCCCTCCCGGCGGGGTGACGCTGCCCGCACCTCCGGGCCCCCTGGCGGGACTTCCGAATGGACCCATAAAGACCTTACCCCTTGTATTCTTATGCATAGGACGTATCATCGGAAGGGATCCTCCCCGTCTCATCTTCCCGGAGCGACCGTGAGCCTCGACCTCCTCAAAGGCACCCTGGACGTGCTGATCCTCAAGGCGCTGAGCTGGGAGCCGGGCCACGGATACGGAATCGCCAAGGCCATCCGTGCGGCGACCGGTGGCGACTTCGACGTGGAGGAGGGTGCCCTCTATCCTGCGCTGCGGCGTCTGGAGAGACGGGGCCTGCTGACCGCCCGGTGGGGCACCACGGACACGGGCCGGCGAGCCCGCTTCTACAGGCTCTCGAGCGAAGGTCGTGCGAGCCTCGAGCGGGAAGTGGAGACCTGGGGTCGGTACGTGGACGCCAGGTCCCGGGTCCTGTACGCCGACGGACCGCTGGAGTGAGTCGCAGCACTCGCAGGATCCACGGGGGGAGGGC
>JARRPL010000094.1:0-20708 GCA_037382905.1 Gemmatimonadota bacterium | reverse complement strand
GCGAAGCGCCTTTCGGAAGAGAACCAGGATGTGGTTCTCATCGAGGCCGACCCGGAACGGGCCGACTTCGCCCAGCAGCAGCTGGACGTCATGACGCTCACGGGGAACGGGGCCTCCCTTCCGGTGCTCGAGGAGGCGGGCGTCAAGGGCTCTCGCATGCTCCTGGCCGTGACGAGTCAGGACGAGGTGAATCTCATCTCGTGTCTGGCGGCGAGTCGACTGGGGGTGCAGTTCACCATCGCCCGGGTCTCGAATCCCGAGTACTACGAGCGAGGCTCGGTCCTGTCGGGGGACCAGATGGGCATCGACCTCCTGATCAACCCCGAGCGGGAGTGCGCCTGGGAGACGTACCAGCTCCTTCAGGCCGCCGCCGCCACCGACGTGGCCCAGTTCGCAGACGGCCGGGTGCAGCTCCTCGGGGTCCGGGTGAAGGAGGGCGCCCCGGTGGCCGGCAAGTCGCTCGCGCAGATCGGTGAGGAGCTGCGGGACTTCCACTACGTCACCGTGGCCATCGCCCGGGACGGGACCACCGTGATCCCCCGGGGCGGGGACCGCATCGAGGCGGGAGACCAGATCTACGTCCTGGCGCCCACCGAGGAGGCCGAGGGGATCCACCGTCTCGCGGGCTACGACGGCTTCTCCCTGCGTCGGGTCATGATCGCCGGCGGCAGCACGGAGGGGGAGTACCTGGCGGACCTGCTGGAGGCCAACGGCGTGGAGTGCACGATCCTGGACAACGACCGGCGCCGATGCATGGAGCTGGCCGAGGAGCTTCCCCGGTCGCTGGTCCTCCACGCCGACGCCACAGACCTGGAGCTCCTGGAGATGGAAGGCGTCTCGGGGATCGACGGGTTCGTGGCCTGCACCGGTCACGACGAGACGAACATGCTGGCGTCTCTCCTGGCCAAGTCGGTGGGTGCCCGGAAGGTGGTGAGCATGATCCACAAGTTCGACTACCTCTCCATCGTCCCCAAGGTGGGGATCGACGCGGCGGTCTCCCCCAGGATGTCCACCGTGAACGCGATTCTCCGCTACGTGCGCAGGGGCCGGGTCATGACGGTGGCGGCGCTGAAGGGCATCGAAGCCGAGGCCATCGAATTCAGCGTGGGAGCCCACGCCCGGGTCATCGGGCAGCCCCTCAAGCAGCTGCACTTTCCGAAGGGTGCGGTGGTGGGAACCATCATCCGGGGGGACGAGATCCTCCTGGCCCGGGGGGACGACGAGATCCAGCCGGGGGACGAGGTGATCGTCTTCGCCCTGCCGGAGGCCATCGGCGCCGTCGAACACCTCTTCGCGGAATAGGGTCGACCCTTGTCCCTGGGGAACGTCTTCAACGTGGTGGGGCTCCTCCTGGCCTTCTTCGGCCTCTCCATGCTGGCCCCGTGGGGGGTGTCCCTCATCTACGGGGACGGAGATTCGGTGGCGCTCTTCCTCTCTTCCGTGCTCACGCTGGGGAGCGGACTCGCCCTGTTCTACGGCACCACCCTGGACTCGGACATCACGGCACGGGAAGGCTACGCCATCGTGACCTTCGCATGGGCGTCGGCGGGGTTCTTCGGATCCCTGCCCTACCTCCTCTCGGGGACGCTCGATGGCGTGCTGCCCGCCTATTTCGAGTCCATCTCCGGGTTGACCACCACCGGGGCCACCGTCTTCGCCGAGATCGAGAGCCTGCCTCACGGCATCCTCTTCTGGCGCTCCTTCACCCACTGGATCGGCGGGATGGGCATCATCGTCCTGGCCATCGCCGTCCTCCCCTTCCTCGGGGTCGGCGGCATGCAGCTGTTCCGGGCCGAGGTGCCGGGCCCGACCCCGGAGCGACTCCGGCCCCGCATCACCCAGACCGCCAAGCTCCTCTGGCTCGTCTATCTGGGTCTCACGGGCGTACAGACGATCCTCTACCTCCTGGGCGGACTGGACCTCTTCGACAGCCTGACCCACACCTTCGGAACGCTGGCCACCGGGGGCTTCTCCACCCGGAACGCCTCCATGGCCGCCTTCGATTCCCCGTACATCCAGTACGTCACCATCGTCTTCATGTACCTGGCCGGGCTGAACTTCGCCCTCCACTTCAGGGCGGTGACGGGGCGACTGGACTATTTCCGGGACTCGGAGTGGCGTTTCTTCACGGCAATCGTTGGGGGGGCCGGGCTCCTCCTGGCCGTGATCAACCTGGTCGTCGGGGGCTACGGCTGGACCGGGAGCGGGATCGAGGCGGCGCTGCGGGACGGGCTCTTCCAGAGCGCCTCCATCACCACCACCACCGGCTTCGTGTCCGCCGACTTCGAGGCCTGGGTTCCTGCGGCACAGATGGTGATCTTCGCCCTCATGTTCGTCGGCGGCATGGCGGGCTCGACCGGCGGCGGAGTGAAGGCCGTCCGGGTGCTCCTCCTGCTGAAGCAGAGCGCGATGGAGATCCGGAAGCACCTCCACCCCAGGGCCATCTTCCTGGCTCGGGTGGGGCGTCACGTGGTCAAGGAGGACGTGATGGCGAACATCGTCGGATTCGTCCTCTTGTACTTTCTCCTCACCCTGGCGGGTGCGGTCGCCATGGGAATGCTGGGGATGGACGTCCTCACGGCCATCGGGGCCAGCGCCGCCACCCTGGGCAACATCGGCCCTGGACTGGGTGACGTGGGAGCCACCGACAACTATGGTTGGATGTCGGACCCGGCCCTCGGCATCTTGAGCTTTCTCATGCTCGTGGGCCGCCTGGAAATCTACACCGTCCTGCTCCTCTTCCTCCCGGAGACGTGGCGCAGACGGCGACCCCGGAGCGTGACCGCATGAGCGACAGGACCCGTACGCCCCCGCACGTCGAACATGTGCGGCAACACCTGGAGCGTCTCGCAACGGGAATGAACCTCACCGCCTCGCCTGCCGAGGTCTTCCTGGGGCCCGACGACGAGACCCACTTCTGGGAGGTGGTGGGATTCCGCATGCGAGGCGTCCCCACCCTGGTCCTGGGCGCCATCCGGTTCCAACGCCAGGAGCTTCCGGGTCGGGACCACGGTCGGGAGTCCCTGGGCGCCTACCTCTCCTCCCCACCCCCTCCGTTCGTCACGGCCCACGGTGCGGCGCGAGCGGGAGAGATCTCCACCTTTCTTCCCCGGTGGTCCGAGTCGATCCCGGCCTTCCTCCGACGGCTCCGGGGCGGCGTGGATACCGATGCGGTGCACCTCTCTCCAGAGCTGATCGAGGTGGCCTTCGACCTCCGAATGGAGAACCCGGGAGCCTACGAGTCGGGGAAGCGTCGTGCCGGTCCTCTGGTGCCCCACGCGATCCGGACGGCAGACGGCCACGTCCTGTACGGCCTCGCCCGGGCCCAGGCCAGCGACCCCGACGACTTCGTGGCCCTGACCCAGGTCCAGCAGTTCACGCCCAGCGGGAAGATCCGACTGCCCAGCGTGATGGTGAACCGGGACTACATCTCCGCCATGGTGACGCTTTCGGACCAGCGTACCCGCCTGGCGGCGGCCCACTGGGCTCCCTTCCTTCCCGCCACCGCCAGCGAACGGCACATCCTCCTGATCTGAGCGGTCGGGTCTACCGCTTGATCCGCTCGCCCTGATCCTCCACCCGGAAGACCCACGCCGCGAGACGGCCCGGGCGGATCCGGCCCGAGTCGTCATCGTACTCGTGGTCCGCCACGGAGCCCATCTCCAGCCCGGGACGGGAGGCGACCTCGTCTCGTATCGCCTGGAGCCGCCTCCGCCAGTGGTGCCAGTTGTCCTGTCGGAGGTCCACCCACCCCGCATCCACGACTCGGGGATGATCCGGGGGGAGGTCCGGCTCCGGCGGCACCTTCACCCGGGCCCCGCGGAGCAGGTTGACACCGTCCGGGAGGAGGATGGGCAGGCCGATGGAGAGGATCCGCTGGCGAAGATCGTCGTCCCGGGACAGGAGATCCTGCGCCTGCAGCGCGGTCTCCCCGGGGTCGAGCTCGGAGGCGGACGCGAGGTCCGGAAAGAGGCGCGCCAGGATCGCCCCCTCGAAGAGAAGCTTGGAGAGCCGGGGTGGCCCCAGCATCTCGTACGCCACGGACTGCACCCCGTGCTCCGTCTCCATGGCATCCATGTGGGCCAGGACCCTGCCTCGGAGGACACCGGCCCGGTAGGTGGGGCCCAGGGTGGCGCCGTCCAATGCGGCCACCACGTCCTTCCCCGTGGGATGGGCCTGGATCTCCCGAAGCACCGTGTCGGCGATCTCCTGCGGAGTCAGGAACTCCATGAGCCCGAGGGCCGTGAGGGTCTCGAACTCCGCCGGGCTGAAGAGACCGTTCTCTCCGGCGTCCAGGACGACGCCCTCCACGGTCTCGTCGAGTGTCCGATAGGGAGCATCCTCGCGAAACGCCTCGTCCAGGGTGAGCGGCCGGGCGGCATCGGAACGCCGAAGGGGCTGCCCGCCCCGCTCCACCGGGCCGAAGTGGATGGACTTCCACGAGATGGCGGCGGTGGGTTTGACCTCCTTGACGGACGGCGCGCCGGGGGTCCGGGCCATGAGGTAGAGGAGGAGCGTGTGGGCGCCAGCCAGCGACGACTTCGCAAGCAGGACGCGGGAGGGCCGCTCCTCGGAATGGGTGAAGGGGATGTTCAGCCCCATGCCCCCGGTGCCCGCAGTTCCCACCTTGACGTACATCCCGGTCCCGGCCTGCTTCATCCCCTCCAGCGAGACCTGGACATGGCGGATGAGCTGGGGAAGGTAGAGGGTGGCGAGGTGCTCCTCGACGGCGGCGGTCCCGGCACCGCCCTGCGCCGCGGCAGAGCGGAGGGAGCCGCCCCAGAGCCGACCGTTCCAGGACCTCCTGGGTCAACGCGCCGTAGAGAACGGCCACCAGCCGGGCCCGGCCCTCCGGGTCCGACTGCAGCTCGTGCCGCGTCCAGCCACGGTAGGCGTCCGGGACGAAGAGATCACCGAAGTGGCCGTCGAGCGTCGCCTCGCTCTCCGGGAAGGCCGCACGGAGCTCCTGGAGGGCCTCCGTCACCTCACTCTCCCGAAGCGATGCGATGCGGAGGTGGGACGGATTTCCCTCCAACACCCGTCGCGCCACCGCCATCCCCACGAGCCCCGCGCCGCCGAGTACCAGGACCCTCCGATCCTTCAACTCCATGTCGCCTCCGATCCGGCGGGCCCCGATCGCGTCGACGGGGCCTGCCGCAGTGTATGGATCTCTTCCTTGGTGAGTTCACGCCATCGACCCGCCGCCAACGTCCCGAGGGCCACGGGTCCGAACCGTTGTCGGACCAGCCGACGCACCGGATGGCCCACCGCCTCGAGCATTCGCCGCACCTCCCGGTTCCGCCCCTCGGTGAGGACCAGGCAGATCTCGTCCGGCCCGGACGCGGACGGTGACCATGCCCTAACCGCCCGGGCGGGACCGTCCTCCAGCTCCACCCCGTCCACGAGCCGGCGAAGGGTGGCGGCGCTGACGGGCCCCTCGACCCAGGCCCGATACTCCCGCTCCACCTGGTAGCTCGGATGGGTCAGCCGGTGGAGGACATCTCCCTCGTTGGTCAACAGGAGAAGCCCCTCTGTCTCCCGATCCAGTCGCCCCACGTAGCGGAGCCCGTGGAATCGCTCGGGCAAGAGATCGTACACGATGGCGCCGCCGCCCGGATCGTCGGCGGTGGTCAGGACTCCGGCGGGTTTGTGGAGCAGGATCCACTGGAAACCCGGGAGGCTCAGGGACTCCCCGTCCAGCTCCACCTGGTCCCGATCCGGCTCCACCCGGGTCCCGAGCTCGGTCACCACACGACCATTCACCCGCACCCGACCGGCCTGGATCAGCCGTTCTCCCTCCCGCCGGGACGATGCCCCGGCCCGCGAGAGAAACTTCTGCAGCCGCACCGTCAACCTCCGGCTTCGGGCTCGGCTTCGGCGGCTGCCTCCGGCCCCGGTTCTCCCTCGGCGGATGCCGGCTCCTCCGACGGCGCCGGGTCCTCCTCCAGGGACAACTGGGTTTCGTCGTCCTCGTCGTCGTCGAGGCCCAGCGGCACCCGGTCACGGCGCCCCACCACCTCGACCAGCGCCCGATCCTGCAGGCTTCGGATCACACCGGCCGACGACACCCCGCGGATGTACTCGATCTCGATCCGGCCGATGGGCTGCCGATAGGCGATGATGGCCAGCGTCTCCAGCGCGGGGCCCGACAGCCTCGAGGGCCGGGGGACGGTATCGAAGCGCTCCAGGTACGGAGCGAACTCGGGTCGCGTGAGAATCTGGTAGCCCTCGGCGACCTCTTCGATATGAAAGGCCCGTTCCCCTTCGTTGTACTGCACCTGAAGCTCCTGGATCGCCTCCTCCACCCGGTCCTCGTCCAGCGCCTCGTCGGCCCGGGCGATCTCCTCGGCCTTCAGCGGCGCATCCGACGAAAAGAGCACCGCTTCCACGATCTGGCTCGGCTTCACGGCGACTCCTCCTCCGCCTCGTCCTCGTCCCGCCGGTAGATCCACAGCTCCGAGAAGGGGCTGACCTGTCTCAGGAAGATGGTGCGCCGCCGCGTCAGCTCCAGACTCGCCAGGAGGGTCATGACCCCGTGCATACGAGCCTCCACGCCCCCGATCCCCTTCAGGAGACGCGAGAATTCCACCCGGGCCACCTGGGCGAGGGTCGTCAGGATGAGTCCCACCTTCTCCTCCATGGCCACAGGCCGGACCCGGACCCTGTGCTCGTGATCCCGGGGGTCCGGGATCTCCACCGCCATCGCCGCCGCCATCACCTCCTCCCAGACCGTCTCCAACGGTGTGTCCTCCAGCGACGGTCGAGGCCTGGACTCGACCCAACCCTTGGGGAACCGACGACTCCGCTCCGTCTCCGCCACCTGGAGGCGGCCCACGATCTCCCGGATCTGCTCGTACTCCAGAAGGCGGCGCACCAGCTCGGCCCTCGGGTCCATCTCCTCGTCGTCGTCATGACGGGGAAGGAGCATCTGGGCTTTGATACGGACCAGGGTTGCCGCCATCTCCAGGAACTCGCCGGCGGAGTCCAGCTGGCCGGCGTCGATGGAGGTCACCGCCTGCAGGAACTGGTCGGTGATCCGGGCGATGGGAATGTCGAAGACGTCGATGTCCTGCGCACGGATCAGGTGCAGAAGCAGGTCCAGGGGTCCCTGGAAACGATCGATGTCCACCTGCCAGAAGCCCCCCTTTTCGGTGAAGGGACTCCCGATCACGCCCTGGGAGGGGGTCAAGTCCAGAGCCTCATGAAGCTGTCGGCCCAACCGAGGAGCCAGTAGACCGGTGCGAGGACCACGTCCAGCGCCGAAGGCACGAGGAAGACGAGGAGGAGAAGGACCGGAACGCCGTAGCGCCCGAGATTGCGGTAGCGGACGGCCATCTCCCGTGGAAGCAGGTTGGCCACCACGTGGGACCCGTCCAACGGCGGAATGGGCAGCAGGTTGAAGAAGGCCAGCAGGAGATTGATGAAGATCCCGTAGCGGGCCAGGGTGAGGAGGATGCCGCTGATCCCGGCCCCCAGAAGGCCCGAAGCCGCAGCCACCGAGGCCCCGAGGAGGGTGAAGATCACCGCCAGCGCCAGGTTCGATACGATCCCCGCCAGCGAGACCCGGATGTCGCTCCCCGGATGGTGCCGGAAGTTCGCCGGCACGATGGGCACCGGTTTGGCCCATCCGAAGATCACGCCGCCCCCGGCGAAGTACAGGAACAAGGGCACCAGGAAGGAGCCCATGAGGTCCAGGTGCGGGAGGGGATTGAGCGTGATCCGCCCCAGTTCGTCGGCGGTATGATCGCCCTCGCGACGGGCCTGCCAGGCATGGGCCACTTCGTGGACCACCACCGACAGGATGAGGACGGAGACGATGAGGAGAAAATCCAGGTTCATTAGACCCTTAAGCTATTCCCGCCCCCGGGGGCCGACCACCCCTTCGGCGGTCGTCTGAGGGCCGGCCGTCATCAGGCGTTGATCCGTGGCCCTCGCTGCGGTACCTTTTCAGGCTGTTGAAAGACGTTCGTACACGTCCTACGTACCTGAGGCCCGTCGGGCCGCGCCCAGAGACATCGATGCCGAACATCAAGAGCGCCAAGAAGCGCATGGAGCTCAGCCGGAAGTGGAACGAGGCGAACCGCAAGAAGCGGGCGACCCTCCGGACCGCCGTCCGCAAGGTCCGCAACGCCGAGACCGCGGATGAGGCCGCCGAGCTCTACCAGAAGGCCGTGGTCCTCATCGACCGGGCCGCGGGGCGCCGGCTGATGCATCCCAACAAGGCCGCCCGGCTGAAGAGCCGCCTTTCGAAGCACGTCCGGTCGCTCTGACCAGGGTCTGATCCGGCCGCTCCAAGGGCCGGGCACTCCGGCCACGCGGGCCCCGCGCCGCCTGTCGGTGCGGGGCCTTCGTGCGTCCCCACGGGGGACGCTCCTCCGCGGCCCCGTTGCCGCCCCGGCCTAGTCGAGCTGGAAGCGGACCTCTCCGCCCACGATGGTGGCCACGGCCCGACCCCGGAGGCTCCAGCCACCGAAGGGCGTGTTGCGGCTCATGGAGACGAATGCTTCCGGATCCACCGTCCACTCCCGTTCCGGATCCAGCACCGTCACATCCGCCGGGCTCCCGGGCGCCAGGGTGCCACCGGGAAGGTTGAAAGCTCGAGCTGGCTGCACGCTCATCCGTTCCACCATCCCGCCAATCGACAGCTTTCCCGTGTGGACGAAGTGGGTCAGGATCAGTCCCACCGACGTCTCCAGTCCGACGATTCCGTTGGGGGCGTCGTCGAACGCCCGCTCCTTCTCGTCGTAGTGGTGCGGGGCGTGGTCCGTCGCGATGACGTCCAAGGTCCCGTCCAACATCCCGGCCTCCACCGCCGCCCGGTCCTCCTCGCTCCGGAGGGGCGGGTTCATCTTGGCCTCCGTGCGGTAGCCCTCCACCGCCTCGTCGGTGAGGAGAAGGTGGTGGGGTGACGCCTCGGCGGTCACCTGCACCCCCCGGGCCTTGGCCTGCCGGATCATCTCCACGCCGAATGCGGTGGAGACGTGTTGCAGGTGGATGTGGCCCCCGGTGAACTCCGCCACCAGGAGATCCCGGACGATGTGCGCGTCCTCGCTGGCGTTGGGCTTGCCACGGATTCCCAGACGAGTCGAGACCAGCCCTTCGTTCATGTGGCCGCCGGTGGAGAGCCCCAAGTCCTCCGGATGGTCCGCCACCGGGATCCCGAAGCCTCGGGCGTATTCCAGGGCCAGGCGCATCAGACCCGAGTCCATCACGGGATGCCCGTCGTCGGTGATGGCCACGGCGCCGGCCTCCACCATCTCCCCCACCGGCGCCAGCCGTGCGCCCTGGAGCCCCAGGGAGATGGCGCCGGTGGGATAGACTCGCGCCGCCGCGGCCCGTCGCCCCGCCGCCGCCACGAAGCCCACCAGCGCGGGAGAGTCCACCACGGGATCGGTGTTCGGCATGGCCACGACGGCGGTGAACCCGCCCGCCAGGGCCGCTCGGGCCCCGGTGCCGATGGTCTCCTTGTGCTCCTGACCCGGCTCCCGGAGGTGGACGTGGGGATCGATGAGCCCCGGCGTCACCACCCGCCCCGTGCAGTCCAGGACCCGGGCGCCCTCCGGCACGTCGAGCCCCGGGGCCGACTCCGTAACCACGCCGTCCAGGAGGAGTACATCCCGAACCTCGTCCAGGGACTGACTCGGGTCCACCACGCGACCGCCTCGCAGCAGGAGGGCTCGATCGCTCATCGTTCACCTCCCTGCTTGGCCGCTTCGGCCGTGTCGGGTGCGCCCCCCGCCAGGAGGTAGAGCACCGCCATGCGGACCGCCACCCCGTTCGTCACCTGGTTGAGGATCACCGAGTGGGGGCCGTCCGCCACGTCGGAGTCGATCTCCACCCCGCGGTTCATGGGGCCCGGGTGGAGGACCAGCAGGTCCCGCGGTGCCCGCTCGAGGCGCGCCGAGGACACCCCGTAGATCCGGTTGTATTCCCGAAGAGACGGGACATACCCGCCCTCCATCCGTTCGAGTTGGAGTCGGAGGATGTTCAGCACGTCGGCCCACTCGATCGCCTCCTCCACCCGGCTGAAGAGGTGGACCCCGAGATCCTCGATCCCGACGGGAAGGAGCGTACGGGGGCCGCAGACCGCCACCTCCGCACCCAGCTTGAGGAGCCCGTAGATGTTGGACCGAGCGACCCGGGAATGAAGCACGTCGCCCACGATGCAGACCTTGAGCCCCTCGATGCGCCCCCGATGGTCCCGGATGGTGAGCATGTCGAGGAGCCCCTGGGTGGGATGCTCGTGCCGCCCGTCCCCTGCGTTGACCACGTTCGACGGGATCCGGTCCGCAAGGAACCGGGCGGCTCCGGACGCGCCGTGGCGGATGACCACCATGTCGATCCGCATGGCCTCGAGATTCCGGGCCGTGTCCACCAGCGTCTCCCCCTTGACCACCGAGGAACCGCTGGAGGAGATGTTCACCGTATCGGCGCTCAGGCGCTTCTCGGCGAACTCGAAGGAGATCCGGGTGCGGGTCGAGGGTTCCATGAAGAGGTTGACGATGGTCTTTCCCCGGAGCACCGGCACCTTCTTGATGGCCCGTTCGCTGATCTCCTTGAAGGGCTCGGCGGTATCGAGAATGGCCCGGATCTGCTCGGCGCTCAGGGGCTCGAGCCCCACCAGATCCTTCCCGAGATAGAGGGTGTCGGGGCTCATCGGTCCGACTCCGAAGCCTCGATCTCCACCGCCAGGACCTCGTCGAGAGGCGGCACCCGGACCTCCACACGCTGTCGGCCCACCGTCTCCACGTGGCGGCCCACGATGTCGGCCTGGATGGGAAGCTCCCGTCCCCCCCGATCCGCCAGAACACACAGGATGATCCGCGCCGGTCGGCCGTAATCCGCCAGTTCGTTCAGCGCCGCCCTCACCGTCCGTCCGGTGTAGAGCACGTCGTCCACCAGGACCACGGTGGCTCCGTCGATCCCTGCCGCCGGAAGCTGAGTCTCTCCCACGAGGGGCCGAGGGCCCACGGTGGCGAGATCGTCCCGGTAGAGGGTGATGTCCAGCGCGCCCAGGGGGACTTCGTGGCCCTCTGCGGACCGAAGCTCTTCCTGGAGGAGCCGGGCCAGCAGGTCGCCCCGTCGGCGAATCCCCACCAACACCAGTCCATCGGGCCCGCGCCCGCCACCGGGCTCCCGTCGGCCTTTACAGGCGCCCCGCGCCGCCCCATCGTGACGGGCTTTTTCCCCTCCGGATTCCTGACGCGCTCTTCATGATCCGACTCCTTCACGCCGTCGCGACGGTCCTGGCACTGGTCGCCCTCCCCCTCGCCGTCACGGGCCAGGAGGTGACGGGAACACCCGACGTGATCCTCACCGATGTGCCCTTCACCGTCACGGTACAGGGCCCCCGGGAGCTGGACACGGAGCCCGTTCCGTGGTCCGTCGTCGATGCGTCGGGAACGACCCTGGCCGCCGGGTCGGTAGCGCCCTTCGAATCGCTGCTGGTGCAGGAGTTGATGGTGACGACCGGAGACCAGCTTCCTCTCCGGATCTCCATCGGCGGCGCCGAGGTCGCCCTCTCCCCTACCGTGGCACCCGGGTGGATCTCCCTGCTCCCCCCGCTGGTGGCCATCCTCCTGGCCCTGATCTTCCGGGAGGTCATCACGGCCCTGGTGGCAGGGGTGTGGCTCGGAGCCCTGGTGGTGACGGGGTACGACCCCCTCCAGGCCCTGTGGCGGCTCATGGATCAGTACGTGGTGCCGGCGGTGGCGGACCCGAGCCATGCCTCCATCATCGTATTCTCCTTCCTCCTGGGAGGGATGGTGGGGATCATCGGGCGCAACGGCGGCACTTCGGGCATCGTCGACGCGGTGGCTCCCTTCGCCCGGACGCCGCTGCGGGGAAAGCTGGCCACATGGCTCGCGGGGATGGCCATCTTCTTCGACGACTACGCCAACACCCTCATCGTCGGGAACACCATGCGGCCCATCACGGACCGCCTTCGCATCTCCCGCGAGAAGCTGGCCTACCTGGTGGATTCCACCGCCGCGCCGGTGGCGGCGCTGGTTCCGGTGAGCACCTGGGTGGGCTACGAGATCAGCCTGATCTCGGACGGGTTCGGGATCGCGGCGGACCAGGCGACCTCCCCTGAGGTCGCCGCCTCACTCTCCGGCGTCAGCCCCTTCGCCGTCTTCATCCACACCATCCCATACCTCTTCTACCCCCTGCTGGCCCTCTTCCTGGTGGTGGCCACCTCCGTCATGGGCCGGGACCTGGGCCCCATGGCCGACGCCGAGGAGCGGGCCGCACGGGGTCACGGGCTCTTCCGGCCCGGCGCCCAGCTGGCAGCGGATACAGGGGCTTCGGAGATGGCGTCCAAGGAGGGGGTTCCGGAACGGTGGTGGAATGCGGCCGTGCCGGTCCTCACCGTGGTGGTGGTGGTCCTGGGGGGCCTCTACGCCACCGGCCGGGCCGGTGCGGGTCCCGACGCGTCGCTTCGGGAGGTCTTCGGCGAGGCGGACCCCTTTGCCACCCTTCTCTGGGGGTCGCTGGCCGGGTGCCTGGTGGCCTTCTTCCTGTCGCTGGGTCAGAGACTCCTGACGCTCAACGAGACCATCGATGCCTGGCTCGCCGGGATGAAGGCCATGATGATCGCCATGGTGATCCTGACGCTGGCCTGGTCGCTGGGCGCCGTCACCGAATCACTGCACACGGCCCAGTTCCTGGCCAGCCTGCTGGAAGGCAACCTGCCCATCCAGTGGGTTCCGGCGTTGGTCTTCGTGACGGCAGCCGCAATGGCTTTCGCCACCGGGACGTCCTGGGGCACCATGGCCATCCTGATCCCCCTGGTCATCCCCCTGACGGTGTCGCTGGGGGGAGCGGCCCAGTTCGACGGGGGCAGCCATTACTCGATCCTTCTCGGGGCCATCAGCTCCGTGCTGGCGGGGGCCATCTTCGGAGACCACTGCTCCCCCATCTCCGACACCACCGTACTCTCGTCCACCGCCGCCGGGTGCGATCACGTGGACCACGTGCGGACGCAGCTCCCCTACGCCCTGCTGGTGGGCGGGATCGGCCTGCTTCTGGGGGACATTGGAACCGCCTACGGTCTTCCCAACTGGATCGCCCTCCTGGGGGGCGCCGGCATCCTGGTCCTGGTCCTGCGCGTGGCGGGGCGCTCGGTGGGAGACGAGGCCTCGGCCTGACCCCCGGGGGTCAACGACCCGCCTCGGCCTGACCTGGAGACGGTCCGAAGGCTCGGCGTGCGAGGGACTCCAGGTACGGTTCGCCGTCGGCGGTAGGGGATTGTTCCCGTGCCCAGTCGTAGCTGAAGAACACCACCCCGCCTGCGCCGGAAGCCCGGGCGAGACGCACCTTCCGCACCGCGCCCTCCAGCGACGTCTGGTAGACCCCCACCCCGGCCCAAACCCGGCGTCCGCCCTGGCCTTCATCCGCCTCCGTGGCGAGGCGGATCAGGTCCGAGAAGCGCGCGTCGTCCGGCGTGTACGCCATGGGCGCAACGGCGTCCACCGTCCCGGAGGCAAGCCAGCCGCGCCAGTCCTGGAAACGACCCCGCTCCGCATCCACGGGGTCTGCGAAGACCGCCACCGACAGGAGTGCATCGGGCGCCACGTCGTCCACGACCCGCCGGACCGCACGCACGAGCGAGGTGACCCGGCTCTCCCGGAATGCGTCCCAGAGCCCCGGGTTCTCCCGGGCCCAGACGGTGACGTCGCCCTGGCGAACCCGGGCGTCCAGGGAAGCGGCGAGCCCCACCGGGATCTGGGCCGACGCAAACTCCCGGAAGCGCTCCAGGCTGCCCCTGGAATAGTCGAACTCCGGGGAGGGGTAGCGGAGATAGTCCAGGTGGATGCCGTCCAGGTGGTATCGGACCAGGAGGTCCCGGACCACGGAGACGAGTCGCTGGCGGGCACCCGGATGGCCCGGGTCCGCGAAGACGCCCTCGACCCGCACCCGATTCTCTTCCGCCCACCGATGGAGGGCGATGGCGTAGGCCGGGTCCGCCGGGTCGACGCCCCAGAGCTCCTCCGCCAGAGGACGCGGCACCGAGAGCCAGTCCGGATGACGGTTCACCAGGTGCGCGGGGTCCGGGGGCAGCGGCGCCAGGCCCCAGACGAGCTGGGCCACGACCCAGGCGTGGACCTGCATCCCCCGTCGGTGCGCCTCCTCGAGAAGCGTTTCCAGCGGATCGAAGCCCCCCTCGGCCTCCTCCAGGAAGCTCGACCGGGGCTCGACCTGCGAGCGGTAGTAGGCGTCTCCCCTCCCCCGGACCTGGACCAGAAGGGTGTTGAAGCCCGCCTCGTGGGTCCGCGCCACCATCTCGCGAACTGCCCCTTCGTCGGTCAGGGTCGTCCGGACCACCCAGACTCCCCGCACCTCGTCGACGGGAGCGGCGGCTGTGGAGGGATCGGGGCGCTCCGAGGATATCTCCCGGGGAGGCGCCGGCGGAGGGCCGGCGGGACCACCGCCGCCCCGCACCGGGGTGCAAGCACCGGCCAGAAGCAGGAGAAGGAGAAGCCAGCGGGAGGAGTTCAACGGCGGCGGGCCCGGAAGAAGCTGCGGAGGAGTTCGGCGGAGGACGCCGGCAGAACGTCCGGGGTGACGATACACCGGTGGTTGAGACGGGGGTCCTGGAGGAGGTTCTCCAGGCTGCTCACCATTCCCGCCTTCGGGTCCCTGGCGCCGAACACCACGCGTGGCACCCGGCTCAGCACGATGGCGCCGGCACACATGGCGCAAGGCTCGAGGGTGACGTAGAGGGTGGTGCCCTCGAGGCGGAAGTCCCCCTGCCTCGCCGCTGCGGCCCGGAGCACCACCGTCTCGGCATGCGCGGTGGGATCCGCATCCAGAAAGGTCCGGTTGTGACCTTCGGCCACCAGCGCGTCGTCCCGGACCACCACGGCACCCACCGGAACTTCGCCCCGGAGTGCCGCCAGCCGGGCCTGCTCCAGCGCCCGGGCCATCCATCGGGAGTCCTCCGGCTCTACCGGTGCCGGATCCAGCCCGGGCGTCACGGGACCGGGAAGGGAGCCGGCGTGGAGGGTATGGCCCCCGAGGCGCCGGACGGCCTCAATGGGCGGTGAAGCTCGACGTCGCGCCGGGGCCGTCGAAATGGCGGAAGATGCCTCCCACCCGACCGGCGACCCGGAGGCTGTCGGGGTCTTCCACGGGCCATGGGTCTCCCCCGGACCGGAGGGGCTCCAACACGAGCCCTCCTCCGTCGCGGGTGACGCGGAAGAAGCCGTAGGGCACTCCGGCGGGACGGGCCACGATCACCGACCCTTCCAGCGGCTCGCCCCGCTCCACCGGTTCCACCAGCACGTAGTCACCGTTCTGGGCGCCCATGGACAGCAGTTCGTCGCCACGGGCCCGGAGGAGGAAAGAACCTCGGACACCCGCCAGGCGGCGATCCAGCGTCAGGTAGGTCTCGGCTCCCTCACCGAAGCCGGAGAAACTCCCGTCGTCCGGTAGCGCGGGATAGCAGGGCAGCGTCACGGCGTCGGGGGACAAGTCGACTCCCAGGATCTTCACCCCCCGGGAGCGGGAGGGATCCCGCTCCAGGAAGCCCTTCTCCGCAAGAGCCTGCAGGTGCTCGGAGACGGTCTTGGTACTCTTGATTCCGAACTCCTCGCCGATCTCCCGGATGGACGGTTGGTAGGTATTCTCCCGGAGGTACGAGACCATGTAGTCCAGGATACGGCGTTCGATGTCGTTCAGGGATGCGGACATCCAGGACTCCGATTGGTGAGCCTCTGCGGCAGAAACGCCGCCCTCCGGTTCGGACGGGAGGAAGGACCGGGTCGGGTGATGGGGCGTGCCTCTCGCCACATCGCCCGAGAGCCACCGTTTGAATCCACACTACCACCGATTTCTCGAGGGTGTCAAGCAGATCCTGCCCCACCCCGAGACATATGTTCCCAAGCGTTTACAAGCCTTTCCAGCGATTTCTCACGTCCCAGCAGGACCATCACCTCGAAGATCCCCGGACTGCTGCCGCGCCCCGTCAGCGCCAGCCGCAGCGGGTGGATCACCTTGCCGGCACCGACCCCCAGATCGGAGGCGACGCCCCGGACCACCGACTCCAGCGCCGCCTCGGTCCACTCGGCGTCCGAGAGGGCCTCGTGGAGGAGGCGCAACCGCTCCATCACCGCCTCCGGTTCCCGGGACCAGTGCTTGGCCACCGCCGCCGCCTCGTATTCCGTCAGCTGCTCCTGGAGGAATGGAAGGGCTTGGTGCGCCATCTCCACGACGGTGCGGGAGCGGACCTTCAACAGAGCCACCAGCGCCAGGAATCGCTCCCGATCACCGGTCCAGGCGTCGGGATCCACCCCCATCCCCTCCAACACCGGGACCAGCAGCTCCGCGGCCCGTTCGGTGGGCAGCTCGGCCAGGTACTGGCCGTTGAGCCACTCCAGCTTCGACGTATCGAAGACGGCGCTCTTCTTCTGCACCCGATCCATGGAAAAGGCGGCCACCAGTTCGTCCCGGGTCATGACCTCCCGCTCATCCCCCGGGTTCCAGCCCAGGAGAGCGAGGAAGTTCACCATGGCCTCAGGGAGGAAGCCCTGCCCCGCATAGTCCCCCACCGCCGTGGCGCCGTGCCGCTTGCTGAGCCGCTTCCCGTCCGGCCCCAGGATCATGGGCACGTGACCGAAGGTGGGGACCGGTAGCCCCAGCGCCTCGTACAGGAGGATCTGCTTGGGGGTGTTGGACAGGTGATCGTCCCCCCGGATGACGTGGGTGATCCCCTGCTCCGCGTCGTCCGACACCACGGCCAGATTGTAGATGGGCGAGCCGTCCGCCCGGAGGATCACCAGGTCGTCGATGTCTTCGTTCTGGAAGCGCATGGGGCCGTGGACCAGGTCCACCCACCCGGTGCTCCCCTCCGGCACCTCCAGGCGCAGGGCGTGAGGCTCCCCGGCCTCGGCCCGCCGGTCCGCCTCCGTCGCTCCCATCTGCCGAGCCTTCTCCCGAGCGATGACGCTCGGATGACCCACCCCACGGGCCTCGGCTTCGGCCCTGAGCTCCCGGGGGTCGGTGAAGTCCCGGTAGGCCTTTCCCTCGGCGAGAAGCCTGCGGGCCTGCTCCCGGTGACGCTCCACCCCGTCCCTCTGGAAGTAGGGACCCTCGTCCCATTCGAGTCCAAGCCAGCGAAGACCGTCGAGGATGGCCTGGACGTGTTCCTCCGAAGAGCGGGCCTGGTCCGTGTCCTCGACGCGGAGGACCAGCGTCCCCCCCGACTGCCGCGCCAGAAGCCAGTTGAAGAGGGCGGTACGGGCCCCACCCACATGAAGATAGCCGGTGGGGGACGGGGGGAAGCGAAGGCGCATCGTCATGAAAAGCGCTGGGGCTGGGAGTTGGGATCAGACATCGGAGGGGGCGTCGCCCTTCAACGCATCCGTGAGGAGGGAACGGACCAGCGTCGGATCGGCCTTGCCACCGGAGCGGCGCATGACCTGACCCATGAAGAGCCCGAAGAGATTGGTGTTGCCGGCCCGGTACTCGGTGACCTTGTCCGGGAAATCCTCCAGGACCTGGGCCACCACCGGGTGGAGGGCGTCGGGATCGTCCACCTGCTCCAGACCCATCTCGGCGATGAGGGCATCGGGATCGCTCCGGCCCCCGGCCAGCGCCTCGATGACCGCACGGGCCCCTCGACGATTGAGGGTGCCGTCGGCGAGGCGGTCCAGGACCCGGCCCAGAGAAGCTCCCGGGAAGGGGGGCGCCGTGGCCTCCTCCTGGACGAAGCGGGCCGCCTCGTTCACGACCCAGGAGGTGACCTCCCGGGCGTCGGAGTGAACCTTCAGCGCGTCGTCGAAGAGGGTGGCCAGCGCACGGGAACCGGTGAGGATGTCGGCGTCCAGCTCGCCGATGCCCAGCTCCTCCTGATACCGGGCGAAACGCTCCGCCAGCCAGGGGTCCCGGGCCCGGACGGCAGCGCGTGCCTCGCTGACGACCGGGGCTACGGCGGGCTGTGGCGACGTTCGGTTCGACGCGTCCCCTGGCGTCGCCCCGGGGTCCGAGGACCCGTCAGCGCCCGGGCCGGCCCCCTGCCTCGCCCGACGGGACCAGGTGTCCCGGAGCGTGACGATCCGGTTGAAGACCGGCGCCTCGACGGTGAAGTCCAGATCCCGGGCGAAATAGCCCAGTCGCTCGAACTGAAGCCGCACGTCCCAGGGCTGGTCACCGGCCTCCGGATTCTCGGTACGGGCCAACTCCTTCACGGCCGTTCCCACGGCAAAGGGCTCCACCACGCCCCGTCGGATCTCGAGAGAGTCCGGATTCAGGTGGTCCGTGAAGTCCCCTCCCTCCGGCACGTCGTCCGGGTCCGGGACGTCGAAGAGCCGGTCGTAGAGGCGGAACTCCGCAGACACGGCATCCGCCGCCGACACCCAGTGGATGGTGCCGCCCACCTTCCGGTCGGGACTCCGGCCCAGGGTGTCCGGATCGTGGGTGCAGTGGAGCGCCACCACCTCTCCCGAGTCCGGGTCGCGCTCCACCTCGTGGCAGCGGATCACGTACCCGTGGCGAAGCCGCACCTCGGCCCCCGGCGACAGTCGCTTCCACCCCCCGGGCGGATCCTCCGCGAAATCGTCCGCCTCCACCCAGAGCTCCCGGGACAAGGTGAGACGCCGCGCCGGCCCCCCGTCCCGGTCCGGGAACAGGGGCGCCTCGAGGGTCCGGGTGCGGTCTTCGGGCCAGTCCGTCAGCACGAGGCGCAGGGGGCGAACGACCGCCATGAGACGTGGAGCCACGGGATTCAGGGTGTCCCGGATGGCGAATTCCAGCTTACCCACGTCCACCGTGGAGTGGGCCTTGGCCACCCCCACCATGTCGCAGAGGGTCCGGATGGCCGCGGGGGGGACACCGCGGCGCCGGAGTCCCGCGAGGGTGGGCAGCCGAGGATCGTCCCACCCGTCCACCCGACCCTCCTTGACCAGCCGGATGAGCTTGCGCTTGGACAGGACGGTGTAGTCCAGCTCCAGGCGGGCGAACTCGTACTGGTGGGTCCGGGGCTCCCGGAAGCCCGCCTCATCGAGGATCCAGTCGTAGATCTCCCGATTGTTGTCGAACTCCAGCGTGCACAGGGAGTGGCTGATCCCTTCGAAGGCGTCTTCCAGACAGTGGGCGAAGTCGTAGAGGGGGTAGATGCACCAGGCGTCGCCCTGCCGCGCGTGCTCCGCGTGGCGGATCCGATAGAAGACCGGGTCCCGCATGATCATGTTGGGCGACGCCAGATCGATCCGCCCTCGGAGCACGTGGGCTCCGTCGGGGAACTCCCCGGCCCGCATCCGTCGGAAGAGGTCCAGGTTCTCCTCCACCGGGCGGTCCCGGTAGGCGGTGGGACGACCCGGCTCGGTGACGGTTCCCCGGGCCTCGCGGATCTCCTCCTCGCTCGAGGAATCCACGTAGGCCTTCCCCTTTCGGATCAGCGTCACCGCCACCTCGTACATCCGATCAAAATAGTCGGAGGCGAAGTACAGGTGATCGTTCCAGTCGAATCCCAGCCACGCCACGTCCCGCTGAATGGCCCGGACGTACTCCTCTTCTTCCGTGAGAGGGTTGGTGTCGTCGAAACGGAGGTGACACCGGCCGCCGTACTCACGGGCCAGGCCGAAGTTCAGGCAGATGCTCTTGGCGTGGCCGATGTGCAGGTACCCGTTCGGCTCCGGGGGGAAGCGGGTGACGATCTCGTCGTAACGCCCCTCCGCCTGATGACGGTCGATGATCTGTCGGATGAAATCCCGGCCGGGGGTGGGGCGGGCGTCGGACTCGGCCATGGCGTACCGCCGGAGTGGGGTGGGGGGTTGGACAGCCCCTAAGCTATGGAATTCGAAGGGGAAGACGAGAGGGCGTCGGCCCCCTCGACCCTTCCTCCACCGCCAGGGGTACCAGCCTCCGATCCTCCGTTCCCCCCTGCCCTGCTCCCCCATGGCCCAGTCGGCTCCGTCCCGACGCCCATCCTTCTGGGTTCCGTCTCTTGCCCTCGTCCTGGCTGCCGCCATCGGCGCCGGAGGGCTGCTCCAGTCCCGCCGGGCGGACCGCTTCGTCACCGTGAAAGGGGTGGCGGAACGGGAGGTGGAGGCGGACCTCGTGGTCTGGCCCATGGGAGTGAGCGTGACGGCGGATGACCTCCCGGCGGCTCAGGGCGAGCTGGCCGCCCACCTGGAGCGGGTCCGGGCTCACCTGCGGGAGTTCGGAGTCGACTCCACGGAGATCCTGCTGCAGGGAACCCAGGTCACGGACCGCGTGGCGGACCGCTACGCTCGGCAGGAGGCGGGCCAGCTCCGCTACATCCTCACGGCGACGCTGAGTGTGCGGTCGTCGAATCTGGACGCGGTGGATGCGGCGTACCGGAATGTGGGACGCCTCATCGGCGACGGGGTCCCGCTGTCGGCGCCGGGAGGTTATGGGGAACTCCGGCCCACCTGGGTCTTCACCGGCCTGAACGAGGTGAAGCCCGGGATGATCGCCGATGCCACCGCCAGCGCCCGGGAGGCGGCGGAACGCTTTGCCCAGGACTCGGGGAGCCGACTCGGGCGGATCCGCCGGGCGGACCAGGGTGTGTTCCAGATCCTCCCGCGGACGCCGGGCATCCAGGAATCCTTCGAGCGCCACAAGCAGGTTCGGGTCGTGAGCACGCTCCAGTACTACCTGGACGGCTGAGGAACCGACCCTCCGTGCCGACGGTGGCGGCCCTCAGCGGATGCGATCGTAGGTCGCGTGGCTCACCCGCACCGGCC
>JARRPL010000093.1:0-10517 GCA_037382905.1 Gemmatimonadota bacterium | reverse complement strand
ACCGCGGGATAGTACGCGTCGATGAACTCGTTGAGCGGGTCCTGGATCTGTCCTTCGTCCAGCGACCCCCAGGCATCCCGGGATCCGTCATCCCCCCACACGAAGTCATCACTGACCGTCAGATAGGGGAGCCAGATCTGGGAGATGGCCTCGTAGACCAGCGCCTCGGACCCGTTGACCACGGCAGCCGCAGCCTGGATTCTCTGCACCGATTCCTCGGTGAGGTTGTTCGGGTTCTCCACGTCCAGCAGGTCACCGCACCCGACCAGGGCTACGGTACCCGCCAGAGCCGCGGAGGCTGTAATGCGCGTGAAACGTCGCATGGTTGTCTTCCTCCGCCTCAGAACGTGATTCGGGTCGAGAAGGTGAAGCGGCGCGGGATCGGAATCCCCCAGCCCTCCACCGACTGCAGGAAGTTGCAGTCGAGCCCCCCGTTGCACCGACCCAGGATCTGACCCTCCGGATCCATGCCGGTGAACCGGTTGTTGACGGCGAGCCCGGCATTCCGGACGCCGAGGCTGACGGTGGCGGTGTTCATGCCCCAACGGCCCACGAAGTCGGACGGTACACGGTACGTGAGGGAGACCTCCCGCAGGCGCACCCAGTCCGCCGGGTTGATCATGTTCATCCCCGCCATGGGGGCGAGACCCTCCACCTGCTGCGCCCACTCGATGGCCGCGTCGAGACGCTCCTCGCGGGTGCTCGCCGGATTGGCCATGATGGCCGAGAGGCGGGCCGCCTGGGGGGTGTTCCGGCCGATGACCGAGTTGGCCCGGCGGAAGGCGTTGGAGAGATCCTGGACGTAGTAGTTCCCCGCCCGGAACTCGGCCAGCGCCGAGAGCTCGAAGTCGCTCAGGAACGACATGTTGAACCCGAACGAGCCCTGCCAGTCCGGCGCAGGCTTGCCCAGGTAGGTGGACTGCGGGGCTGGGAGAACCATTCCAGCGCCTGCTCCCTGGTGGGCGCAACGCACACGCCGTTCTGAGGCTGAAGGATGTTGAGGGGAATGTCGAGATCCCGAGCCACCTCGGCGCCGAAGAAGGCGCCGGGGGCGAAGCCCTCGACGATGTAGTTCCGGTACCGGGAGTAGGTCCCGCCGGTCTTGAGGGGCGGCGCACCGCCCAGGTCGGTGACCTCCTCCGAGAGGTAGGCCCCGTTGACGAAGACGTTCAGGCCGAAGTTCTCCTTCTGGACCACGGCGCCCTGAAGGTTCAGCTCGATCCCCTCTCCCTTGAGTTCACCGATGTTCACCAGCTGGTTCGCGGTGAAGCCGCCTGAGGGCGCGAACTGCCGCGACACGAGAGCGTCGCTCACGGTGCGGTTCCAGTACGTCCCATCGAAGGAGAAACGCCCGTTGAAGAAGCCCAGCTCGGTCCCGATCTCCCACTCGGTGGAGATCTCCGGCGACAGAGCGTCGTTCCCCAGATTGTCCGGGGCGATCCCGGGCCCACCCGGCCCCGGCTGGGGCTGATAGGTGGTGAAGGCGTCGAAGGCGCCGGGCTGGAGGCCGGACTGACCGACGGCGCCGCGGATACGGAAGTCGGAGATGACGTCGTTCCGCCAGTCGAGGCCGTCCGACGGCACCACCGAGAACGAGACCTTCGGATAGAACACGGTGCTCAGCTCCGAACCGAAGGCGGAGTTGGCATCCCAACGGCCACCGAGGGTCAGGAAGATCCAGTCGGCGAAGCCGATCTGGTCCTGGATGTAGGCACCCACCTGGGCCACGCGAAGGAAGGTCTCGAAGGCGGACTGGTTGTCCACCGCGCTCACGACCTCCAGGCCGGGGCCCGGGAAGTCCTGCCCGCTACCCCCTGCGGTCTCCTGCTGGGAGATGAACGCCTGCCCACCGAAGAGGAAGGTGTTCTCGATGCCCAGTCCGCCGAGCTCGAAGTCCTCGATCCACGAGCCCTTCACATCGGCGGTGAGCTCCCGGTTGCGACGCTCGGTGACCGTGCGCGCGCCGTCGGGGTTGTTGGTGGACACGCCATCCACGTTCCAACCGTACGGCTGGAAGTTGACCACGTCGTCCGACGCGAAGTCGAGACCGACGGTTCCGTCGAGTCGGAAGTTGTCCAGCGGGGTGAAGCCCAGGTTCAGGCTCCCGGCGAAGCGGGAGGTGTTGGACTCGTTGACCTGGTACATGAACTCCCGCGTCGTACCGAAGGCCGGGGCCCCGTAGTAGTTCCCCTCCTCGGCGAGACGCAGCTGCATCATCATGGACGACGAGAACACCCCGTAGATGTTGTTGGAGTTGTCGGGGGTCTCCTGATCCGTCTGGGCGTAGAGCGTGCTCAGCCCGATGCGGAACTTGTCGTTCGGGATGATGGTGAAATTGGCCGTCGTGTTCAGGCGCTGGTTGATGTCCTGCGCGGGCTCGACCCCCTCCACCGGGTCGAAGTTGGACGGCGCGTCGTAGGGGCCGTTCTCGTGGGAGAACCGCCCGGACACGAAGTACTGGAACACGTCCGATCCACCGGACACGGAGCCCGAGTACACCTGGCCGAAGCCGGTGCCGAGCATGTCGGGGATCAGATCCTGCTCGAAGGGATCGAAGGCGCCGACGTTCAGCCCGAAACGGTCTGCGATGCGGGCCTGCGTGGCGTTGAGATCTTCCAGGTCACCCTCACCGGTGCAGCCCGGCGTGCCGCACACCCGGCCGGCGAAGTCCGCCAGCGGATCGATGCGGCCCGTGGGAACCGACACGGCGGTCCAATCCCCCTGGAGGGTGAAGTTGGGCGCGCCGGCCCGGCCCTTCTTGGTGAAGATCTGGATCACGCCGTTGGAGGCCTCCGTCCCATACAGGGTGGCGGCGGCGGCGCCCTTCAGAACCTCGATGCGCTCGATGGACTCGGGGGGGATGTCGTCGAGACGCGACGTGTTCCCCTGACCGCCGGCGCCGATGGGCACCGCTCCGTTGTCCATCCGGATCCCGTCGACGAAGATGATGGGCTCGTTGAGCTGAGACAGGGAGGCGGATCCACGGATCCGGATCTGCGCGCCCTCACCCGTCACTCCAGAGGCCGGCAACGCCACCACGCCCGGCTCCCGCCCAGCGATGAGCTGAGAGAAGTCCGTGACCGGCGCATCCTGTAGGCTGGAGGCGTCGATGGTGGCGATGGTGTTCCCGAGCTTGCGCTTCTCGGTTGCGACACCGGCGCCGGTGACGACGATCTGGTCGAGCTGGATCGCCGTCTGCTCGAGGTTGAAGTCCAGGGTGACCGCCTCGCCCGCCTCGACCACCACGGTCCGGCGAACGACACGATACCCCACGATCTCGGCGGTGACTTCCTGCTCACCGGCGGGAACGTTCAAAAGAAGGAAGCGACCCGCAGCATTCGTCAGGGCACCGGTGCTGGTGCCCTGGATGAAGACCTGGACCGCCTCCAAGGGACGCTGCGAGGCCGCGTCCCGTACCTGCCCCACGATCTGACCCGTCTGGGCCGCCGCGGGGAGGGCTGCCGCGCCCATCGCGAACAACGTGGCCCCCAGAAGGGCTCCGTGGCGCGCGAGGGACGTGAGGCGAGCGGACATAGGACCACTCATTTCCGTCCTCCCGTTTGGAGTGGAATGGGAATCACCCTTTTCGTGACTCTGAGAGACTCGATCTATCGAGAACCGGCGTACCGAACTGCACACCGGAAAGGGTGCGTGGACCCTTTCATGCTCTATCCTCCCCGCCCCACCTCCCGTCGCGGATCCCGCGGCCGCCCCCTGGCGACATGGGGCGGGAGAATAGGGAGGCTCCCGACGATATGTCAAGCAACCCTCAACAGGACGGTCGCATCGGATGTCCTTGGGTATTTCCGGGTGTCTGCGTCACCGCGCCGATGAACCCGACGCCGGCGCCTGGCACCCTCCGCTCAGGCGCTCAGCCGACTCGGGCGATGCACTCGATCTCGACGTCCACGTCCCTGGGCAGGCGCGCCGCCTGCACGGCGGCCCTGGCAGGCCGATGGTCCCCGAAGTGGCGGGCGTAGACCTGGTTCATGGCGGCGAAGTCGTCCATGCTCTTCAGAAAGACGGTGGTCTTCACGACGCGTGAGAGGGACGAGCCCGCGGCCTGAAGGACCTGGGCGAGGTTCTTCAGCACCTGGTCGGTCTGGGCCTCGATCCCGCCCGCCACCTGCTCCATGGTGACGGGATCGAAGGGGATCTGGCCCGAGCAGTAGACCATCCCGTCCACAACGACGGCCTGGGAATAGGGGCCGATGGCTTCGGGGGCTCCACTCGTCTCGACGTACTCCAGCTTCTCCATGGTCATCCGGCTCCATCTCGGGTCGTAGGGTCGACTGCGATGTGAAGGCGGCCACGGCCTTCCAGAGGCCAGGCCTCGATCTGCGTGCCCTCCGTCACCAGGATCCGCTCCTGGAGGTTCACCGACACGCAGACGTGATTGGGTACGATCCGGATCCGATCGCCCACACGGGGGCGCCAATCGGTTCCGGAGAGATCCAGCACCCCGTGCTCCTCCGACAGTGCCGCCACGGTGACCTCGGGCCGCCCGAGGACGACCCCGAACCCCGAACCGCCGCGAGCCTCCTTGGCGAGGGCTTTGGAGCCGGCGTCCACAGCGGCCCGCCCGGGGACCCGGGTGCTCACCACCGTCGTGAGGACGCTGTAGGCCCAGTCGTCGGGGGTGGCGGCGCCCTGGGCGACCGCGTCCCGGTCATTGTAGATGCAGGTGCCGGGACGGATCTCCGTCAGGCCCGGAACCTCGTGACTCCGCCACAGTGTCGGGGTGGTGCCCCCGCTCACGACCCGTGGTCTCAGTCCTCTCCGGTCCAGCGCCGCGTAGACCCGCTCCAGCGTCTGGCCGAGCGTGGCCATGTCCCGGTCCTGCTCCGGTCCGGGGGATCGGATGTGGCCCGCGTAGAAGAGGAGTCCCTCGAACTCCACCCCGTCGAGCTCGGTGACTTCGGCAGCGAGGCGGGCGGCATCCTGGGGATCCGGCACGCCCACGCGACCGAGACCCACGTCCAGCTCCACCAACACCCGGACGCTGCGTCCCGCCTCCCGCACGGCCCCCGCCAGGGGATAGAGGACCTCCGGCGAGTCCAGCGCCACCGAAAGGCGGACCTCGTCCGGCAGGCGGACGAGTCGATCCAGCTTGCGCCGGCCCACCGGTGGATACGCCAGAAGGAGATCCCGGGAGACGGCGCTCATGACTTCCGCCTCGTGCAGGGTGGCCACCGTCAGCCCGGTGGCCCCGGCCTCGAGTTGGATGCGGGCGATTCCCAGGCTCTTGTGGGTCTTGACGTGGGGTCGCCATCGGAGCCCGTGGCCCCGGGCGTACTGGACGACCCGATGGGCGTTGGCCCGGACCCGGGCGAGATCCACCACCGCCACGGGCGTCTCCACCGCCGGAAGGTCCAGGGACTCGCCCACGGCCCGGTTCATGGCATACCGGAGGGGAGGAGGGATTCGAGCTGCTGCAGGAAGAGCGTGTCCCCCTCTGGTACGGGTCCCGTCCGGACGAGCCTCACGACACCGTCCGGGTCCACCAGGAAGGAGGCCGGGAGCCCCAGCACTCCCAACTCGTCCATGCTGGTCATGGTGGGGTCCAGGAGAATGTCGTACTCCACCCCCGCCTCGGTGAGGAAGGCCTCCAGCAGCTCCCGGGCACCGGCGTTGTCCACGGATACGCCCACCACCGCGAATCCACGGGGTCCGTAGGCACGGCTGAGCTCCTGGAAATAGGGCATCTCGGCGCGGCACGGAGGACACCAGGTGGCCCAGAGATTCAGGAGCACCGCCCGGCCCCGATAGCTCGACAGGGCGACCTCGGCGCCCGCCAACGACCGGACCCGGAGATCCGGGAGGGGATCTCCGGCCCGGGGCGGGCCATCGCCCTCGGGGACGCAGGCGGTCACGGCCACCAGCACGGCGAGGCGGCTCAGTCGGGGAAGGCCCGTCCTCATGGGAGTTCGACCCGCGCGGTGCGGAGCTCGGTGGTGCCCTCGGGCGACACGGATGTCCAGGCCACCAGAAAGCTCCCGTCCCCGAGGGCCGCGAGTTGTGGAAAGCCCGACGCGCGAATGCTTCGGGTCTCGGTCACGGTCCGCGAAATCCCGACGGATCCGCCGGCGTGGACCCGTCGAATCCGGAGCTCCCCGTCCCCGTTCCCCGTGTCCTCGAGCCATAGAACCACCGCGGACCCGTCGGGGGTGGCCACCACGTCGGTCCGACCCGTGGGCCGCCCGTCGTCGACGCGGACGGGCCCGCCGAAGGTCTCTCCGCCGTCCGGCGAGAAGGCCAGCAGCACCCGGGGCTCCTCCCGGGGCGCCGTGAACCATGCGACGGCAAGGGTGTCCCCCACTGCGTCCACAGCCGGTCCGTTGACAGGGCAGCCCTCGATCACCCACCCGTCTTCGTGCACCGGCAGCCCCTCGGTCCAGACCCCCTGCACGCGTCTGGAAAGGTAGATGTCCCGGACCTCCTCTTCGGACCGGTCGCGGTACACCACGACAGGCCCGCCGCGGGTCACGGCCACATCGGTCTGGCACCAGTCGCACGTCCGGGGATCCAGAAGCGTCTCGGGACCCCGGTCGTCCCCCGCCGTCACGTGACGGCTCCGGAGGGTCATCTCCCGGGTCGCGGGCCCGTCTGGACCGTCGGCGTACCTCCGGCCGTCCAGCCACACCAGCTCCCACCCCCCCTCACCATCGCCCCAGACCGTTACGAACCCGTGCTCGGTGGGGGTCCCGTCTTCGTGGGGCGTCCACGGCGTGCTCCACGTGGCCCCGGCGTCCTGGCTGGTGGCGACCCGGATCCCGTAGTCGTAGCCGCCCTGGTCCCCCCGCTGCAGCCAGTGGGCCACCCATCGCCCCGGTCCCACCTCCACCACCGAGGGAAAGTCGGCCCAGTTGACGAAGAAGTCGGAGCCACGGGCCACCACACTCGGGACCCCGAAGCCCTCGTCGGCGCGATAGCGGACGACCTTCAGGACCTGCTCCTGGCGGTTCCCCGGACCCTCTCCGACGCCGGAGACGGCCTCCGGGGCGAGCCAGGACAGGAGCACGCCGCCCCCGGCCGCCGTGCCGAGGTGCGGCATCCCTCCGTCCTGGGGCCCGGGAAGCTGAAGCGTCTCCAAGTTCCACCCCTCCCGGCCCGGGCCCGCGTCAGGGTCCGAGGCGTCCCAGCAGCCCGCAAGCGTCGCGACGATCGCCAGCGAAAGGACCGCAGGGCGGGGGCGTAGGGATCTCACGTGGGAACGGCGGCCCGTTCTCCGGGCTTCCGGGTAGGAAAGACGTCAGTACGGATCATGGGCAAAGAAGGTCGGGGTCCGGCACTCGACACGCAATCGTCGATGGAACCCCCGGCGAGCCACCGGGGGTTTGACCAACGGGTGAGAAGAGACAGGGCCGTCGCGGAAGCGTTGGACGTTTCCTGGCGCCGCCGCCAGATCCTGAGGAGGAGTTGATGAGAAGGCTCGCTGGAATGTTCGTCCCACTCGCAGCGGCCCTGATGGTCGTGCCGTCGGCGGTGGACGCGCAGTACTTCGGACGCAACAAGGTCCAGTACGACGACTTCGACTTCCGGGTCCTGGAGACGCCCCACTTCGACATCCACTACTACCCCTCCTTCTCGGAAGCCACCCTGGACGTGGCCCGGATGTCGGAGCGGTGGTACGAGCGTTTCGCCCGGACCTTCCAGCACGAGTTCGAGACCTCCAAACCCCTCATCCTCTACGCGGATCACCCGGACTTCCAGCAGACCAACACGCTCCAGGGCTTCATCGGCGAGGGGACCGGGGGGGTGACCGAGTCGATGAAGAACCGTGTCATCATGCCCCTCACCAGCTCCTACGCGGATACGGACCACGTCCTGGGCCACGAGCTGGTCCACGCCTTCCAGTACAACATCGCCCAGTCCAGGGGCGGGGGCGGACTCCAGGGGCTCATTCGTCTGCCGCTCTGGCTGGTGGAAGGGATGGCGGAGTATCTCTCCGTGGGACGGGAAGACCCACTGACGGCCATGTGGATGCGGGATGCCCTGCTGAGAGAGGACTTTCCCAGCATCAAGCAGATGACCCAGGAGGCCCGCTTCTTCCCCTACCGGTTCGGGCAGGCTCTCTGGGCGTACATCGGCGGCACCTACGGCGACGACGCGGTGGTGAACGTGTACCGGCGGTCCCTCCGTATCGGCTTTCCCGGAGCCATTCAGCAGGTGCTCGGGGTTTCCCCCGACACGCTCTCCGTTCAGTGGCGGGAGGAGGTCCGCCAGACGTACGAGCCCCTCATGGACGGACGCACGGCTCCCTCCGAGGTCGGGACGCTGATCCTGGGCCCCGAGACCGGCGGCGGGAACCAGAACGTGTCGCCCTCGGTGTCGCCGGACGGGAGGTATGTGGCCTTCGTCTCGGAGAAGGATCTCTTCTCGGTGGACCTCTACCTCGCCGAGACGGCCACGGGCAAGATCCTCCGGAAGCTGTCCAGCGCCAACGCCGATCCCCACTCGGACGCGCTCCGCTACATCGACGCGTCCGGGACCTGGTCACCGGACGGGAGCAGATTCGCCTACGTGGTCTTCGCCGATGGCGACAACCAGTTGGTGATCATCGACACCAGCGACGGCGATGTGGAGGCCCGGGTGGGCTTCGATGAGATCGGCTCCATGAATCACCCCGCCTGGTCGCCGGATGGACGATACATCGCCTTCTCGGGCACCATCGGCGCCATCAGCGACCTCTTCATGTGGGACCTGGAGGAGCAGGAGCTGACCCAGCTGACGAACGACAAGCACGCCGACCTTCAGCCCGACTGGTCTCCCGACGGTCGCATGCTCGTCTTCGCCAGCGACCGCGGCCCGGGCACCGACTTCACGCAGCTCACCTACTCGAAGTTCCAGATCGCCACGTTGGATCTGGCGACCCGAGGAGTCCGCACGCTGGATCTCCTGGGGGATGTGCGGCATTCCAATCCTCAGTACGCCCCGGATGGCCGGGGTGTCTACTTCCTGTCCGACGCCGACGGCTTCTCGGATATCTATCGGGTGGACATGCCGACGGGTGAGATCGGTCGGGTGACCCGGGTCGCCACCGGCGTCAGCGGCATCGTGCCCCTGTCTCCCGCCCTCTCGGTGGCCAACGACACGGGAGAGATCCTCTTCAGCGTCTTCGGCGACTTCGGCTTCACCATCCACCGCCTGCCCGCCAACAGTCCGGGGGAGCCCCTGAACCGGGTGGTCCAGGTCACTCCTTCCGACGCCCCCGGCCGGATCCTCCCTCCCGGTCCCCCGGCCCGCTTCAATCTGGTGGAGACGTACCTGGCGGACGCGGAGACCGGGCTGGAACCGGAGGGGACCTTCGGCCTGAGCGAGGCCTCCGACTACAACCCCTCCCTGTCGCTGGACTATCTGGGACAGCCCACCCTGGGGGTGGGAGCCGACCAGTTCGGCGGCTACGTGGGCGGCGGCGCATCGGCCTACTTCAGCGATATGCTGGGGAACCGCATCGTCGGTGTGGCGCTGCAGGCCCAGGGCACCTTCAAGGACATCGGCGGCGCCCTCTTCTACGCCGATCTAGGGGACCGCTGGAACTGGACCGCGGGGATCTCCCACTTCCCGTATCAGTTCGTCCGTCAAGGGATCAGTCGGGATTTCGAGACGGACGAGGACGGAAACGAGATCCCCGTCAGCGATCCCTACCTGATCCGTCGTCGGACCCGGCTCTTCCAGTCGTCGGCCACGGCTCAGCTGTCCGACCCCTTCTCCATGACCCGGCGACTGGAGATGTCCGGAGGATTCACCCGCTACGCCTACGACGTCGAGGACGAGCGTTACTACTTCGATAATTTTGGTAGGATCTACGACTTCGAACGGGTCGACCGGGACGACCTGGAGCCGGAGGCGGTCAATCTGGGCACCGCGTCCCTGGCGTTCGTCCAGGACAATTCCTTCTTGGGGTTCGTATCCCCCATTCGTGGGGGTCGCTACCGCATCGAGGTGGAAGCGACCGTAGGGAGCCAGAACTTCTTCACGGGGATCCTGGACTGGCGGCGGTACTGGTCCCCCCAGAAGAACGTCACCATCGCGGCCCGGGGCTTAACTTCGGACGCTACGGCGTGGAGACGGCGGAACCCGGGCAGCTGAACATCATCCAGCCCCTGTTCCTGGGTTTCGAGACGCTGATCCGCGGCTACGCCTACGAGTCCTTTTCGAACCCGGAGTGCTTCCGCTCGCTGCAGAATGCCGGCGAGACCATCAGCGACGTCACCGGCTCCGCGTTTTCGACCTGTCCGGCGCTGGATCGCCTCTTCGGAGACCGGGTCGGCGTCGTCAGCCTCGAGGCCAGGGTACCCTTCATCGGTACGGAGCAGTTCGGAATCATCAACTTCCCCTTCCTGCCCACCGAGCTGGTGGCCTTCGTGGATGGCGGGATCGCATTCGACAGCTTCAGCGACATCGACAAGATCACCTCCGACCAGATCTTCAGCAGCCAGGACTACGGCGTGATCCCCGTCTGGAGCGCCGGCGTCTCGGCCCGGGTCAACATCCTGGGATTCCTCATTCTCGAA
>JARRPL010000092.1:0-13506 GCA_037382905.1 Gemmatimonadota bacterium | reverse complement strand
GCTGCCGATCCTCGACCATGTCGAGCCTCGACAGCAGACCCCCTCATCCCGGATCGCGAGCGACCGCTCCCCGTCCAGTCTGACCCGAGGGGCCCCGGACCGGCGCACCTCTCCGGTGAAGCGAAAGTCGGCGGCGAGAGCCAGATCGAGCGTGCTCTGTCGGGGGGATCCGCCTCCGGTGCTTCCGGGAGCCGTGACGACGACCTCCCAGCGCCCGACGATGGGCATGTTCCGAAAGGCCTCCGCGGCCGCATGGGGGAAGATCGTCACGGCGGGGGGGCGAGTCCTCGGCCGCCCCGAGGAGACTCTCGTTCCGTACGATGTCGTCCGGGTCCTGAAGGGGACGCTTGCGGGTCTCGTCCGCCCAGGCCGGACCGAGGATGGCCAGAAGGACGTCAGACGCGGTCAGGGCATCCCGGAGGGCGGGGGTCCATTCCTCGAAGTCCAGGCCGCCCGGCTCGTCCAGGAAGATCCATGAGGCACCGAGGTGCCGACCCAGACTCCGCCGCAGCCTGTAGTCCAGCGACCCGCCTCCACCGACCCCTGCCGGACCGCCAGCGTCAGCGGGGTGCTCCCGCCCGGTTCAGAGCCCGGCGGCCCGAAGCAGGACCTCGACGCAGGCGCCGTGCCCCCCCGGCGGCATGGATCAGGAGGGTGGAGTCATCCTCCCCGGTCGTCTCGGTGGATGCCCCTTGGGCCAGAACGCTCCGGAGTGTCCCGGCGTCGCCCCGGGCGGAAGCCTCGAGGGTGGCCTCGGACGGCGGGGGTGCCTGGGACATGCTTCACCTCCCTCGGAAATGAAGGATCGTCGACCCTCCGCATCCTACCCTCGGATCGGACCGTGGGCCAACGTGTCGGCAGCCCGTCGCGTCGTTCGGCGCCGTGGCGCCAATACGCCCCGGCCGATAGCGTTGCCCCGGACGGGAAGGCCGGAGGGCCCGCATCAGCGCCCGGCGCGGCGGGGACGCCTGCCCGGGTCTGCGACTGCGCCTTCGTCGCTTCCGAACCGCGAAGGCCCCTGAACACGCCGAGGTGAGAATACCATGAGCCGGCCCACGTCCTGGCGCGAGATCGTGGCATCGATGCTGAGCTGGGAGCAGGCCCACGTGGGCCTGGAACGGGCGGTGGAAGGACTGCCCCCGGAGCTTCGTGGCCGACGGCCCGACGGCGCGCCCCATTCGGTCTGGGAGCTGTTGGAACACATCCGGATCGCCCAGCACGATCTCCTGGAGTTCTGTCGGAACCCGGCGTACGAGCACGCGTTGGATTGGCCGCAGGATTACTGGCCCGACACGCCCGAGCCTTCCGGCGACCAGGCGTGGGCCGACTCCCTCGCCGCCCTCAGGCGTGACCGGAGCCAGTTCGATCACTGGGCCACCGAGACCGACGTGGATCTCACGGCGCCCATTCCATGGGGAGACGGCCAGACCTACCTGCGCTCGGTCCTGGTGGCCGCGGACCACACGGCGTACCACGTGGGCCAGATCGTCCTGGTCCGTAAGCTGCTGGGCGCCTGGGGCTGAGGGCTCCAGCGGCCCGCCGGGAGGCGAGACCACCCCGCCCCGACCCGTCTCAGTTGCACTGCCGATAGTCGCACACGGGGGTGAGCTGGGCGCCCGTCAGCCCCTGGGGCTCCGGCTCGCTCACCACCGGGTGGGTCAGGGTGCCGATCCCCTCGATGGTGGCGGAGATCACCTCGCCTGGCTGCAGGAAGCGCTGTTCCCCCCGCACCGCCGTACCCGCGCCGGTCCCGCCGGAGGTCCCGTTGTTGATGACGTCGCCGGGGTAGAGGGTGATGATGGACGAGCCGTACTCGATGAGCTCCCACAGGGAGTGGATCATGTCGCCGGCGGTGGCCTCCTGCATTCGCTCCTGGCCGATGTCCAGCGACTGCCGCAGGATCTCCATGGGGTTGCCGTAGAACTCCTTGGGCACGATCCACGGGCCCTGGGGGGCGAAGGTGTCGTGACCCTTGCCCACGAACCAGTCCGACCGCAGGGGATTCCCCCCCGGCGGCCGACCCCCTCGGTCGGAGATGTCCATGGTGACCATGTAGCCGATGACGTGGGCCTCCGCGTCGTCGGCGGAGATGTACTTGCCGGCGCGACCGATCACGGCCCCCAGCTCCACCTCCCAGTCGATCATCGTCCGCCCGTAGGGCAGCACGATGGGTTCGCCGTCGCCCACCACCGCACCCCGGCTCGGCTTCAGGAAGAGGTAGGGCACGCCCCGGTTCTCCCGACGCTGGCGCCGGGCCTCGGCCCGCTCCTCCTCGGTCCCCTGCTCGTCCACGTGGCTGTAGAAGTTCACTGCGGCGTTCAGGATCTTCCCGGGATAGAGGATGGGGGGGAGCGTCGTCACCTCCGAGAGCTCGTGGACGAAGTCGGGCCGCGCGCCGGTGATCCCGTCCGTCTCCACCAGGTGGTTCACGAGCTCGTACAGGCGCGCCCGCATCCCGTACTCGTACCGGGAGATGAGGTCGATCATGTCCACGGGCGCGGGGATGGCCGGGTAGCGCGGATTCCGCTCGAGCTCCGCGTTCGCCCGGGCCAGCTCCACCACGTAGCGGTCCCGGAGGACCACGCCCACGAAGGGTGTGCCCTGAGCCTCGAAGGTGCCCACCTTGAAAGGCTCGGCCACCTCCACCGCCTGGGCCCGGAGGGGGATGGGCGCGACGGCGACAAGGAGCGCTGCCAGCGTCGGGAGGCAGGCCGGAGCCCAGGGGAAGGCGGGGGCGGAGAGGGGTCGATGAGCTCGCATGCGGGTACCTCTTCGATGCGGTGGCGGTGAAGGCCCGGTCAGAGTGCCCTCCGGCTCCGCCCGGTGTCAATCGACGGGCTGCCGGGCCCCCGTGGACCCTCCGGCTTCCTCCTCCCCGCGATCCGTCGTACCATGCCGTCGTGCCTTCGGCGGCTCGCGCTCCCTCGACCTCCTCGCAAACGGAATCCGACATGGGGATCCCACACGACGTCCACCGGCGCCACCCCTGGCCCGGCCGAGGCCTCACCCTGCTCCTGGTGCTGGGCGCCGCCGCCTGTGCCCGGTCCGGTGAGGGCCCCTCTTCCGGCGCCCCGGTCCTCGTCGACGACGCCGTGCCCCGGGTGGAGCGGGTCCAGCGTCTCCTGGAGACCCTCTCGGCGGACTCCATGGAAGGCCGCGAGGCGGGCACCCCGGGCGAGCTCCGGGCGGTTCGCTTCCTGGAGGAGGAACTGGCCCGGTACGGGGTGGAGCCGGCGGGGGAGGAGGGATACCGGCAGGCGGTGGTCCTCGTCCGGCCTCCCGGGGGGGAGCGTTGGCGGCTCCTCCCGGAGGATGCGGATGTGGACACCGTCCCCGCGGACCGGCTCCGCACCGCGTACAACGTCCTGGGTCGGATCCCCGGGACCGATCCGGCCCTCGCCGATGACATCGTGGTGGTGGGTGCCCATCACGATCACGTGGGCTTCGGGCAGGCCGTGGAGGGTGACTCCCTCTACAACGGCGCCGACGACGACGCGTCGGGCTCGGTGGCCGTCCTGGAGATGGCCCGGGAGATGGCGAGGGCGGCCCGAGACGGCGAAGGAGCGCCGGGGCGCACCGTGGTGGCCGCCTTCTTCACCGCCGAGGAGATGGGGCTCCTGGGGACCCGGTACTGGATCGAGCACCCTACGGTGGACTTCCAGCGCGTCGTAGTGGATCTCCAGGTGGAGATGATCGCCCGGCCGGATTCCCTGGCCGGCGGCTCCGGACGAGGCTGGCTCACCGGGTACGAGCGCACCACCCTGGGGGACCTCCTGGCGGCCCGGGGGAGCCCCATCGTTCCGGACCCCCGCCTGGAGATGCGCTTCTTCTTCCGGAGCGACAACCTCCCCTTCGCCCAGCTCGGGATTCCGGCTCACACCCTCTCCTCCTACAACCTCCACACGGACTATCATCAGCCCTCGGACGAGGCGGCGCTCGCGGACTATCCACACATGACGGCGCTGGTGGAGGCGGCCGTCTCCATGCTGCGGGAGATCACCACCGGTCCCGTTCCGGAGTGGAAGGAGGGCGGGCGGGCCGGACTGGAGGGAGGGAGGTAGGACGGCTCGGGCCGCCCCGTCGTCCGGGGACCGGCAGGGGGTGAGGGCGGGGCGGGACCAGGAACGCCCCGCTGCCGCCTACCACCCCTCCCGACGTACCTCCGCCAGCACCGACTGGTAGTCGTTGAAGATGACCTCCTCGGGCTCCTGCGGCAGAAGGGGGAGATCCACCTCCATCTCCCGGTCCGTGACCATCACCCGGACGGTGGCCACCCCGTCGTCTCCGAACGAGAGGGTCACGGGGACCACCATCTTGAAGTCCTCAGGGACGTCTTCCTGCCGGACCCGCAACGTCAGACGGTATCCCCCCTCGACCTCCTCCCCCCGGGTGGCCCAGCGGTAGGTGGGGACCGACGTGCCATGGACCCACTGGTCGAAGAACCACTGCATGTCGGTACCGCCCAGGTGGTCCTCCACGACCTGCTGGAACTCCCGGGTGGAGATGCGCCCTCCCCTGAATCGCGTGGCGACGTCCTTCATCAGCTCCTTGAAGGCGGTCTCGTCCATGGTGTCCATGTCCATCAGGAGGTTCCGGAGCATGTGGATGACCCACGCCCCCTTCTGGTAGATGACGGTGGCGTAGTCCTCGTCCCGTCCGGCGATGGAGACCCGGCTGCCCAGGGAGATGGGCCCGGCCCGGTCCCGTCGGTCCAGGATCAGGTCCCGGGCATCTTCCAGCGCGTCGAAGTAGCGGGTCGGGTCGAGACGGGCGGCCTGCATGTACCACAGCCCTGAGAACTCCGCGAGACCCTCGGAAAGCCATCGATCCCGGTAGCTCCGGGGCTGGACCGAGAAGCCCCACCACTGGTGCGCGACCTCGTGGGCGCGGAAGCTCTCGTCGTGCCCCTTGTCGCTGGTGCGGATGAAGGTCACCAGGGAGAGGTGGATGAGGCCGGGAAAGGCCTGCCCGTGGAGGTAGGGAATCTCCGAGACGTTGAACTCCGTGAGGTCCAGCGGTCCGTAGAGCTCCTGGAAGAAGTTCAGACTGCTGGCCAGGTCTCGGGCCACCGCCTCCTGGGGATCCTCGTCCTGGAGCACCCGGGACGAGGCGCGCATCTCCCGGTGGAGATCCTCGTCGAGCTGGATCCGGATCGGCGGCAGGCCCTCGTTCTCGTACACGTGCTCTTCGAAGTCCCCGACGTTGAAGGAGACCTGGGATACCGGGGTGGTCACCGTCCATCGGGACCGGATCATCCCGTCCGCCTCCTCCACTTCGGTGCGGGAGCCGGAGGCGACGAAGGCGTAGTCGTCCGAAACCGTGAAGGTCATGTCGAAGGTGGCGCCGGTCTGTTCCGTCCGGGGATACCACCCGGTGGGGTCCGGGAACCAGTACATGCCGTCCCGGAACTCGACGGTCTTCCCCTCGTACTCGGCCACCAGGTGATGGAGGCCCGCGTCGGTGGGGAGCTGCACCCAGATCTGGGTACCGTCGTCGTGGCGCTCGTAGGTGACGGGGGACCCGTCATCCCAGGTAAGGGAGCGGAGCTCGAGTTCGGAGGAGAGGAAGAAGGGAACCCAGCTCCCCGCGCCGAGATCGGTGCTCACGAACGCCCTGGCCCGACCGGTGAAATCGAGGCCTGACTCGATGCGGCTCTCCAGCTCGTAGTGGAGGACGTCGGCCGAAGGGACCACCTGTTCCCTGGGGTCTGGATCGGGATAGTCCGACGCCTGGTGGAATCGGGCCAGCGCCTCGTAGAAGTCGCCCCGCCCGCCCCGATCCCGGCCGAAGGTGACCTCCTCCTCGTGCAGCCTCGACACCCGGAAGAAGTGGGCGTCCTCTCCCCGCACGTCCAGGTGGGCGTGGAAGAACCCCGCCCCCTCCCGGTTGAGGAAGGTGCGAACCACCGGAGCGTCCACCGAACCGTCGTGGATCAGGAACCGGGCTCCCTCCCGCAGGAGATCCCCGGTCCGGCCCGGAAGGGGACCCGCCTGGAACGTCCGGCCCCCCTTCAGCTCCGCCAGGGTGCTGTCGGTAAAAAGGAGGACGGCGCCCTCCAACTCGAGTACCGGTTCCGGCGTGTCGAAGACCCGCTCCATCTGCCAGCGCTCCACGGCCTCGGGAGGATTGAGCCGAAAGGTGCCGGTCCCGTCGATGACGGCCCCCACGACGCCGCCGTCCAGCTCCACGAGGGTGACGGTGCCCTGCTGGAATGCCAGGGTCCCTCCGTCCCGCTCCAGCCGGAGCCCGTCCGCCGGGGCCGACGGCGCCTGCGCGGGAGCAAACGTCTCCAGGAGGGTGAGAAACTCCCGGGGGGTCGGATCCTCCTGCGAACCCCGCCCCGGCGAGGGCAGCAGGCACAACAGGACCGAAAGGACGAGGGCCCTGCGGCACGTCCGCAGTCGGAAGGAGGGGACCGGGGCCATGGTGGTGGAACTCGTTCCGGGTCGTGAGAGGGGTGGAGACTCGATGCTCACGGTGCATTCGGCCCACCGGTCCCCACCATACGTACCGTTACGTAGCCCCCGCTCTTTCCGTCTCGGAGGTCCCGGTGCCACCGCCGGACCCATGTAAGAACGGCCCGCCCCCTGCGAAGGAGGCGGGCCATTCCGGACCCGGGGGAGGGGCAGGCGCGAGATCGCCTCGGGCGGTCCTCCCTAGCGGCTCTCCAACGTGATGACCTCGGGGATCACGTACGCGACGTCGATGATGTCGCCCACGGCGAAGTCGCTGAGGGCGAGGCCGGCGGGCAGGCGGAAGGTCGCTTCCAGGCCGGGACCCTGTCTGCTCCGCAGTGAGACGGCGTTCTCGCTGGCGTCGACCTGGGTGACCTCCGTCTCCATGGCCCGCAAGATGGACACGAGGCCTGCCGGGACATTGATCTGCGTCAGGTCCGGCAGCGGCGCCCCGGGCTTCCGCATGTGGATGCCCACCTGCTCGAGGAACATGACGGTGACCTCGTCCCCCGGCCGCCGGGCTCCGAAGCCCGGCATGTCCTCGGGAACGCTGCGCTCGATGAGACCGCCGTTGGGGCCCCGGAGGATGAGGGTGCGGGTGTCCCGGTCGATGGCGTCGATCTCGGCGTGGACCCGGACGTTGGCCAGAGCCACCTGGGCATCGAGGGCGGCGGGAACGGTCAGCACGGCCGTGAGGGCGACGGAGAGGGCAGCGATTCGAAGTCGATTGATCATGAGATCTGGTCCTCGCGAAATGTGCGCGGGGTGAAGGATCGGGGCTCGAGCCCCACGCCGGCAGTGCAGCCACGCTCGGCGATGGTAGGATGATCGGTGCCGGAAATAGCCGACCCGCCACCGAATGTCAATCCGATATCAGTCCGTCATTGCCCCGTCCTGAGCGGCGGCGACGTCGCCGGCGGACCCCGGCGGGAGGCGCTGGCGGTCCTGGGCGGGTTCCGGGACCCGGGGTCGGGATTGGAGCATCCGGCCCCGCAGCGGGGTTCACAGACTCAGGCGGGTCCGGTGGCCTGGGGACAGCGTCCCGGGGATGCCCCGTACCGGCCCGCGTCCCACCACAGCCTCTCCACGCCATGCGCAAGACCCTGAAGTTCCTCCATACGATGGCGGCCATCGGCTTCACCGGAGGGCTGGCGGCGCTCCTGGTCCTCCACTCCCGCCTCCCGGAGCCCTCTGAGCTCGAACAGTTCGCCACGTTGCGGCTGGCCATGGGGGCCGTCGCCCAGTGGATCCTCTTCCCGTCCATGGGTCTGGTCCTGGTGAGCGGCCTGCTGGCCATGGCCGTCACCCCCTCGTTTCAGGACCGGGCCTGGGTCTGGGCCAAGCTGGCCACGGGGATCCTGGTCTTCGAGGGGACGCTGGCCTACGTCCAGGCGCCCATGGAGCGTGCCGCGGCCCGGGCCCAGCGGGCGCTGGACGGGGAGATCCCCTGGACGGAGCTGGGCGCCACGCTCCGGCCGGAGTGGGGCTCCTTCTGGGTGATCCTGGGGGTGGCGGTGGCCAACGTGGTGCTGGGCGTCTGGCGTCCACGCTTCTCCTGGGGCACGTCCGGCGGCACCTTGGAGCGTTCCGTCTCCCCCCCGACTCTCACGGAAGACCGATGATGCCCCGACGCCTTCTCCTGCTCTCGAGCCTCGTGGCCTGCCTGGGTGTCGGCGCCTTCCCCCGGCCCGCCCAGGCCCAGCTTCGGAACTGCTGTGTGCGGGTGCCCGACGGCGAGACGGGGATCCAGGTGGACGACGACCCCCGCCCCACCAACGTCGACGCCGTCCTGGCGGCGCTGGAGCAGATTGCGGAGGACGGGGCGAATCGGGGCTGGCCCGGCCGCACGGCCTTGATCTGGATCCACATCAGCGAGCGCGGCGGGGTCCTGGAGACCCGCGTCTCCAGAGGCTCCGGCGACCAGTCCCTGGACCGTCAGCTCCTTGCGGCGGCGGCCCTCTTCCGGTTCGAGCCTGCCCGGGTGGAAGGGGAGCCCGTCGACGTCTGGATCGAGCTTCCCATGCCGGTGGGCAGGGAGGATGTCCGTCGCCGTCCACGCTGAGCCGGACCCCGCCGGGGCGAAATGCCCTGGCGTTCCCGTCGTATCGGAGGACAGGTTGGCTCGGCGAGAGCCCGTCCCGTCCTCTACAGGGAGCACTCCATGATTCATCAGTCCACCGCCGCTCGCCCCACGGGATCTCTCGGTCGGCGGGGATGGGCCGGCTGGGCGCTTCTCGCCCTGCTCGTCCTCTCGGCCTGCGCCACCCGGCCCACGGGTTACGACCCGGACGACAGTATGATTCCCGGCGGGATCATGATCACCCGGCAGCAGATCGAACGGAGTCGGGCGAACGACGCCCTGGAGGCGCTGGAACGGGCCCGGACCCACCTCTCCATCCAGTGGAAGCGCCAGGGGGATCCACCGAGCATCACCCATCGGGGCGTCGACAGTCTGGTCCGGGACGGAGACGTCCTGGTGGTGGTGGACGGAGCTCCCACGCTGGAGGCGGCCCGGGTGCTGCGGAACATCGCCGCGGAGCACATCGCCTTCATGAAGGTGCTCTCCTCCCGAGAGGGCACGCCTCGCTACGGCCTGCTGGCGGGCAACGGGGTCGTATACGTGCGCACCCTGGCCTACGAGCTTCCCGGCGCCAGGAACCGGCTCGGCGCACGCTGATCCCAGTCCGTGCGACGCCAGGCCCCCGTCCTTGGCCGACGCGCACCGGGAAGGGGGGGCTTCCGTTCGATGTGGTCCGCAGCTCAGCCCGGACCCCTGAGGGTGGTCACCATGATGGCGCCGGACACGTGGCCTGATCCGAATCGCGTGGTGGCTTCCCGGGAGTCGAGAAACCGGATCTCGGCGAGCTGCGAGGAGGAGAGGCGGTCCAGCTGATCGATGCCGCCGACCCGGGTCTGGTCCACGTACACCACCACGTCGTTGCTCGAATAGAACGAATCGACACCCCGGGGACGCAACCACTGGGGCCGGCGCCGCTGCACCAGCTCCAGGGCCGTCAGACGCTCGAACTCCACCAGCTCCTCCCGGCCGATCACGTCGGGGTTTCCCGTCGAGCCGGACCGCCCGCCGCCACAAGCGGTGAGGATGAGGGTCAGCGCGACGACGCCCAGCCAGGACGTCGACAGCTTCGTTACCCTGGGACGTCCAGGGGTTCCCCCGCAGCGGGCCCACTGGTTCACCGCCGCGATGCCCCTTGGCATCGCCGTGGGAGTCACAATTCCACTGTGAGCTTGTCTCTCGCAAGGCAGCCGGACGGGATCTTCATCGGACCCAGGCAGCACGCTCAATCACTCCATCGAGGAGGACGCATGAACCTGCTTCGTCGGTTCGCCGCAGTCGCGGCGCTGGCGGCCCCCCTGGCATTGTCCAGCGGGCTCGCCGCCCAGCAGACGGGCACGATCACCGGTCAGGTGGTGGACGCCGCGAATGCGGCACCCCTGGTCGGTGTACAGATGGTGCTTCAGGGCACCAACATCGGTACGCTCACCAACGAGAACGGCCGGTACCTCATCACCAACGTGCCGGTCGGCACCCAGACGGTCCGGGCCGTCACCATCGGCTACGCCCAGATCTCCCAGGACGTCACGGTCAGCGCCGGTCAGACGGCGGTGGCGGACTTCCAGCTTTCCGTGTCGGCGGTCAACCTGGACGCCATCGTGGTCAGCGCCGCCACGGGTCGTGAGCAGCGGCTCCGTGAGGTCGGGACCAACGTGGCCACCATCGAGGCAGAGGACCTGAATCCGGCCCCCATCACCAGCGTTGCGGACGTCCTGAGCGGGCGCACCGAGGGTGTGATCCTCCAGGACGTCAACGGCGCCACCGGGACGTCCCAGCGGATCCGGATCCGGGGGACCAACTCCATCTCCCTGTCGAACGAGCCGCTGGTCTTCGTGGACGGGGTCCAGGTCAACAGCAGCTTCGGCGGCTTCGGGGTCGGCGGGCAGGAGCCCAGCCGGCTGAACGACCTCAACCCGAACGACATCGCCAACATCGAGATCATCAAGGGCCCGGCGGCCTCGGCCACCTACGGCACCGCGGCGGCCAACGGGGTGATCCTGATCACCACCAAGCGGGGCGCTCCCGGCGCCACCCAGTGGCAGTTCTTCGCCGAGACGGGCGTCCAGAACGACGTGACCGACTACCCGGGCGTGTACGCGGCGTATCAGATCGACGATGCGACCCAGCCGCTCTTCACGGAGGACGGCTTCTTCAACACGGCGGGGTACTCGTACTGCTCCAACATCAACGCCGCCCTCAACGCCTGTAACCAGGACGAGACGCTGTACTTCAACACGCTCCTGGATCCCCGGACCCGGATGTTCTCCGAGGGGAACCGGAACCGGTTCGGCGCCTCGGTGCGAGGCGGGAACGAGAGCCTCCGCTTCTTCGTCTCGGGCCAGTACGAGGACGAGCAGGGTGTCGTGTACTACAACACGCAGGAGAAGCTGAACCTGCGGGCCAACCTGGACGCGGCCCTGGCCGAGTCCCTGGACCTGGGCATCTCCGTGGGCTACACCGACGGTGACCTGGGGCTGAACTCCAACGACAACTCCATCTTCAGCCCCATCATCAACGGGCTGATCGGAGAGCCCTACTACATCCCCGAAGATCCGGAGATCGAAGGGCCGAATCCGGACAACTATGGCTTCGGATTCAACCTCAACCAGCTCTCGAACTTCATCACCAACCAGGAGACGGACCGCTTCACCACGGCGGCCAACCTGCGGTGGCGGCCCACCAACTGGCTGAGCATCAACGCCAACGGTGGACTGGACTTCACCTCGCTCCACGACAACGACACCGTGCAGCGGGACGTGCTGCCCATTGCCGTGTCCTGGGCTGCCGGGTTCCGGGAGTCCCAGCGGAGCACCCGGACCAACTACACCGGAATCCTGAGCGCCGTCGGGACCTTCGCCCTCACCGACGACCTGGTCTCCACGACCACGGCGGGAACGCAGTACACCGAGGAGAACAACCGGAACACCTACTGCTACGGCGCCTACCTGGTGCCGGGGACCTTCTCCTGTGGTACCACGAGTGACCTCTTCTCCGTGGACGAGGACTTCTTCCAGGTGAAGACCCTGGGGATCTACGCCCAGCAGGAGTTCGGCTGGCGGGACCGGATCTTCGCCGGATTCTCCATCCGGGGGGACAACACGTCCACCTTCGGAACCAACCTCGGATTCCAGTACTTCCCCTCGGCCAACCTGTCGTGGGTGATCAGCGACGAGAGCTTCATGCCCTCCGGCAACCTCCTCTCCACGCTGCGGGTTCGCGGCGCCTGGGGTCAGTCGGGTCTTCGCCCCGGATTCCGTGACGCCGTGACCCTCTACGCCCCCACCACGGTGGCGTTGGATGGCGGCGACGCGGCGGGTGTCGCGCTCAGCGTGACGGGGAACGAGCAGCTCAAGCAGGAGACCACCACGGAGTGGGAGGTCGGGTTCGACGCCGGGTTCTTCAACAACCGGCTCTCCGCCGAATTCACCTACTTCGACCGGAAGTCCGAGGACGCCCTCATCTCCCGGAATCTCCCGGCCTCGCTGGGGCTGACCACGTCGGTCTTCCAGAACCTGGGGAGCATCTCCAACAGCGGTACGGAGCTTTCTCTCCGGTTCGACGTCGTCCAGGCGGAGAACTTCGGGGTCAACGTGGGCTTCAACAACACGACCATCAAGAACAGGATCGACGACCTCGGTGAGGGCATCGAGGACATCATCTTCAACCGGGGTCTTCAGCGGCATGCCGAGGGCTACACCGCCGGTGGATTCTGGCAGCAGCCCGTCACGTGGGACGACGCCGACGGCAACGGCCTCCTGGACCTCAGCGAGGTGACGGTGGCCGACGAGGCCGAGTTCATCGGTCCGGCGATTCCCACCTGGCAGCGTTCGCTCTTCGCGGACATCCGCCTCTTCAACTTCATCACCGTGTCCACCCTCGTGGAGGGTCGCGGCGGGCACTACACGGGGAACGACTCCGAGGCTTTCCGTTGCGGACGTCGGACCACCCGTGGCTGTGCAGCGGTGGGTGATCCCACGGCCTCGCTGCGGGAGCAGGCGGCATACATCGCCGACCGCTTCGGTGGTGCCACCGGGTCGAACTCGGCCTACCTCTACGTCGAGAGGGCGGACTTCTGGCGTTGGCGGGAGCTGTCGGTGACCTTCGACATGCCCCGGGCCTTCAGCAACCGGGTCAGCGCCCTCGAGGGGCTGCGCCTGACGGTTGCCGGGCGGAATCTGGGTCTCCTCACCGACTACAGCGGGCTCGATCCCGAGACGGTGGAGGGTGGCGGAAACGCGAACTTCAGCCAGAGCGAGTTCAACACCCAGCCCCCGGTCCGGTATTTCATGATCCGGCTCGACTACAACTTCTGAGGTCGACATGAAGATGACATCTAGATCTTCGCGCCTCGGCCGCACGGCGGGGACGCTCTTGCTGGCGTCCGCCGTTCTCCTGGCCGGGTGTGATACCGACGAGCTCCTCGAGGTCGAGGACCCTGATACCGTCAACCCCGGGACCCTGGAGGACCCGGAACTGATCGACATCGTGGTGGCGGGTGCGATCGGTGAGTTCACCATCGCCTACTCCGGTGCCGGCGGGGACGCATACGTCTCCGTCTCGGGCGTGATGAGCGACGAGCTCTTCGCCTCGGGCTCCTTCACGACCCGGATCGCCACCGACCGGCGGGAGCAGTTCACCGCCCAGAACGGAAACACGTCCGACGGGGCGTACATCAACCTCCAGCAGGCCCGGCGCGCTCTCAGGGACGCCGCGGTACAGGTGGAGGCGGCTCTGGGGACGAGCGATCCCAGCTACGGGCGCCTCAAGTCCCTGGAGGGCTACACGTACGTGACGCTGGCCGAGGGCTACTGCAGCGGCGTACCCATCTCCACCGTGGATGAGAACGGGGAATTCGTGTACGGCGAGCCCACCACCACCAACCAGCTGTTGACGGACGCGGTGGTGCGGTTCGACGACGCCCTGGGGTCGGGAGGCTTCGCGAGTCTCGCGGCCGTGGGGAAGGCCCGGGCCCTG
>JARRPL010000091.1:0-20677 GCA_037382905.1 Gemmatimonadota bacterium | reverse complement strand
CCCCGCGCCGGATCCGGACACGGCCCCGGACTCCACCCGGGGCGCGCCCCCCGAGCACCCGGCGGCCGCACCCGGAGACCCACCTCACCGGGGGCGCCATGCCATCCGCTCCAGAAGCCCGGTCTGCAGGAGCGCCTCGTCGGAGGCTCCCGAGGACTTGAGTTGCCGGTCCAGTACCCGTAGACCGTCCACCGCGTCCACCAGCTCGGGAAGGGACCAGCCCCGGGTCTCGGCCATGAGCTTGCCGGCGAGCCAGCGCTGGTGTCCCGGAAGCGCCTCCTCCAGCGCCCCTCTGCCCCGGTCCACCAGAACCGCCAGCCGGAGCATGTGTGTCGCCAGGGAGATGGTGAGGCCCACGCCGCTCTCGCCCTGGCTCATGAGGATCCGGAGAGAGTCCAGAGCCTCCTTGAAGCGACGGGCGCCCACGAGGCCGATCCAGCCCCACCGATCCTGGCTGGGGAGGGAGGTGCCGGCGGCCTCCACGTCGGCGCGGGTGATGGGCCGGCCCGCCTCCACGTACCCGGACAGCTTCTCCAGCTCCTGGTTCAGGATGCCGAGATCGACCCCCACGGCCTGGGCCACGGCCCCCCGGGCACGTGCCCCCATGGTGGGCTCCGGGGGGATCACGCTCCTGCCGGAGCGCCGAGTGCGCCCCCGGGGCGAGCTGGTGGGGCTCGACCTCTGGGACGAGGCCGCGAGGCCCTCGGTCTCCGAGACCACCACCACCCGCCATTCCGCCATCATGGGGGGCGTGTTCAGGATCGAAGCGAGCTGCTCCAGGTCCAGCTCCCGACCCCGGAGCCGGTCCAGGTTGAAGTCGGCGGTGGCGGGATCCAGGTGGGCGTTCACCAGCGCCGTCACCGCCTGCAACTTCTGGAATTCGTCGGCGCCGTGGAGATAGAAGACACCGCCCTTGCCGCCCCTCCCCAGCAGCGCCGCCGCGGGGTCCGTCACCGTCGGGTCAGTCCAGGCCCAGCCGCACGCCACCGGCGGGATACCCCCGGAGCACCGGCGCGTACTGCCGGAGCAGGCTCGAGGGCTCGTCCCAGAGGTCGAGCCCCACCAGCTCACCCCGGGGGCGCATTCGGCGCTCCGGCAGGAGCGTGATCCCCCCGGAGCCCACCATGGGGGCACGTGCCCGGGGGGCCGCTGCCTGGATGGGCGACAGCTCCACCTGCACCACCCGGGAGAAGAGGAGGGGCGACCAGGCGGCTCCCACGAGGATGAGAGCCATCCCCACCAGCATCGTCATGGACGAGCCCGACGACACGGACCGGCGACCCAGCGACTCCAGGGCCATCGCCGTCTCCTCACGGATGCGACGGTCCAGCTCCGGCTCGAAACCGTCCCGAACCGTGAGGTCGGAGAAGCTCCTGAGAAGTTGGACCCCCCGGCGGTAGGTCTCCTCGTACCCGCGGCACGACGCACACCGCTCCACGTGAGAGCAGGCCGCCTCGAGCTGTTCGGGATCGCCCACGCCGTCGACGTAGTCGGAAAAGCCCTGGATGAAGTCGGAACAGGTCATGATCGGAGAGCCGCGGTGATCAGAGCTGAAGCAGGAGTCGCACGATTTGATACTGGACCGCCGGAGCAGGGGTTCCAGTCTCCCCTCGGCGGTGGCCGATCCCTGCCCGATACACGAAGACCCCGAGGGTCGAAACCCGTCGGGGCCCCGGGAGCGGACTCCCACCCGCCTTTCGGCGGGCCGTGGGAGTGGGGCCGGAGCCGCCCGGCCCACTCCACGCCCATGCTCGCTCGCCTCGGGTGCTGCTCAGTCCACCATGGGAGCGATGATCTGGGCGAAGTTGTTTCGAGCTCGATTGAGCCGGCTCTTCACCGTCCCGAGATTGCAGCCGGTGATCTCGGCGATCTCCTCGTAGGTCTTCCCCTGGAGCTCCCGAAGCACGAACACCATGCGGTGGTGCTCCGGCAGCTGGTCCACGGCCGCCTCGACCTTCTCCCGCAGGAACCGCTTGCGGAACAGGTCGTCGGGCTTGAACTGGGTGTCCTCCCATTCGAGGGGGCGGTGATCCGCGTCCCAGTTCTGCTTCAGGGTCTGGAAGAGGACGAGGGGATTCCGGGACCGGTTGCGAAGCTCGTTCTTGGCCAGGTTGCTGGCGATGGTGTAGATCCAGGTGGAGAACTTCTTCGACTGGTCGAATCGATGCAGGTGACGATACACCCGTACGAAGGTCTCCTGGACCAGGTCCTGCGCACGCTCCCGATCCCCCACCGTCCGGTAGACGAAGTTCACGAGCCGGTTGTCGTACCGGCGAACCAATTCACCGAAGGCCCGCTCCTCCCCGTCCAGGAAGGCCTGCACCACCTGGCTGTCGGTCAGGTCCTTGAGGGTACGCCGCCGGAGGACCGCTTCTCCCATGGAAAGGGCCTTGTCGTCCTTCTTCGCTCGTACCGAGTTCCCGGCCATGATCGCCTCCACCGCGTCGTCGAGATCGGGGCCCGGTCATTCCGGGACCGCGAGAGTCATCGAATGCACCATCCGTGCCAGGATGAGATCCCGCCGGATCGTCCTGATTCTGCGGGCCTCACCGGCGATTGTCCCCTGGAAGTGACGCATAGGTGGGACGTTTCGGACGACCGGTTCGTTGCATCTGCCCTTCTGTCATCCCTGCCTGGACGGCACCTGCCATGCGGCAGCGTACGGGGGTGGACCCCTCAGCCGCCAGGGTGCGCCGAATCGGACTCCTGGGGCCGCCCCCTGACGAAGTGCGCGGCGTAGAGGATGGTGGCGATGCTCTTGCAGTCCTCGATCGTGCCGTCCCGGACCCATTCGACGGCCTGGGAGAAGGGGACCCTCACCACCTCGACGAACTCGTCGTCGTCCAGCTCCACCGTCCCCTCTTCCAGATTCCACGCCATGTAGAGGTGAATGACCTCGTCGGTGAAGCCGGGGGTCGTGTAGATCCGAGTGAGCCTCCGGAGGTCCCCGGCCCGCATCCCGGTCTCCTCCTCCAGCTCCCGGCGGGCACAGTCCTCCCAGGGCTCCCCGGTCCGGTCGGGCATCCCCGCCGGCACCTCGTAGATGAAGCCGCCGGTGGCATACCGGTACTGCCGTACCAGGATCACCTCCGGATCCTCGGTATCTGGAGGGCCCAGGAAGGGGAGGACGGCCGAGGCGCCCCGATGCCGGATGAACTCGAGCTCACCGACCGAGCCGTCGGGGAATCGGACCGTGTCGACGCTGAGATCCACGATCCTCCCGGAGTGGACGGGTCGTCGTGCCAGGCGGCCCGGTCCGTCGTCCGGGGCGGACCCGGTCACGCGCCCGCTCCAGCCGCCACCCGATCCACCTCCCCCAGCCCCAGCGCCTCGAGTTCGGGAACCACGGCGTCGGCGTCGCCCACCACGGTGATGCGAAACTCCGACGGCCGGATGTAGGTGCGGGCTGCGGCAAGGGCCGCGGCCCGGTCCACAGCCCGGATTCGCTCCCGGTGGGTGGCCCAGGTGTCCCGTGGCAGGTCGTAGATCAGGAGCTCCGCCACCCGGCTCGCCACCTGTCCGGTGCTCTCGAGCTGAAGGGGAAAGACCCCGGCCAGATAGTCCCGGGCCGACGCCACCTCCTCGTCGGTGGGGCCCTCCGCCACGTAGCGCTCCGCCTCGGCCACCGCCTCCCGAACCGCCGCCGCCGTCACCCCGGTGTCCACCGCCGTCCCGATGATGAAGGGGCCGGGGCCCCGTCGGAAGGCGAAGCGGGCCCGAACCCCGTAGGTGAAGCCGTGCTCCTCCCGGAGGTTCAGGTTCAGGCGGGACGAGAAGACGCCGCCGAGGACGGCGTTGGCCACCACCAGGGCCTGGTAGTCGGGAACGCTGCGGGGCGCACCGGGATGCCCGATGCGAAGCTCCGACTGGACGGCGCCGGGACGATCCACCACCTGGATTCTCCGCTCCCGGCTCCGTGGGGCGCCCGCCGGATCGACCCGGGGCGGCGGAGAGCCCGTCCACCTCCCGAAGACCTGGCGCACCGTGTCCAGGACCTCGCCCGGGTCCACGTCGCCCGCCACCACCAGTCCCGATCCCCGCGGACGGTAGAGGGCCTCGGCAAGACCCCGGAGACCCTCCGGCGTGACCTCCCCCACGGACGCCGGGCTGCCCAGGAGATTGCGACCGTAGGGTTCACCATCGGCGTAGATGAAACGAACCGAATGGTCCGACGCCAGGGCCCCCGGGTCCATCTCCCGCTGGCGGATCCGGGCCAGCTGCTGCTCCCGCATGCGATCCACCTCCCGCTCCGGGAAGGCGGGCCGCAACACCATCTCCCCCAGGAGCGCCAGCCCCTCCTGGAAGCGGTCCGCCAGGCACGACAGGGAGACGACGGTGGCGTTCCACCCCGTGGTCACGTCCAGATCGGCACCTACGTCCTCCAACGCCTCCGCCAGCTCCACACCGCTCCGGACCTCGGTACCGCCTTCCAGGGCATCGCCGGCCAGCACCGCATGGCCCGCCCGATCCGGTGCGAGAACGGCCTCCCCCGCGGGAAGCACCAGCACCGCCGTGGCCACAGGCAGGTGGGGAAGCGGGACCAGCTCCACCGGAAGGCCCGTCTCCAGGGCGTGGCGCGTCACGGGTGGGAAGTCGAAGTCCCGCAGGGGGCCGGGCACCGGGGGGACGCTTCGGTCCAGAGTCATGACGACTCCCGGGGGTGGTAGGCGACGGTGGCGTGTCGATCGTGTGCGAGCCAGATGGCGGCCGCGTCCCGGACGTCCCCGGCGTCGACACCCCGGAGGATCTCCAACTCCTCGGTGACGCGTTCGGGCCGGTCGAAGAGCATGGTATTCATGCTGATCCGGTCCGCCCTCTCCCGAAGATGCTCCAGGGATCGGACCAGACGGGCCTCCTCCAGGATGAGGCCCCGGGCCACCTCCGACGCGTCCGCCGTCTCCAGCTCCTGGAGCTGTCGGCGCAACGCATCCGCCAGCTCCTCCGGGTCCGAGCCCGGGAATCCCGTCGCTCCGACGAGAAAGAAGGAGGCGCCGGTGACCAGGGGGAAGGCATAGGCGAAGGCGTCTCGGGCCACGCCGGTGCGGACCAGGTTCCGGTACAGGCGGGAAGCGCGTCCCCCGGACAGGACCGACGAGGCCACGTCCAGCGCCGGGAATCGTTCGTCGGTGTAGGGAGGGATCCGGAAGCCAAGCATGACCCGCGGCAGGGGTACGTCGGCCTCCACCACCTCCACCACCCCCGCCTCCATGGGAAGGCTCACCTCCGTATTCCCGGGGATGGGCGGAATCGGCTCCCCGGCGGGGATGTCCCCGAACCAGGCCGCGACCCGGGCGAAGGCTCGCTCCGGCTCCACGTCCCCCGCCACGGTGAGAACGGCGTTGTTCGGGACGTAGTAGGTCTGGAAGAAGGAGGCCACGTCATCCAGGTCGGAGGCGTCCAGGTCCTCCATGGAACCGATGATGGTGTGCCGGTAGGGGTGACCCTCGGGCCATACCAGCTTCTGCATCCGCTCCAGCCAGTCGCCGTAGGGCTGGTTGTCGTAGCGCTCCAGCTTCTCGTTCTTCACCACGTCCCGTTGGTTGTCCAGCTTCTCCTGGGTCATGGCCTCCACCATCCAGCCCATGCGATCGGACTCCAGCCACAGAGCCAGGTCCAGGTGGTGGGACGGAAGCGTCTCGAAGTAGTTCGTGCGGTCGAAGGAGGTGGAGGCGTTCAACGAACCGCCGGCTCGCTCCACCAGCTCGAAGTGCCGGTTCTTGGGGACGTGGGCCGACCCCTGGAACATCATGTGTTCGAAGAGATGGGCGAAGCCAGTTCGGCCCCGGCGCTCGTTCCTGGAGCCCACGCCGTACCACAGATTCACGGACACCACGGGACGGGTGCGGTCGGGGGCCACCACCACCCGGAGGCCGTTGTCCAGAGTACGTCGATGAAGGTCGAACTCGATCTGGGCCACGGAACTCATCTCCTTGGGGTTGTCCGGCTCACAGGTCCGGCAGACGTTCGAGGATCACGGCCGGGCCTGAAGCCGCTCCCGCAGGAGGGAGGGCCCCAGCATCTCCCGGAGGAAGCGTCGTGCGGCTCGGGGACCGGCGTCGAGGTGCTCCTCCACCTCGGCGGCGGCCAGGGCATCGGTGCCTTGTGCCCGCATACGGGCCCGTTCAAGGAACTCCAGCGCCCGGTCTTCGTCCCCCTCGGCGCCGTGGGCCAGGGCAGCCGCGAGCTGTCCCTCCACGTCATCGTCCCGATCCCGGGCTCCACGGTCCAGCTCCACCAGGGCTTCGTCGAACCGGACCGCGTCCACGAGCAGCAGGCCCAGGACGATGCGGGCCCACCCGTCGTCGGGAGCCAGCTCCACCGCTCGGGCCAGCTCCTCCACCGCCCGATCCCGTTCACCCGCGAGGGCCCACGCGACCCCGGACTCGTAGGCTACGACCGCGTCGTCCGGGGCGAGCTGGCAGGCGGCGTCCAGCTCTTCTCGGGCCTGTTCCAGAAACCCCTCCCGGGCCAGGAATGCGCCGTACAGCCATCGGGCCAGCGGGAGCTCCGGCGCCATCACCGCAGCGGCCCGCAGCGCCACCTCCGCGTCGGGGTCGTCGAAGGCCGCCAGGGCGTTGCCGGCGGTGGCCAGGATGAAGGGGTCCTCCGGGTCCTGAGCCAGCGCCTGGCGGAATCGCTCGTAGGCGACACCCTCGAGCCCCAGCTCCCGCTCCGCGACCCCGAGAAAGCAGAGGAGGGCGGGCTCGCCGGGATGATCCTCGAGGGCGTCCCGCAGGTGCTCCGCCATGCCGGCGTAGTCTCCCTCCTCGCCGAGCTCCTGGGCTCGCGCGAGAAGCGGCTCCAGGGGACCCACCGGCTCCGGCGCATCGCCGCGACCCCCCGGGACTTCTGCCGGGAGGCCCTCACCGGAAGGTCCGTCGCCTCCGTTCCCGGACCCCGTCGTCCCACTCATGCCCCGAACTTGACCAGCCGTCCGGCGTGAGCCAGGGCGTGGGGAATGAGGGCGGTGCCGTGGAAGAGGCCCAGGTCGCCCCCTCGGCAACGGTCCTCGCCGAAGCGGGTGGCGGTGGGGCGACACCAGGGTGAGGCCAGGAGGGTCGGCACCGGGTGCCAGGAGTGCTCCTTGAGCTGGGTGGGGGTGGAGTGGTCCCCGGTGACGATGATCACCCCGGGGTCGAGGGCGGTGATGCGAGGGAGCAGCGCATCCACCTCCTCGATGGCCGCCACCTTCCCGGCGAAGTCGCCGTCATGGCCCCGGGTATCGGTATCCTTGAAGTGCACGAAGTAGAGGTCGTACCCGCCCCAGACCTCCTCCAGGGCGTCCAGCGTCCCGGCGGTGGTATCGGGCACCGGCCCGACCTCCATCCCCACCATGCGGGCGACGCCGCGGTACATGGGGTACTTCGCCACGGCCACGCCCCGGAGCCCGAAGCGCTCACGCTGCGTGGGGATGTGCCGGAAGGAGGCGAAACCGCGGGCGAGGAAGCCGTTCGCCGCCTCCTCGTCGGAGAGGATGCGCCTCGACTGCTCCAGAAAGTCCCGCACGACCTCGGCGGTGCGCTCCGAGCCGGAATCGGTGGCCTCGCAGCGGAGAGCCTCCACGCCTTCCACCAGGGGATCGGTGTCCGTGAGGGCATCGTCGAGGCCCGTTCCCCGCAACCGGAGCACCACCCGGTGCTCCTTCTCGTGGACCAGGTCCAGCTGGATGTCGTCGGGCATCACCAGCTCGTCCCGGAGACGCTCCACGATCCGGCGGCCCTCGGCGTCCGTGGGGCGCCCGGCCCGGCGGTCCACGACCCGTCCCTGATCGTCGAAGGAGGCCAGGTTGAGCCGTGCCGCCACGTCCCCCGGCTTCAGCTCCATCCCCACACCCAGGGCGCTGAGGGCCCCACGGCCGATCACGTATTCCCGGGGGTCGTATCCGAAGAGGGAGAGGTGCCCCGGTCCACTGCCCGGCGTGATCCCCGGGGCCACCGGCTCCAGCATCCCCAGGGAGGCCCGGGCCGCCAGAGCGTCGAGATGGGGCGTGGTGGCCGTCTCCAGCTCGGTTCGGCCTGAGCGGGAATCCGGCAGCCCGCCCAGACCGTCCATCACGATCAGCACGATGGAGAGTCCGGAGCCGTCGGGGTCGACCTGGTCCTCGGGGAGCACGGGGCGAGACATGAGCGCGCAGTTTGAAGGAGCGGGGACTGGGGGGCGCGTGGACAATATGCCCGTAGCCGGGAGGAACGTCGAGGCGCGGTGCTCCGGTCAGTAGTCCCGCAACCAGCGTTCCAACCGCTCCAGGGCGTGGAGGAGCTCCCCCACCTCCTCCTGGACCTCCGCCGGCGCCGCCGAGACGCGCTCCCTGGCGGCCCGCAACGCCGGCCCGATGGTATCGCCGGTGGCCGTGCGCAGGAGTTCCCGGAGTTCGGATGCCAACTCCGAACACTCGGGAGACGGTGGGGATGAGAAGGGATCCAAGGCGACGACGTCGAGGGGAGCCTGCCCCGCCCAGGCGGCGGCACGCCCCCCGGTTCCGGTGCGAGAGCGGAGGGGCATGGCCCGCCTTGCCCGCTCCGGCGATCCGAAGATACCGTCGTGGATCCATCCTCCAACCCCCCCAGGGATCCATGTCCCCCTCTCCCCGGACCATCCTCGCCCGTGTAGCATCCCTTCTCCTGGTCGCCGCGGCACCGCTGGCGGCCCAGGATGCCGGGGGAGAACACTTCGATCTGTTGATCCGCAACGGGCGTGTCGTGGACGGCTCGGGCAACCCCTGGTTCCAGGCCGACGTAGGCGTTCGGGATGGACGGATCGTGGCGGTGCGCCCCCTCCCTGACGCCTCGGCGGACCGGGTTGTGGACGCCGCCGGGAAGCTCGTGGCGCCGGGCTTCATCGATATCCACTCCCACGCCGACGACGGGAACGCCCGGGTCGGCGGCGCCACGATCCGCACGGACGAGATCCGCCGGAAGTCCATGCCCAACATCGTGGCCCAGGGGGTCACCACGGTGGTGGTGAACCACGACGGCCGCTCGCCCTGGCCCATCCGAGACCAGCGGGCCGTCCTGGATCGCCAGGGGATCGGTGCCAACGTGATGCTCATGGTGGGACATGGCGAGGTCCGGCGTCAGGTCCTGGGGGACGACCACCGGCGTACCGCCACACCCGGCGAGGTGGAGGAGATGCGGGCCCTCGTCCGGCAGGCCCTGGCGGAGGGAGCGGTGGGACTGTCGGCGGGCCTCGAGTACGTCCCTGGCCGCTGGAGCGACCTGGACGAGGTGGCGGCTCTCGCGGAGGAACTCACCCCCGTGGACGCCGTCTACATCAGCCACGAGCGGAGCGAGGGCGCTGACCCCATGTGGTTCTGGCCCAGCCAGGACCCGCCGGGAGCCCCCACCCTGGTGGACGCCGTGATGGAGACCATCGAGATCGGCCGCCGCTCCGGCGCCCGGGTCGTGGCGTCGCACATCAAGGCGAAGGGGGCTCACTACTGGGGGACCAGCCACACCGCCATCCAGCTCATCGAGCGGGCTCGAGCCGAAGGCGTCCGCGTGTGGGCGGACCAGTACCCGTACGCTACCAGCGGTTCGGACGGCAGCACGGTGCTCCTGCCACGCTGGGCGCTCCAGGACGAGTCGGCCTCCTCGCCCGATGAGGCACGTCCCCCCGCCGACGTCCTGGAGGAGAGGCTGCGGGACCCGGAGACGGCGGCGGCGATCCGGACCGACATCGCCCACGAGATCCGGCGGCGGGGCGGAGCGGACCGGGTGGTGGTCTTCGAGTACCCCGACACCTCCCTGGTGGGGCTGAACCTGCAGGAGGTGGCGAACCGGTGGGATGTGGACCCCGTCCAGGCCGCCAACGAGCTCCAGTTCAGAGGGGACCGGGACCGGCGAGGCGGCGGGCGGATGCGGGGTTTCTCCATGTCGGAGGTGGACGTGGAGGCCTACGCCGCCCGCCCCTGGGTCGCCACCGCGTCCGACGGGGGCCTGGCCCACCCCGACGACGACGGGTCCGTGCATCCCCGCTACTACGGCACCTTCCCGCGGAAGATCGCACGATACGCCCGGGATCGAGGCGTGCTGGGCGTGGAGGCGGCCATCCGGTCCATGACGTCGCTGCCGGCGCTCCTCATGGGCCTCCGGGACCGGGGGATGGTCCGGGAGGGATTCCACGCGGATCTCGTGGTGCTGGATCTGGAGGAGCTGGCGGACGAAGCCACCTTCTTCGAGCCCCATCGCTACCCCCGTGGAATCGAGGGGGTGTGGGTGGGTGGCGAGGCGGTGGTTCGGGACGGCCGGTTGACCCAGGCGCTTCCGGGACGGGTCCTGACGCTGGAGGATCGCGGCCGGACGAGTCGGGCTCGGGCGACCACCGATCAGGGTGGCGCATGAGGGTCTCCCGCCCGTCCCTCCGGACGGGGGACTCGGCCGGTTCCGGTGGACCGTGGGACCCGCCCGGTTCCGGAGGACCGTGACGGCTCCGGCCCGCGACGGCTTGAGGGACCTGGAGCTTCTGATCCGGTCCCGCTACGGCCTCATCCACCTGGCTACGGACGAGGAGGAGCGGGCCATGGCTCTCCTCCATCATCTCGCGGACCGCCTGGCCGTGCCCTTCTTCACCTGGACCCGCACCCGGGGGCTCAGGAGATTCGGCCTGAAGGACCCGGTCTACGGTACACGGGAGCTCCACAGGGCCCTGGACCACGTGATCCAGGCCCGTTCGGACGGCCTCTACCATCTCCAGGGGGTCTCGGGGCCGGAGCTGGAGCCCCCCCTTTCCCGAGCACTGCTCCAGGACGCCGCCGGCGCCATGGAGGATCCGGTGGGGGCGGTGGTTCTCACGGGCGGGGGCCTGAGCCTGTCCGGGGAACTGGCGGGACACGCAGCCCACCTGACCCTCCCTGGGCCCGACACCGGGGAATTCCGACATCTGCTGGGTCGCATCCTCCGGGACCTCTCGGCACGGGGCCACGTGGAGGTCCTGCTGAGCCGGGAGGAGGTGGACCGCCTCCTGAGTCACCTCCAGGGGTTCACCCTCCTGGAGGCCGAGAAGACCCTCACCAAGGCCATCGTGGAAGACCGGGCCCTGACGTTGGACGCCATCGAACACGTGCTGGCCGCCAAGCGCCGGGTGGTGGAGCAGGATGGGCTCCTGGAATACCACCCCGTCGAGACCGACCTGGACGCCGTGGCGGACATGGAGGGATTCAAGCGGTGGCTCTCGGCCCGCACCGCCGTCGTGACCCGCCCGGGGAAGGCCAGGGAGATGGAGCTGCCCTTCCCCCGGGGGGTGCTCCTCCTGGGGGTGCCGGGGTGCGGGAAGAGCCTTGCGGCCAAGGCCGTATCCGCCGAGTGGGGACTCCCCCTGCTCCGCTTCGACCCGTCGACGTTGTACAACAAGTACATCGGCGAGACGGAGAAGAACTTCAAGCGGGCGGTCACGACCGCCGAGCGGATGGCTCCCGTGGTCCTCTGGATCGACGAACTGGAGAAGGCCTTCGCCAGCGGCGGCTCCGAGGACGGAGGCGTATCCCAGCGGGTGCTGGGGAGCTTCCTCTCGTGGATGCAGGAGCGCTCCGCCGACGTGTTCGTGATGGCCACCGCCAACGACGTCCACCGCCTCCCCCCCGAGTTCCTCCGCAAGGGGCGCTTCGACGAGATCTTCTTCGTGGATCTCCCCGACACGGCGACCCGGGCTCGGATCCTCCGCATCCATCTGGCGCTCCGGGAGATGGATGCCGCTGCCTTTCCCGTCGATGCGTTGGCGGAGGAGAGTCGGGAGTTCAGCGGCTCGGAGCTCGAGCAGGCGGTGGTTGCAGCCCGGTATGCCGCCTTCGCCGAAGGGGGGTCCGTCACGGCGGAGCACCTCCACCGGGAGATCGCCCGGACCCGGCCTCTCGCGGTGGTCATGCGGGAACGGATCGAGAGCCTGCGGAGGTGGGCGCAAGACCGCACCGTGCCGGCGAACTGACCACCCCGGATCGACGACGCCCCTCCGGGCAGGGGTCAGCGCTCCGAGACGTCCCGCGTTCCCTCCGGTGGCACGACGTCCCCTCCCTCCACCGGCTCGATGCAGGCCGGCGCGTCGTTGGCGGGGGAATTGACCATGCGGGACACCTCATGGGCGTCCAACTCCGGACCGGCGGCGTCGGGCAAGCCGCCCTGGAAGGTGAGCCAGTGCTGTACCTCCCCGTCGGGGAGAAGGACGGGCATGCGATGATGGAGAGGCTTCATCCAGGGTGTGGCGGGGCGGGTGAGGAGGGTGAAGGTATGGAGATCCTCTCCCTCTTCCGGATCCTCCCACCGCTCCCATAGACCCGCCATGGCCAGGGGCCGACCGTCGGCGCGGTGGATCCAGAACGGTGTTCGGGGACCCTTCTCGGAGCCGTCCTCGGGCCGGCGCCATTCGTAGAAACCGTCGGCGGGCACGACGCAACGCCGGCGCTTCCAGGCCTGCCGGAACGCGGGTTTGGTCTCGGCCGTCTCCGAGCGGGCATTGATGAGTCGATTTCCGATGGAGAGGTCATCGGCCCAGAACGGCACCAGACCCCATCGCATGAGGCCCAGTCGACGCATCCCTTCGCCGTCCGCCACGATCACGGGAGCCGTCTGCGTGGGCGCGATGTTGTACCGGGGAGGCCAGTTCTCCATGGCGACCCGACCGACCTCGAAGACCTCCACCAGCTCCCCCAGCGGGATCGCCAGCGTGTAGCGACCGCACACGTCAGCCCCGAACGCGCCGTTGCACCACCAGGGTCCGACCCACCTCCACCTCTCTGCGGAAGCCCAGCAGGTGCAGGATCTGAAGGGCGTACCAGCGGGCCACGCGTCGATTCACGATCAGCGAGTCGGGCTCGGTGGGGTGACGCCGGATGCCCGGCAGCCAGTGCACCCACCGGTCGAGCCCCATACGGCGGGCAGCGGCGGAGATCCAGAGCCAGATCGGCCGGAACTCCCGGACGACGAAGAACCCATCGTTCCCCTGGGCCTGATACAGCGGCATGAGGATCCGGGCCGTTTCTCCGGTATCCGGCCTTCATCCGGAACTCGTCCTCGGGAGCCACCGGATGCCGGTATCGCATCTCCACGGCCCGGGGGAGGCCTTCGCTGTCCCCCGACAGCAGCTCCACCGCATCCCCGTACGCCGGCAGCGTCTCCCGCCGGGCGACGCCGGTGGCCGCGAGCATGATCCAGATGGCCGCCTCCGCCCGGTCCACCGCACGAGGCTCTCCGTGCTGCCCCGACTCGAAGGCCACGGTGATGGCGCCACGGGCCCCCATGTAGTCGTGGAGCGTCCCCTCCACCAGCTCCTCCAGTCCCAGCACCAGGGGGACGGGCAGGGCGAGGGCCAGCTCCCGGTTCCGCAACGTGTCACCGACGGTGCTGAAGGCCGCGCCGTCGGCGGAGGTGGTGTGGAGATCCAGCAGGAAGACCTCCCCTCTGGCCTCCGACAGGATCGACTCGAGCGCGGCCAGCAGGTCCCGCTGTTCCCTGTCCTCCACCCCGGTCCCACCGGTGTGAAGGAGACGGTCGATCTGCCCGGCGGTCCACGCACGGTTGAGATCCCGCTCCACGTAGCGCCGTCCATCCTGGAGGGCCGAGACGTTCCCCAGGAGGAGAATCAACTCTCCCTGGAGTTCCGTGGCGGAGCGGGCGAGTGTCTCCCGGACCCGCTGTGCCGCCCGGACCCCTGCAGGCTCGTTCCCGTGCAGGCCCGACACCACCACCAGGGTGGGGGCACCGCCCCGGGGTCCGAAACGTCCCAGAACCCTGTCCAGCGTATCGGTATTCGCAGCCACGGCCCCTAGGACTCCCTGCCCAGCCGGTCTTCGAGAAGTTGGTACGCGATGGGCATGAAATCCCGCTCGCTGACGATCCCCACCAACCGCCCCTCCTTCACGACCGGAAGGCAGGACACCTTGGCATCCCGCATGATGCGGATCGCCTCCAGCGTCTCCGTATCGGGGGTGACCGTGACCGGGTCCCGTTCCATGATCTCCCGGACCGGTCGGTCGCCGTCCACCGACTCCGCCTCCTGTGCGATGAGACGCAGGACCGAGCGGTAGGACACGATCCCCGTGAGCCGGTGCTCGTCGTCCTCCACCAGCACGTGACGGATCTGCTTCCGGTCCATCAGGAAGGCCACCAGGTCCACCAGCTCGTCCTCGTGCACCGTGAACAGGTGGGTGGTCATGTACTGATCCACCCGGTGATAGCTCGACGCCCAGTCCCCGGAGCCGGGACCCTCGGCCAGATCCCACATGTGGCCGGGCTTTCCGTTCCGCTGGTTCCGCACCATGGCAGCGGTCAGGGCCGCCATCCGCTCGCTCCGGGTTCCTCGGTCCTTCATGGAGGCCAGAGACCGGGTGACCCAACGGGCCCCGGTGGAGAGGGTCTTCACACGGTCGTGGATGACCCCCAGATACCGATCGATGTCGGCGGCGTTGACCTTGCACTCCTCGAGCCCCGTCCGGGCCAGGGGCAGGAGCGAGTCCAGGATGAGTCGGGGCGCCGCCACCGACTCACCCTCGGTCCAATACATGGCGGCCTTCAAACCCAGCTTGGCGGCGGCGTGGAAGTTGGCACGGGCATCGTCGAAGTCCATGATCTCGCTGGGGTCGCCGTACTCCCGGGCCATTCCCACCACCGAGCCCAGCCAGAAGGCCGCATTCGCCACCTCGTCCACGATGGACGGACCCGAGGGCAGGGCGCGGCACTCGATCCGGAGGTGAGGCTTCCCCTCGCTGATTCCGTAGCATGGCCGGTTCCAGCGGTACACGGTGCTGTTGAAGAGCTGGAGTGCCTGCAGGTGCGGTACGCCGCCGGCCTCGAGGATCGCGAGCGGGTCCTCCTCAACCTCCGCCGCCAGGAGGATCCGGAAGCGGGCCAGGTCCTCCTGGAAGAGCTCCAGCACCGATTCCTTGATCCACTGGTCGCCGAAGCGCACGCGAGAACTGAGCTCCCGCATGTGCAGCGCCGGGCTGCGGGTGTCCATGGACTGCTGGAAGAGTGCGATTCGGGTCTCGGACCAGAGCCGGCGCCCGAAGAGGAGGGGAGAATTCACCGCCGAGGCCAGCACCGGCCCCATGACCGCCTGGGCGACGTTGTGCATACAGGCGAATTCCTCCGCCGACACCTGCAGGTGGACCTGACAGCTGGTGGTGCACGCCTCGAGCATGACCGAGTCGTGCTCCACGTGCAGCTCGTCGGTGCCTTCGATCCGCAGCCGGTGAGGCTCGCCGCGTCGGAGCCGTCCCACCGCCTCGTTGAGGGCGTAGTAGCGATCCCGAGGCGTGATGTTGTCCATGCCCAGGTCCGACTTGGCCAGCGTCGGGAGGATCCCCGACAGCACCACCGAGGCCCCCTCCTCGGCAGCCGCCTCCGAGGCCCGCTCGAGATGCCCCCGGAGGCGGCTCTCCAGGATGGAGAAGGCGTCACCTTCCAGTGCGAGAGGTCGGAGATTGAGCTCCAGGTTGAACCGGGCGAGCTCCGGCGTGAACGGCTCGCCGAGGCGCTCCAGGACCTCCACGGCCACGGGAGCCGGCCGCCATCCCTGGTCCACCAGGAAGAGCTCCTGCTCCGCTCCCATGCGGCGCACGTCCTTCTCGATCATGCCCCGCTCCAGCATGAGCTCCAGCGCCTTCAGGTCCCGGAGGATGGAACGCGTGAACTGCCGGAATGCGTCCGGGTTCTTGTCGGGGATCAGGTCCTGGCCCATGGCCTCCTACCGTCGGCTGAGGATCGCGTGCAGGGGCTTCTTCTCGATCCGGGGCACCCGGGCGCCCTCGGCCGGGTGGCCCACCACCAGGAGCAGGAAGGGCCGCTCGTTCTCGGGCCGCCCCAGGATCTCGTTCAAGAATCCCATCGGACTGGGCGTGTGGGTCAGCGTCGCCAGCCCGGCGTGGTGGAGCCCCGCGATGAGAATCCCCGTGGCGATCCCGACGGATTCCGTCACGTAATAGTTCTTCCGGCGGGATCCGTCTTCCCCTATACCGTAGCTCTCGGCGAAGATCGCCACCAGAACCGGAGCCGTCTCGAGGAACGGCTTGTGCTCGTCGGTACCCAGGGGGCTCAGGGCCTCGAGCCACTCCGACGGGGCCCGACCGTGGTAGAAGGCCCGCTCCTCCTCCTCCGCCGCCTCACGGATCCGGGCCTTCACCTCAGGGTCCGTGACGACGACGAAGTGCCACGGCTGCCGGTTGGCGCCGTTGGGCGCCGTGGCCGCAGCCTCGACGCATCGCTCCACCGCCTCCAGGTCCACCGGCGTGGCTGCGAAGTCCCGCACCGTCCTCCGGGTGCGTACCGTATCCAGGAATGCCTGCGCCCGCCTCCGTACCTCCTGGGGTGAACGCTCGGGATAACCGGTGAGGGGGACCGTCTCGATAGGGGCCTCGTTGTTGAACGACGCGGGCGGACCCGGAGAATCGGTAGAGGATCGAAATGCCGTCAAGGCGTGCGTGCGCGTAGCAGTCGATGATGGGCGCGAACCGGCGATCCCTCGGCGGTCAGGACATCCGCCACCGCCTGGGGAGGCAACTCCAGGTGATCCGAGAGGAACTCCAGATTCACGAGGTAGACGATGGACTCGTCTGTGAGCCGGATGACCCGCCAGGCGCCGGGATCCCGAGAGGCGTAGGCCGCATAGGCATCGCCGCCGGCCCCCTCGGTGGGCGGCTCGTCCAGGGGGACGTAGAGCCGCCCGGCGTGCAATCCGTAACGGACCAGGAGGTCCGCCCAGGCACGCCCGTTCTGGCGCAGGGCCATGACGGCCGCCGCCGAGACTCCCGCGTCCCGCGCCACCGTCAACGCCACCGGGACCTCCGCCACCGGGACGTCCCACTCCGCCAGCATCATCACCTCGCCGGCGGTATAGCCGAAGTGGATGGCCACCGACCTCAGGTAGGCCGACTCCTGCTGTTGGGCGGACCCTGCCAACGGCACGGCACACCCCAGGAGCAGCGCCACGCGCCATCCGAGCCGGGACCGACGCTCAGCCCTGATCGTCCGCCTCCACGATCCGGCGGTAGCTGTCGGGGTCCCAGGTGGGACGCTCGTCGGCATCCGCCACGGCGAGCCCCAGGTAGAAGAGGAGCCGGCCGATCCGGGCCGTCTTGTCCCCGTCGATCTTCGCCACCTCGTCGCTGGGCCTGTGATAGTCTTCGTGGGTTCCGTTGAAGAAGAAGAGGACGGGCACGCCCCGCCGGGCGAAGTTGAAGTGATCGGACCGGAAGTAGAAGCGCTCCTCGGGCCAGAGGTCCTCCACGGCGGTCATGCCCAGCTCGGGATGGGCCCGGTTCACCTCCTCCAGCGTGCGTCCCAGGGACGAGTGCTCACGGCCGATGGCCACGATGGTGTCGGTCCAGTTCCGGCCCACCATGTCGGCGTTGAGATTCGCCACCATGGCGGTGGTGGGGACCGGTGGGTTCGCCGCGAACCAGTCGCTCCCCCAGAGCCCCCGCTCCTCCCCGCTGACCAGGACGAAGAGGATGGAGCGGCGTGGTGCCGGGTCCAGCGAGGCCATGGCCTCCGCGACCTCCATCACCGTGGCGGTCCCCGATGCGTCGTCGTCGGCTCCGTTGAAGATGGAATCGCCGCCCTCGCCGGAAGCCCGGACTCCCACGTGGTCCATGTGAGCCGTGTAGACGACGTACTCGTCCCGAAGCAGGGAGTCGCTCCCCGGAAGGATGGCCACCACGTTCGGCGCCGTCCCCGGCTCGCCGTTGGGAAGAGGGAAGCGCTGGATGTAGCTTCCCTCGTCGCCCGCCGGCTCGAGCCCCATGGCCTGGAACTCGCTCCCGATCCACTCCGCCACCTGATCCAGCTCGGGGGAGGGTGTGAAGCGACCCCGCATGCTGTCGTGGGCCAGAATGCCGATGCGATCCAGGACGTCCTGCGACCGGATGGTGCCCGCGGCCTCGGCCTCCGAGTCGGGAGATCGTCGCCGGCGTCACCAGACAAGGCGACGCCCCCACCGCGCCGGGCCTCGGCAGGTCCCCCTCGGCGACAGGGACCGTGCGCCTGTGCGAAGGGGAATCCGCTAGGCGTCAACGGACCCGGAGAATCGGCCACTCGCCGGATTCCAGGTACTCGTCCAGGAGGCCCCAGTTGGCCAGGCCATCGTCGGCACGAGGCTCCAGGAGGTAGAAGGCCAGGCGGCCCAGGGACTGGTTCGTGTCCACCACCCGGGTCCCTGCCGGAAGGACCGTGTCCACCGGCATCCATCGACCGAAGACGGTCCGCTCCCGATGCCCCTGGAAGGCCCGCTCGGCCACGTGGCTGGAGTCCACCCGGAACGCCTGGGCCCCGACCTCCCGAGGGGCGTCCATCGTCGTCATCCGCACACCGTGAGCCGCCAGACGATCCAGCGCCACCTCCACCCCCGGGGGAACGAGGTATCGGCCTGGAACCGTTCCGGTCTCGGTGGCCTGGAAGGTCCCGAACTCCCTCATGGGGGTCGGTTCCACCACATCCAGCCGCTGCAACAGAATCTCGCCGGTGTAGGGGTGTCGGCGTTCCTCGACCTGGCCCATCAGGATCTCCACCCGCTCGTCCGATCCTTGGAAGGTGGCCCGGAGCGGGAGCTCGGATCCGGCCAGCGGCATCTCGGCCGACTCGATGGCGTCCCGGATTCCGTCGGCGGTCTCGGCGGCCCAGTCCAGAATCTCCTCCACGAAGCGCCGCGTGGCGTCCACCCGCTCCTGGAAGGTCGCGTACGCGTAGGCCTCACTGAGGATCGCCACCCGGTTCCGAAGGCCCAGGTAGTTGTTGTTGAAGCGGGGTCGGTGGTCGAAGGTGTACCACCCGAGTTCCCCGTCCGCGTCGGGGCGGGCGTTGCCGTAGTAGTAGAAGTGCCACCCGTCCCGGGCCCGGATCCGCTCGGTGATGCGCGGCAGGGCGTCCTCCCGGAGCAACCGGTCCAGCTCCGGCGCCGTGCCGGGATGAAGCGACGGGGAGTAGGTCAGGTGGTAGGCGTGCCGCGTCCCGTTGGTCGTATGGAGATCCACACCCACCTGGGGGTCGTAGGCGGTGAGCATGGCGGTCAGGGACCGGGCCTCCGGGGAATCCAGCTTCATGTGGTCCCGATTCAGGTCCAGTCCCTGAGCGTTGGGCCGTTGACCCATCCCGCCCAGCGGACCGTTCTGCCGCGGCCGATTGGAAAGGCCGACCCGCTCGTTGCCGTCGGCGTTGTACAGCGGTGCCACCAGCAGGACCAGCTCGTCGAGCCAGCGGGGATCCGGCTCCCCGGCCAACTCCCGGACCAACATGAGGAGCGCCTCCTTCCCCGGCACCTCACCGCCGTGGATGTTGCCCTGCAGGTAGACCCGGAGACGTCCGGAGGCACGAACCGCCTCGGGGGACGGGTCGGGAACGTCGCCCACGACCAGGAGGGGAATGGCGCGGCCCTCGCTGGTGTAGCCCATCCGGGTCAGGTGGGCTTGGGGCGACTCGGCGGCCACGGCCTCCAGGAACGTCATCACCTCGTCGTAGCGGGTGGTCTCGATCCAGTCGGTGCGCTCCGGCGCCGTCCGCAGGGTATCCAGCTGTGCCCGGGCGGACCCGGGGTTCGAGAGGACCGCCGCCGTGGCCGCGACGAAGACGAGCAGAATTCGACGCACGCGAACTCCTGGGGGAAGAAGGGGTGGGCCGGCAAGGTAGACCGTCGCGTCCCGGCATGACAGGACGTGGGCGACGACCTGTAACCCCATTACCTTCAACCCTCGTCCCCTCCCCGGTCCCGCTCTTCATCCCAGACGTCGACCCGACCCGGAGATGCCGATCATCGCCGCCCCCCGCCATCCGTCCCTTCGGGCCCGCCGGTCCCTCGGGCGTCGTCGGCGCGTCGAGCTTCGAGGCCCCGGCCCGAAGGGCCGCTGAGGTCGATGTCCGAAGGCAGGCAAGGCCGTCGCTGGGCCTCCCTGGCGTTCCGGGTCCTGAGCATCGCCGCGGGCATGGGCGCCACCGTCTGGGTGGCGGCACGACTCGGCGCCTCACCAGCCGACCTGGTGGGAATTCCTCCGACCGCCCACCTGCTGGCGCTGGCCGCCATGGCTGTCGAGATGGGGGGACGAGCCGCACGCGTGCGACTCCTGGCGGGGGCGCTGGGCGTTCCTCTGCGGTTCTCTACGGCCCTGCGGGCGCAGTTCGCCGCCGACGCCGCCGGGGCGGTGACACCCTCGAAGATCGGTGCGGACCCGGCGAAGCTCTGGATCATGGGAGCCGACGGCGGTTCCCTCGGGGGACGGGGAGCCGTCCTGCTGGGTGAGATGGCGTGGGAGGCCTCGGTGCTTCTCGTGGTGGCGCTGGGTCTCATCCTCTTCGCCCCCATCAGCCGAGCGGTCCCACTGGCCATCCTCTCCTACGCCGCCATGATCTTCATTCTGGCGAGCCTGGCCATCTGGGCCGCCCGATCCGCGGGATCCGACCCGCCGGGCTGGTGGACCACCCTTCGGCTCACGCCGGCGCGCTGGCGGTCGCTGCAGGAGCAGGGGAGAGCCTTCACGGAGCATGCCCGGGACCTGAGACGAATCCCCTGGCCCGTCAACGTGGGTGTCCTGGCCACGACCCTGGCCCACATGGCAGCCCGGATCCTCGTCCTTGCGGCCCTCATCCAGGGTTGGACGGGAATTCCAGAGGGTGGACTCGTGCCCCTCATTCGCTGGCCCTTCGCCCTCCTCTATCTCGGTACCCTGCTTCCCCCGCCGGGCGGCGGGGGCGTTCTGGAGGTCGGC
>JARRPL010000090.1:0-14274 GCA_037382905.1 Gemmatimonadota bacterium | reverse complement strand
CGCTCTACGTGGAGCGGAAGTCACAGAAGGGGATCCTCATCGGGAAGGGGGGCCGTGCGATCCGGGAGCTGGGTGCCCGCTCCCGCCAGAAGATCGAGACCTTTACGGGTCGCCGCGTGTATCTGGACCTCTGGGTCAAGCCGCTGGCGGGGTGGCGTCGAAAGCGGCAGCACCTCAAGCGTCTGGGCTATCACGTGCCCGAGGAACCATCATGAGAATTCTGGCCAGCCTCCTGGCGGCGACGATGGTCTTCATGGCCGGACGTTTCGCTCCTCTGGCCGCTCAGGAAGCCGCCGGGGACGAGGGAGCGGTCTACCTTCTCCTCCCGGTGGGACCCAAGGGCGTAAGCGTGGCTCGGGCCATGACGGCGCTGGGCGGGGCCGAGTCGGTCTGGTGGAACCCGGCGGGACTCGCGTCCGTGGACGGGAGCGTGGTCAGCCTCACCCGATCCGAGGACGACATCTCGGGTGAGTCCACGGCCCTCTCGGCGCTGCTCCACGGCCAGGACCTGGGCGTGATCGGCCTCTCGTATCTGCTGGTGGACCTGGGCGAAGAGGACATTCGGGACGCGGAAGGCAACTTCCTGGGGCAGTTGGGTCTGCGCTATCACACCGGGATTCTCTCGGCCTCGACGTCGGTGCTGGGGAATCTGGCGATGGGTCTGAATCTGAAGCTGATCCAGTCCAGGCAGTCGTGTCGGGGCCAGTGCCTCGACGCAGGGGTCACCGCCACCACGTACGCCGTGGACGTCGGTGCCCAGTGGCGTGACCTGGCGGCCTCGGGCCTGACCCTCGGGCTTGCGGTGGTCCACGCCGGCCCGAGCCTGCAGGTCGTGAACGAAGAGCAGGCGGACCCCCTGCCGACACGGCTGCGCCTCGCCGCCTCCTACGACGTTCTGGGACGCTGGGTGGAGGTCCCCGGCCTCCAGGGTATTCTCACGGTGGAGCTGGAGGACCGCTGGCGCGACCTGGGAGACCCGGCGGTCTACGCCGCCACCGAGATCTCGGTGGGTTCGAACCCGTCCGTGGCGCTGAGGGCCGGCTACACCTGGGGAGCGGATCTCCAGCTGGATGGGGCAGGGGTGGGGGTGGGAGTCCGGTACGACCGCTTCGATCTGGGGATCAGCAAGTCGCTGGCCTCCGGCGGGCTCGTTGTGCAGAACGAGCCGATTCATTTCGGACTCGGCTTCGTCTTCCATTGAGCCGACGGCTCGGTCCGGTTCGGATGATCGGTGTTGGGCTGGTGATCGCCGCACCGCTGACTGCTCAGGACCGCATCCCCGACGTGTCGCCGCCACCCTGGCGGCCCGTGCTGGCCAGCGTCATCCTCCCCGGTGCTGGCCAGCTGGACCTGGGACAGGCCCGAGGCTGGGGGTACCTGGCCATGGAAGCGGTCATCTGGACGGGGTACGGACTGACGCGGCACGCGGGGCTGGAGGACCGGGGTGCCTTCCGGGATCTGGCCTGGGAAGAAGCACGCGATCGGGTGATGCCGCGTGTGGACGGTGACTTCGACTACTACGAGCGCCTTGCCCGATGGCGGCGGTCCGGATCGTTCGATCTGGAGCCGGAAGTCGTGGGGGTTCAGCCGGAGCGTGATCCGGATACCTTCAACGGAGATGCCTGGGCGTTGGCCCTCGACATCGTGGGACTCCCGCCGGACGCGAGCCCGAACGACGAGGGATACGATGTCGCGCTGGACTTCTACCGGGACCGCGCCTATCCCGCCGAACTCCTCTGGGACTGGACCGGCAGGGCTGCGGCCCTGGAGCGGTACCGCCGGCTGATGGACGAGAGCGATCGTCACCTTCGACAGTCGACGATCATTCTGGGCGGCGTCTTCCTGAATCGCCTGGTCTCGGCATCGGATGCGTATTTGAGCCGGCTCGCGGGGTCCAGCGCACGTCTCCGGGTGCAGCCGGTTCGCCGGGGTGCCGATCTCCTACCCTTTCTGACTTTACAGGTGGTCCTTCCATGACCCGCCTTCCCAGTGACAAAGCCGTCGTCCAGGCGATTCGGGACTCCAGCCGTGGACCCCTCCGCCCGAAGGTGCTGGCTCAGGAACTCGAGATTCCCAAGGACGCTTATCGGGCCTTCAAGAAGCGACTCGAGGAGATGGAGCGCGCCGGGAAGATCTACCGGGTAAAGGGGGGTCGCTACGCCCCGCCGGATCGCATCAGCCTCTTCACCGGACGTCTTTCCACCACGCGGCGGGGCGATGGTTTCGTCAGAGGGAGCGGTGGGGACGAGGTCTTCGTTCCGGCCCGGGATCTCGACACGGCCATGGACGGCGATCGGGTGGTGGTACGGATCGAGAGCCGCCCGAAGGGCCGCAAACCCGAGGGACGGGTCATCAAGGTCCTGGAGCGGGCCCATCCATCCGTCGTGTGCGTCTACCACCAGGACAAGAAGCTGGGCTTCGGCGTTCCCCGGGACCCGAAGCTCACCTTCGACGTGACCATCCCGTGGGGAGACCAGGGGGAGGCGGAAGACGGGGACGTGGTGCTGGTACAGATCGTCGCGTATGGGCACCGGCGGCACGGTCCCACCGGTGAGGTGGAGACGGTCCTGGGCAAGCTGGGCGATCCTGGCGTCGACGTGCTGTCGGTGCTCTACGGACACGGGCTCTCGCCGGACTTCCCTCCGGAGGTCGTGAAGGAGGCGGACGAACTGGCGGAGTGGTGGCACCAGATGATCCCGGCGGAGCTGGCGGGCGGCCGGGAGGATCACCGGGACCTCCACGTCTTCACCATCGACCCGGCCGACGCCAAGGATCACGATGACGCACTGTCGGTGGAGGAGCTGGAGGGCGGGAGGCGTCGGGTCGGCATCCACATCGCCGATGTATCGCACTTCGTTCGACCCGGAACGCCCCTGGACCAGGAGGCGTTGGAGCGGGGCACGAGTGTCTACCTGGTGGATCGGGTGATCCCCATGCTCCCGCATCCTCTCTCCTCTGACGCCTGCTCTCTCCGGCCCGACGAGGACCGCCTGGCCGTGTCGGTCTTCGCGGTCCTGGATCGGGACGGCGCCGTGGTCGAGCACCGGTTTGCGCGAACCCTGATCCGCAGTCGTCGTCGTCTGGCATACGAGGATGCGGAGTCCGTCCTCTCGGGGGACGGCAGCATCGATGCCGAGACGGATGCGGCCATCCAGAGCCTGGGCGAACTCTCGGGCCGCCTGCGGGAACGGAAGGAGGCCCGGGGCGCCCTGGATCTGGACCTGCCGGAGGCTCGGGTCATCCTCGACACCGAGGGCGCCCCGGTGGAGATCCGGAAGGTCGAACGCCTGGAGGCCCACCGACTGGTGGAGAACTTCATGCTCCTGGCCAACGAGCTGGTGGCCAAGGCGTGCGCGTCCCGGAAGCTGCCGGCCCTCTACCGGGTCCACGAGCCTCCTACGAAGGAGAAGATGACGGCGCTCCGGGAACTGTTGCAGACCTTCGGACTTCGGCTGCCGAAGGGGGATGTGGCGCCGGGCGATCTGGAGCGGATCCTCAACGAGGTGCGTGGGCGCCCGGAGGAACAGCTGGTGTCCACCGTGGTGCTGCGCTCCCTTCAGAAGGCCGTCTATTCCGCGGAGAATCTCGGCCACTTCGGCCTGGCGCTGAAGAACTACGCCCATTTCACATCGCCCATCCGGCGTTACCCGGATCTGATCACCCACCGGGTGGTGGTCCGTGCCCTGACGGAGGGGGAGCCGATTCCAGACGAGTGGTACCGGGGACTGGAAGACGTGGCGGAGCAGGCTTCGCTGCGGGAGCAGGCCGCCACTGCGGCGGAGAGGGACAGCGTCGACCTGAAGAAGATCGAATACATGGAGCGTCACCTGGGCGACGAGTTCGACGGTACGATCTCGGGGGTGACCGCCTTCGGTGCCTTCGTGCTCCTGGACGAGGTCTTCGTGGACGGGCTGATCCACGTGAACTCGCTGGATGACGACTTCTACGAATTCCGGGAGTCGGAGTACGCCCTGGTGGGTTCCCGAAAGGGCCGCAGGCTGCGCCTCGGGGATCGGCTACGGATCCAGGTGGCCCGGGTCGATCGGGAGGAGAGGAAGGTGGATTTCAGGCTGGTTTCCCTTTCCCCAAAGGGTGTTTGACAAGGCGCCTCGCGGCGATCTAACGTGGAAACATCCCCCGGCGGCCCATCCATGAGCGCCCATGCGGTCTGAACGCACTATTGCACTGTACAGCCCTGAGGCGCGGCCCACGGTGGAACGGATTCGACGTTTCGCCCGGGATGGCCATCGGGAGGTCACCGAGTTCGACGATCTCGAAGGGATCCGGATCCTGGTCAATCGGGCGTTCCCGGCCTGTGTGGTTCTGGATTCCGGTACCGATTCGGAGGCGGTCCTCCGCCTCTGCCAGGAGTTGAAGCAGGACTCCTTCACGGCCATCGTGCCGGTGGTGGTGGTGGCGCCCGGAGAAGGGGACGAGGTCGCCGCCGAGGCGCTGTCCGTCGGCGCCGATGAGGTCATTACCGATCAGATGCCGGATCGCGAACTGGCGCTCCGGATGAACCTGGCGCTTCGAAGGGCGGCCCGGGACGTCTCGGTGCACCCCACCACTCGGCTCCCCGGGACCGTCCTCATCGAACGGGATATTCACGAACGCCTTCGGTCCCAGAAGGGATTCGCGGTCTGTTACGCGGACCTGGACCACTTCAAGGAGTTCAACGACCGCTACGGCTACAACAGCGGCGACAAGGTCATCCTTCTTCTCTCGCGCATTCTCCGTGACGTCGTGCGAGCGCTGGCTCCCGGCGGCTTCGTCGGCCACATCGGGGGCGACGACTTCATCGTCAATCTCCCGCTGGAGTACCTGGAGCCTTGCGGTGACGCGATCATCGAGATCTTCGACGAGCTGATCCCCTACCAGTACACCGAGGAGGACCGGCGGGCGGGCTACTTCCTGGGGCGGGACCGGCGTGGTGCGGTCCACCGGATCCCCCTCATGACGCTGTCCATCGGTGTGGTCACGGATCAGGTGAACGCATTCAGCCATACCGGGCAGGTGAGCGAGCTCGCCGCGGAGATGAAGAGCTACGCCAAGTCGCTGCCCGGCTCCAAGTACGTGGTCGATCGCCGGGTCCTCGCCCCGGAGACCGCCGAGCCCCGACCCGATGATCCCCGTGGAGGGGGTCGCCGGGCTCCTCTTCTTTCCTGAACCTTCCAGACCCATGGCCATGACCGTCACGATCGAGTGCCCGTCCTGCGCAACCGCGTTCCCGGTGGACCCCGACAAGGTGCCTGCCGGTGGAGCCCGCACCGAGTGCACCGTGTGCGAGACCGCCTTCCGGGTCGACCCGGCGCCCGACGTCGCCTCCGAGGACTACCTGGAGCCCTGGGCCGCCGCCCCGGTGGAGGGGGTCGGTGCGGAGGAGACGGCCACGGAATCGGAGGAGCCGGCCGCTGAAACGGAGGAGCTGGGCGGCGCCCTGGAAGGGGTCGAGGCGCCCGGGGAGTCTGCCGCCGAGTCTTTGGAAGACGATTCCCTCCTGGGATCGATCAGCGACCCGGCCCCGGCGGAGACGGGGGATCTCCGGGGGGACGAACACCCGGCGGGTTCGCCCGACGCGTCGACGGAGGCCGAAGACACCGCCGTGACCTCCGACGCCTCCGAGACCGAAGGGACCGGGGAGTTCGACGGTGACGGCCTGGTCACGGAGCAGTGGGCCGATCTCGTCGACGGAGAGACGGACGAGGAGGTGGAGGTCTCGTTGGAGTGGGGCGACGCCTCGGGCGAAGAGTGGGTCCTCGAGACCGAGGAGTACGGATCCGACCTGGAGGGCACGGAGGTCGAGCCCCTGGAGACGGCGGAGGACCAGGGGCGGGCCGCCCAGGAAGATCTGGATTCCCTCGCGGCGGCAGGGGAGGCGGATTCCTCATTCGCCTCGGCGGGTGCCGACGGCGAGTTCGCGGATCTCGTGGACGAAAGCGAGGACGAAGCGGTGTTCGGCGCATCGCTGGACGGGGGAGAGATCATCCTGCCGGAGGATGCTCTGGACGTGGGATTCGCCGACACATTGACCGACGCGGGAGACGCGGCCGACGCGGATAGGGGTTCGGCTTCCGACGACGAGGGCGGAACGCAGCTGTCGGACGGCGGTGGGATGGAGGGCCTGGTGGTGGAGGAGGACCTGGTCGTGGAGATGGACGGGATGGCTTCGGCGGCCGAGGCGGACGAAGTCCCGACCGAGGCCCAGGCGTCCGGTTCCGCCACCGATCTGCCCGAGGTGTCGTTCCAGTTCGGCCGCAGGGATCCACACGACAAGGCCCGGCGCCTGGCCCGTGTCCTGGTGTCGGACATGATCGCGTACAATCCGGAGCGGCATGCCCGAGCCCTGGAGAATGCCACGCTGAAGGAGGACTTCGCCGAGGAGATGGAGAAGTCCTGGGCCGAGTACGTGGAGCAGGTCGGGCCCGAGCTGGCGGAGTCCACCGACTACTGGCGGGACGCCCTCAACGACATCCTGGCCCGGGGAGAGCCTTTGTTCTAGGCCCCGCTTGATTATACTTCCAACCCAAGTCGGAGACGGGGGCCGTCCACCGGGCGGCCCTTTTCTCTTGGGAGTCGGTAGAGGACCGACTCCGGAACCCGAAGGAATCGAGAGGTCAAGGTGAACGCCGACCATCGGGAACGGTTGGAAGCGCTGGGCACGAAGATCGACGAACTCAGGGGGTATCTTTGACCTGGAGACCCGTAGGCCCCGTCTGAGCGATCTGGAAGCACGGATGGTCTCCCCGGACTTCTGGGACAATCCGGATGCCGCGCGCGAGGTCATCGACGAAGTGAACCGTCTGAAGGGATGGATCGAGCCCTGGGACGAGCTCTCCGAAAAGGTGGTTACGCTCCAGGAGCTCGCCGTCCTCCTGGAAGACGAAGCCGACGAAGAGATGGAGGCGGAGGTCGTCCGGGAGCTGGAGCGCTCGGAACGGGCCCTGGCGGAGCTGGAGCTGAAGACGATGCTCCAGGGGCCCGATGACCATCGGGACGCCATGGTGACCATCCACCCGGGAGCCGGCGGCACCGAGTCGCAGGACTGGGCCGAGATGCTCACCCGCATGTACACCCGATGGGCCGAGAAACACGGGCTCGCCGTATCGGTGATGGACCTCCAGCCTGGCGACGAGGCGGGGATCAAGAGCGCCACCCTCGAGATCAAGGGGCAGTACGCGTACGGATATCTACGCGCGGAGGCGGGGGTCCACAGGCTCGTGCGGATCTCGCCCTTCGATTCCCAGGCCCGACGGCACACCTCGTTCTCCTCGGTCTTCGTCTATCCCGTCGTGGACGACGAAATCGAGATCGAGATCGACGAGGCCGATCTCCGCGTCGATACCTATCGGGCTTCGGGTGCCGGGGGGCAGCACGTGAACAAGACGGATTCCGCCGTCCGGATCACCCACGAGCCCACCGGCATCGTCGTCTCCTGTCAGCAGGAGCGATCCCAGCACAAGAATCGGGCGACGGCCATGAAGATGCTCAAGGCCGCCCTGTACCGGCGCGCCCAGGAAGAGAGGGAGAAGGAGAAGGCGGCGCTGGAGGCCACGAAGTCGGACATCAGTTGGGGAAACCAGATCCGATCCTACGTCTTTCAGCCCTACACCCTGGTGAACGATCATCGCACCGAGCTGAAGGACGGAGACGTACAGGGGGTCATGGACGGTGACCTCGATCCCTTCATCGAAGCCTATTTGAAGAAGTTCGGAGGGCAGAGCGCCGCATGAGCGAGGAACTGAGTCAGGTCCTGAGGGTGCGCAGGGAGAAGCTCGCCGCCCTGCGTGAGCGGGACATCGACCCCTTTGCCTACCGATTCGATCGAAGCCACCGGAGCGCGGCGGCCATCGCCCTGTTCGAGGAACGGGAAGCGGCCGGCGATCTGCCGGAGGACGGGCACGCCGACACGGTGGCCGTGGGCGGGCGGATCGTGGCGTGGCGCTCCATGGGGAGGAGCGCCTTCGCCCACATCGAGGACGGCAACGGGCGCATCCAGCTCTATTTCAAGAAGAACGTCCTGGGGGAGGAGGCCTTCGGGACCCTCGATCTCCTGGATCTCGGGGACTGGGTCGGGGTCCAGGGGCCCCTGTTCCGGACCCGCACGGGCGAGGTGACGGTCCGGGTGGACTCCTGGGAGCTTCTTTCCAAATCCCTCCGCCCCCTTCCCCTGGGAAAGGTCGAGGTGGATCCGGAAACCGGTGAGCGCACGGTCCACTCGGATTTTCAGGACCAGGAATCCCGGTACCGGCAACGGTACGCGGATCTGGCGGTACACCCGGAGGTCCGGGACGTCTTCCGGGTCCGCTCCCGCATCATCAGTGAGATCCGGCGGTTTCTGGACGACAAGGGGTTCCTGGAGGTGGAGACACCGGCGCTTCAGCCCCTCTACGGGGGGGCCGCCGCCCGGCCCTTCGTGACCACCCACAACGCACTCGACCAGACGATGTACCTTCGGATCGCCGACGAGCTGTATCTCAAGCGGCTCATCGTGGGTGGGTTCGAGCGCGTCTACGAGATTGCGAAGGACTTCCGCAACGAGGGGTTGAGCCGGTTCCACAACCCCGAATTCACCATGCTGGAGTTCTACCAGGCCTTCGCCGACTACGGCGACATGATGGAGCTGGTCGAGGGTTTGCTGGGGTCTCTCGTGGAGTCGGTCCACGGCGGCGACACCCTGACCTTCCAGGGTTCGGAGATCCGCTTCTCCACTCCCTTCTCGAGGATCCGGCTCATGGAGGCGCTCCGGGAGGCCATGGGGACCGACCCTGCGGCCCTGTCGGAGGCAGAGCTCCGCCAGCGCGCGGAGGCCCTGTCCGTCCCGGAGCTGGAGGGGGCGGGGCGGGGGAAGCTTTACGACAAGCTCTTCGGCGAACTGGTCCAGCCCGACCTGGTCCAGCCCACCTTCGTGGTGGACTATCCGGTGGAGCTGAGCCCGCTGGCGAAGCATCATCGTGAGCACGAGGGTCTCACGGAGCGTTTCGAGCTCTTCGTGGCCGGCCAGGAGATCGCCAACGCCTTCTCCGAGCTCAACGACCCCCAGGATCAGCGGGACCGCTTCCAGGCCCAGGCGGGGCTGCGGGCCGGGGGTGACGACGAGGCCCATCGGATCGACGAGGACTACATCCGGGCTCTGGAGTACGGTATGCCTCCCACGGGAGGCGTCGGCATGGGCATCGACCGGCTGGTGATGATCCTGACGGATCAGCCGTCCATCCGGGACGTCATCCTCTTTCCCGTCCTGCGAGAGGAGGATTAGCAGCCCGTGTCCCTGGACTGGTACCTGGCCTGGCGCTACCTGACGGCCCGCAAACAGGGGCGGCTGCTGTCGTTCATCACCGCCATCTCGCTGGGAGGGGTGGTGGTCGGGGTCATGGCTCTCATCGTGGTGATCGCCGTGATGAGCGGGGCCCAGAAGGACTTCCGGGCGGCAATCCTGTCGTCCAATCCCCACGTACTCGTCCTGGAGTCGGGCAGCAGCCTGCGGATGCGGAACTGGCGCACCGTGCTGGACAGCGTCCGCAAGGTCGAGGGGGTGTCCGCGGCGTCCCCCTTCATCTTCTCCCAGGTGGGCTTGCTTCGCAGTGGCGAGCAATACGCCAACACCGCCCAGCTCGTGGGGATCTCCACCGATACGACGTCCATGGGAGCCACCGGGCTGGAGAGGGAGATCCGGGCTGATCCTGTGTTGGATCCTGGACACCTTTCCCATCATCCGCATCCCTCCCGACGTCTATTTCGTGGATCGGCTCCCCGTCTCGGTGGAGCCCCTGGACGTTCTCATCATCGTGGGGGCATCGGTGGCCGTGGCGTTCCTGGCGACCATCTATCCAGCCCGTCAGGCGGCCCGGTTGGAGGTGGTGGATGCGATCCGCCATGAATGAGGGGGGGATGGCCCGGAGCGTCATGGAGGCGGACGGGTTGGCACGGCGCATCCAGGAGGCCCTGCCATTCCCCTACGTGTCCCAGAGCTGGTTCACCACCAACCGGGCCCTCTTCAGCGCCCTGGAGCTGGAGAAGCTGGCCATGTTCGTCATCCTGTTCCTGATCGTACTCGTGGCGGCCTTCAACATCGTGAGCACGCTGGTGATGGTGGTGGCGGACCGGACGCGGGAGATCGGCATCCTGAAGTCCATGGGGATGACGGATCGGGGAATCCTGCGGGTGTTCGTCTGATCCTGTGTTGGATCCTGGACACCTTTCCCATCATCCGCATCCCTCCCGACGTCTATTTCGTGGATCGGCTCCCCGTCTCGGTGGAGCCCCTGGACGTTCTCATCATCGTGGGGGCGTCGGTGGCCGTGGCATTCCTGGCGACCATCTATCCAGCCCGTCAGGCGGCCCGGTTGGAGGTGGTGGATGCGATCCGCCATGAATGAGGGGGGGATGGCCCGGGGCGTCCTGGAGGCGCCGAATCCCCTGGTGGCTCGGGACGTCCGCAAGACCTACACCTCGGTCGCCGGGGAGCTGCACGTCCTGAGAGGGGTCGATCTGACCCTGGAGCCCGGTGGCGCGCTGGCCATCATGGGAGCCTCCGGGGCAGGAAAGTCCACGCTCATGCACCTCATGGGCGGGCTCGACCGCCCCACCTCCGGCGAGATCCGTGTGGGCGGCAAGGCCCTGGAGGCGCTGGATGACACGGCGCTGGCACGGGTACGGAACGAGGAGATCGGCTTCGTCTTCCAGTTCCATCATCTCCTGCGGGAGTTCACGGCGGAGGAGAACGTCATGATGCCCCGCCTCATCGCCGGGACCGACCGCCGGTCCGCACGGGAACGGGCCCGGGAGCTTCTGACGGAGGTGGGACTCGCGGAGCGCACCACCCATCGGCCCTCGGAGCTGTCGGGAGGAGAGCAGCAGCGGGTGGCGGTGGCCCGGGCTCTGGCCAACGACCCGGTGGTGCTGCTGGCGGACGAGCCGTCGGGCAACCTGGACCATCACACGAGCGAGCGACTCCACGACCTTCTCTTCAGGCTCCGGGACGAGCGGGGGTTGGCCATGGTGCTGGTGACCCACAACGCCGAGCTTGCGCACCGGGCCGACCGGATCCTCAAGTTGGAAGACGGGGTTGTACTTCCCCTGGAGGAGGGAGAGTCGGTACCCGGCTGGACAGGACTGAGATTCAAGGGGTCAGGAGGACGGTCATGAACGAGGAGAGGTGCGAAGACTGCGGTGTGAACGACGCCGTGATCCGCCTCACCCAGGTGGTCAACAACGAGATGACCGTGGTACAGCTGTGCGAGAGCTGCGCCGCCGCCCGGGGTGTGGAATCGGGCGGGGACGTTTCCACACCCCTCTCGGACTTCATCGCCCATGTCGGGGGAAGCGCGCCGTCACAGGTGGCCCAACAGCTCCGGTGCTCGTTCTGCGGACTGACGTACGGAGACTTCAAGAAGGTGGGTCGCCTCGGGTGCCCCGAATGCTGGACCACCTTCCAGGCGTCGCTGGAGCCGCTCGTCCGGAGGATCCACGGGGCGGTGCAGCACGTCGGCAAGGTCTATCTTCCACCGGATCCATCCGCCTCGGAACGTCAGAAACGGCTCGAAGGGCTCCGGCACCGCCTCCATCGCGCCGTCCAGGCCGAGGACTTCGAGCGGGCGGCGGAGATCCGCGACCGCATCCGTGATCTGGAACCGGACGAGGTGCGCTGACATGGATCTCGACGCACTGCCGGATCTGGGCCTCTCCTGGATGGAGGGAAGTGGCGAGCACTCGGACGTGGTCCTCTCCACCCGGGTCCGCCTCGCCCGGAACCTGCAGGGGCACGCCTTCGGGCCTCGTGCCCGGGTGAACGACCGTGAGGCGGTGCTCGGCCGGATGCGCAAGGCGGTGGATCGGGTCGAGATCCTGAATCCGGGGCTCCATGTGGACCTGCCGGAGATGGACGTCCGTTCTCGCCAGGTCCTCCTCGAGCGGCGGATCGTGACGCGTGATCTTCTCGGCGAGGAGGATTCGGAGCCGCCGGCCCGCGGGACGGCGGTGGTGATCTCGGGGCGGGAGCCGGTGAACGTGCTGGTGAACGAAGAGGATCACCTCAGGCTCCAGGCCTTCATGCCGGGTCTGCAGCTTCGCCATGCCTGGGGCCTGGTGGATCGACTCGACGAGGAGATGGGGGGAGAGCTTCCCTACGCCTTTCATCCATCCTTCGGCTTCCTGACCAGCTGTCCCACGAATGTGGGCACAGGCCTTCGAGCCTCGGTGCTGGTGCACCTCCCGGGGCTGGTCCTCACCAAGGAGATCTCCCGGGTGCTCCACAGCCTCGGCCAGGTCGGCCTGACGTTCCGTGGGCTCTACGGAGAGGGCTCGGAGGTGGTGGGCAACTTCTTCCAGATCTCCAACCAGACGACGCTCGGCAAGACCGAGGACGACCTCGTGGATCACCTGGATCGCATGGTCCGTCAGGTGATCAAACACGAGACCCAGGCCCGTCAGGTCCTGCTTCGCGACGCCCGGGCCGTGACCGAGGACAAGGTCTGGCGAGCGTACGGTTTACTCCGGTATGCCCGGACCCTATCGTTCGACGAGTTGATGAACCTCCTGAGCGGCGTCCGGCTCGGGATGAGCCTGCAACTTCTCCCGGGAATTCGAGTATATACTCTCAACAAATTGATGATCTTCACGCAGTCCGCGCACCTGCAACAGGCGGCGGGGCGCGACCTCATCCCGGTGGAGCAGGATGCCCACCGGGCTGCGTACGTTAGGCAGGTCCTCCATAGCGAGACCCAGGTGGCTTCGAGCCCGGACGAGCCTGGTGGTGAAGCTCCCTTCGATGGCGTCTAGACTGCCCTTGCGCGGGCGACCGCGGGACACCCCATGAACTACAATTTCACAGACCGAGTCCGGAAGGTTCTCGCCATGGCGCGAGAAGAGGCGATCCGGCTTCAGCATGACTACGTCGGCACCGAGCACATCCTCCTGGGGCTGGTTCGGGAGGTCGAGGGCGTGGCCTCTGCAGTCCTGATGAACCTGAGCGTGGATCTCGAGCAGGTCCACGAGCGGGTCGAGGACTCGGTCCGGAAGGGTAAGGCGACCATCGCACTGGGCGAGCTTCCGTATACGTCCCGGGCGAAGAAGGTGCTCGAGTTCGCCATGGCCGAGGCTCGGGACTTCAACCACTCGTACGTGGGCACGGAGCACCTGCTCCTGGGTCTGCTCCGTGAGGAAAAGGGGATTGCGGCACAGGTCCTCAACTCTCTCGGCGTGACGCTCGAGGATGCCCGCTCGGAGACGTTGAAGGTCCTGGGTTCCGACGTGGGCGGCTCGGAGCCGGCGGGAATCGGCGGAAGCGGTGGCCAGCAGTCCGGCTCCTCCGGGGGCGGCAAGGGGGACAAGAAGTCCAAGACGCCGGCCCTGGATCATTTCTGCCGCGACCTCACCGAGCTCGCCCGGCAGGGGAAGCTCGATCCTACCATCGGCCGGACCTCGGAGATCGAGCGGGTCATCGAGATCCTCTGTCGGCGGAAGAAGAACAACCCGGTGTTGATCGGAGAGCCGGGGGTGGGGAAGACCGCCATCGTGGAAGGACTTGCCCAGCTCATCTCCCGGGGCGAGGTGACCGAGGTTCTTCGCGACCACCGGGTCCTGGCGCTGGACATGGCGGCGGTGATCGCCGGCACCAAGTACCGAGGGCAGTTCGAGGAGCGGCTCAAGGCCGTGATGAACGAGATCCAGCAGAATCAGAACGTCATCCTCTTCATCGACGAGCTGCACACGCTGGTAGGGGCCGGAGCCGCCGAGGGCGCCATCGACGCGTCGAACATGCTCAAGCCGGCACTCGCTCGGGGCGAGCTTCAGTGTATCGGCGCCTCCACCCTGAACGAGTATCGGAAGTACATCGAGAAGGACGGCGCGCTGGAGCGTCGGTTCCAGCCCGTCATCGTCGATCCGCCGGCCATCGACGAGGCCGTGGAGATCCTCAAGGGCCTTCGCGGGCACTACGAGGACCACCACAGGATCACCATCCCGGACGAGAGTCTGGAGCAGGCTGCCAAGCTGTCGGAGCGCTACATCACCGATCGATTCCTCCCGGACAAGGCCATCGACGTCATCGACGAGGCCGGGGCCCGAGCCCGGATTGCAGCCCAGGTTCCGCCGCCGGACGTGGAGGAGTTGAAGGAAGAGCTGGGTGAGGTGGCCGGCCTCAAGGAGGAGGCCATTCGAGACCAGAGCTTCGAGCGGGCCGCCGAGCTCCGGGACAACGAGCGGGAGCTGCTTCAGCGGATCAAGGCGCGCCAGGACGAGTGGGAGGAGGAGCGCAAGCGACATCGCCCCGAGATC
>JARRPL010000089.1:0-23834 GCA_037382905.1 Gemmatimonadota bacterium | reverse complement strand
TGGAAGTACCGCTCCCGCGTCTCGTCCGGATCCTGGAGGCGAGGGGCAAGCGGAATCAGGAGGCACAGGTTCTCGTGGACCGTCGGGGCCACCGTGGGGTCCGTCCGGGACGGCGCCGAGACGTAGAAGAGGGGGCGCTCCGGCCACCGGGGGTTCTCGTAGATGGCATCCGCGTGGGCGTCCAGCGCCTCGTCGAAGAAGAGGGTGTGGTGACGCAGCCCATCCACCCGGCCCTCCACCCCCAGGTAGAAGAGGAGCGAGGAGGGGGACAGGGTGCGGGTATCCCAGTACCGGCGGGTGTACTGCCGGTCCGAGGGCGACAGGAGGGCCTGCTCCACGTGAGCGTAGTCGGCGTTCGCCAGCACCACGTCGGCTTCGATGCGCTCGGACTCCTCCTCTCCCCGATCCACCTCCACCCCTTCCACCCGACCGTGCCGCACCACGATGCGCCGGACCCGGGCTCCGGTCCGGAGCTCTGCGCCCTCGTCCCGGGCCAGCGTTGCGAAGGCCTGCACCACCGATCCCATCCCCCCCTGGGGATACCAGGTGCCCAGCGCCATGTCGGCATGGTTCATGAGGCTGAAGAGGGCCGGGGTCCTGGGGGGCGTCGCCCCGAGGAAGAGGACCGGGAACTCCATCACCTCCCGGAGCCGCGGGTGCGTGAAGTGACGTCGTACGTGGCTCCGGAAGGACTGGAGCATCTGGAGCCGGATCAGGGCCCAGAGGAGGCGCGGGTCGGCGAACTCCCTGAGGGAGAGCCCCGGCTTGTGGACGAAGTCGCCCATGCCCCGGCTGTACTTGTATTCCGCGTCGTCCAGGAAGGCCCTGAGCCGGTCTCCGGCGCCGGGCTCCAGCGAGTCGAAGAGGGTGGTGAGGGGCTCCACCCCCGCCGGGAGGTCCAGCCGTTCCCCGGGGCCGAACCAGACCCGGTACGAGGGGTCGAGGCGGGTCAACGTGTAGAAGTCGGAGACGGACCGCCCGAAGAGGCCGAAGAATCGCTGGAAGACGTCGGGCATCCAGTACCAGCTCGGGCCCATGTCGAACCGAAAGCCGTCCCGGTTCCAGACCCGGGCCCGGCCTCCCAGCGTGTCGTTCTTCTCCAGGAGGGTGACCCGTGCCCCGGCCCGTGCCAGCATCGCTGCTGCCGACAGGCCGCCGAAGCCGCCGCCGATGATGACCACGCGAAGAGAGCTCATGGCGGCCCGTACCCTCGGGGTGCCGGAGGGATCATCGTGCCGGCCGCTCCGGCTCGTCGGCATCCACCCGTGTATAATGGTCGAGGGGTCCGGCCCCGACCCGGTCGTCCAACCCGCCCTCTTCCCGTCCCGAGCCCGTCCATGTCCCCCTCGACTCCACCCCGACGCCGCGTCCTGGTGCTGGGCGCCACCGGTACCATCGGCCGGGCGACGGTGCGGGCGCTGCTGGATCGGGGACACGACGTGGTCTGTCTCGTGCGTCCGGGTTGGAGCGGGACTCCCCCCGGGGGAGGGGAAGCGGAACTCCGGAGCTGTGACGTCGGCGAGGCGGGCTCCGTCTCCCGGGACGGCTTCCAGGGCGAGGGATTCGACGCCGTGGTCTCGTGCATGGCGTCCCGAACCGGTGCGCCGGAGGACGCCTGGGCGGTGGACCACGACGCCCACCTGACCGTGCTGAAGGCCGCACAGGAGTCCGGGGTGGATCAATTCGTCCTCCTGTCGGCGCTGTGCGTTCAGAAACCGCGGCTGGCCTTCCAGCACGCCAAGCTCGCCTTCGAGGAGGCGCTCCGGAACTCGGGTCTCGACTGGTCCATCGTGCGTCCCACGGCCTTCTTCAAGTCCCTCTCGGGACAGGTGGATCGGGTTCGTTCGGGGAAGCCGTTCCTGGTCTTCGGCGACGGCACCCTCACGGCGTGCAAGCCCATCGGGGCCGGGGACCTGGCCGGCTTCCTGGCAGAGTGCCTCCACGACCCGGCGCGCCGGAACCGGATCCTTCCCGTCGGGGGACCCGGACCGGCGCTGACGGCTCGGGAACAGGGGGAGCTCCTCTTCGAGGCGGCAGGGATGAAGCCTCGCTTCCGGCAGGTTCCGGTGGGGCTGCTGGATGCCGTCGTGGGGGCGCTGGGGCTGCTGGGGCGGGTCATCCCCCCACTGGCGGCGAAGGCCGAGCTGGCCCGCATCGGTCGATACTACGCCACCGAGTCCATGCTCGTATGGGACCCGGAAACCCGGCGCTACGACCCGGACGCCACGCCGGAGTACGGGGTTGAGACGCTGGGAGACTACTATCGGCGCATGCTGCGGGGCGAGATCTTGGACGAACGGGGCGACCACGCCGTCTTCTGAGGTCGGGAGGGGCGCGAGGAGCCTTCCGCTGCTCCTCCTCCCTCGGCCGTGAGCCCTTGCTCCTCCCTCAGCCGGGCGGCCCGTCGTATCGGAAGCGGACCTCCTTCGTCTCGTCGCGACCTCCGCTCTGGGTCTCGCCGTCCACGACCACCGTGATCCGGGAGCGCTCCGTCACCGTCAGGGCGTGGGGGATGAGGGTGGCCGGCTCGGCCACGAGGGTGATCTCGGCCCTGGCGTCGACCTCCTCGTACCTCATCTGCCCGGGAGCGGTGCCCATCTGCTCGGCCATCTCCGTCACGAACGACCCGAGGGCCTCGCTCAGCGTCTCGGGGTCCGGGAACGAGACCAGGGACAGCTGGACACACCCGGCGTCCTCGTCTCCGTCTCGGCACGGCACGCGGGCGATGGCCGAGAGCTCGTACCGGTACGGAACCACCGGGGCGCCGGGAATGGGAAGCGCCTCCTCGGTGTCGATCACTTCGGTGCGTCCGAGCTCCATCTCCCGACCGGTCCAGGCGTCCACGAGCATGGTCCACTCCTGGGATACCGAGGCGAGCAGGGCCTCCTCCGAGAGCGCCTGGTCCGTGATGGGCATGAGAAACCGGGCGGCCTGAGCCGCCTCCTCCAGGCTCGAGGTCTCGGCCTGGATCAGGGAATCCAGCCACGTGCGCATCCCTGCCCTCAACTCCTCCAGTCCCGTGACCCCGACGAGTTCGCCGTCCTCCGACACGACGTATCCGGGGAGGGACGCCGTCAGCCGCTGCACCAGAGCCTGCTCGCCCGGCGCGATGCCCTCGATGGGGTCGACTTGGAAGTCGGTGTAGGTCACCAGGCGACCCCGGGGGTCCTGCTCCACGTCCATCCGGTGTGCCATGCGGACCGTGACCTGGACCGGACCGTCCTCGGCGAAGGTCGTCCGGGCGGACTCCCGCTCCACGCGAGCCGACAGCCCTGCGGGCCAGCCGAAGGTGAGCGTCACGGTCTCGGCACCCGTCGTTGGCGCGTCCTGGGCCCGGAGGGGGCCCGCGGCCAGCAGGAGGGTGAGGAGGAGGGTCCGCGGGAGAGGGGCTGGAGCATTCATGGTGACGATGTGGAGGGAGACGTTGGGGGGGAAACGTCGCCCCCCCGCCATCGATCTGGAAATACGTAGGTGGGTCCTCCTCACTGTGGGGGCCGGGCTCCCTCGGTGGAGCCCCGGCGCCCCCGCCGCCCCCGTTGGAGCCGGAGCGGTGGGGAAGGGACCCCCGCCGGGGTGGGTCAGCTTCCCAGCCTCACCTGGACGCCCAGAAGCAGGGTCCAGTCCACATCCTCGGTGAGGTTCCCCTGTACGGGCACCCGGACGCCGATCCAAGGCTGGACCGACCCGAAGGTCCATCCGCCCTGGCCCTGGAGCTGGTGCCTGACCCGGTCGTCCACGTCCTCGGTGGCGAGGTAGCGACCGGTGAGCTGTCCGAGGGCGAATGCGGCGTCTCCATCCCAGCGGACGAGGCCGCCCCAGCCCAGGAAGGCTTCGGTGGAGTCGCCTCCGCCGGAATCGGTGAAGATCAGCAGATCGCCGTCCACCTGCCCCCGGATCGTCACGGTCTCCCCCACGGGTCGCTCGAAGCGAAGGGCGCCGGAGAGGGTGACGGTCTCGGTGAGGAAGGCCTCCAGTCGATCCGGGTCTCCCGTGCCGCCGATGGCCGGCGCGAAGTCGTCTTCCCCGAAGACGAAACCTTCAGGTACGGGGATCCGAACCCCCACGGAGCCGCTGACGCCCCGTTCCCCGTTCGTCGGCGTCAGGGCCACACCGACGAAGGGGCTGCCGATCATGGAGGAGGAGCTGCTGAAGCCCTCCGAATCGATCCCTCCGCGGGCGAAGGGGAGCTCGACCAGGAAGCGGGTCCGCCCGCTCCCGAACATGCCCGACAGATAGCCCAGCCCGGTGAAGGCGGTGAAGTCGGTCCTGTCCGCGAAGAACGGACGGTTCAACTCCAGCGAGACGTTGGAGGGCCCAAGCCAATCCTGGGTGAGGGTCTGAGCCGTCCCCGACACCGGAGTCAGTGACAGGAGGGCTACCGGGAGCAGGCATCCCCGGCCGATGCGATGGAATGTTCGCGAGATGTTCATGCGGTCCTCCCCGGAGTTCGATGGAGGGGGTGCGGCCTGCACCCGTCCTACCGCACGATGGCACCGTCCCTCTCCCGGAAGGCTACGTAGGGGTACGGAGTCGGGAGACGACGCCTACGTATGGAGGCGAGGTCGCTCCGTGGCTCGCTGGACCCGGGCGACCGACCTGTCAGCGGTAGATCCCCGCCAGGTCCCAGCGGCGGATGTGGTCCTCGATGAGGTCCCCCATCCGCTCATTGACCTGCCGGAAGTACTCCTGGGCGTCGTCGGGGTCGAAGTCCGGGTACCCCTGACCCGCCTGATAGAGGACGATGGAAGAGGGGAAGGGGTAGGCGTTGATCCCCCCTTCCCGGGCCGCCGCCATGTCGGAGTCGTAGCGCTCGGGGTGAACGTGCTCCGGGACGACGGCCTGGATGTAGGCCGACTCGTTGTTTCCGGCGTGTCCGCCATCTTCTCCGAAGACCTGAAAGGTGAAGTCGCTGGTGGCCGTCCACCAGTTGGAGACCAGGGTCCGGACCTGGTAATCCTGGCTGATCCGCTCCGCCACCCGGCTCAGGACGGCGGTCTGGCCCCCTCCGTGTCCGTTGATGACGACGATGTTCAGGAAGCCGTTCCTCGCCAGCCCCGAGAGGATCTCCTCCACGAAGGCCTCGTACGTCTCCTCCGAGATGGAGAGGCTGCCGGGAAACGCCGCGAACGACCCGGTGAAACCGTAGTTCAGCGTCGGGGCCACCAGGGCGTCCAGCCGGGGAGCCAGCGCCGCCGCCATGGCCTCCGGCGCGAGGTTGTCGGAGCCGTTGGGCAGAACGCCGTGAGGCTCCAACGTACCGGTGGGCACCAGGACGGTCTCGATCCCTCCCGCCTCCATGAGCTCCGAGAACTCCTGCCATCCCAGGAGATTCATCTGACGGGTGGAGGGCTCCTGGGCGTGGAGCACGGCGCTGCCGGGCACGACGGGCACCAGGAACGCGGCCGTCAGAATGCCGGTGAGGAGGGGGTGACGGCGGCGTGGGAGGATGCGGTTGGCGGACATGGATCGACCGGGGTTCGGGCAGACGGAAGGGAAGCCGGAGGAACATGCTTCTCCCGCACGGCGACTCTCCACAAGTGGTGACGGCAAGGTGACCCCGGGGTGGCGTCTGGCGAGAGACCTCCCCAGACTGCCGTAGGCAGCCCTCCGTACTGGTGGACCGGGGCAGCGGGACTGCTCACCGATCCTCGCCTTCCGTTGCGGGCCGGACGGGAAGCCATCCATTCCCGGGCCTGGAGCGAACCATGAGGCAGGACATGTCGAGGTGGATTCCGTTCGGCCGTTGGTGCACCCTCGTCCTTCCCCTCGCGCTGTCGGCGGCGTGCGGGCCGGCGGCCCAGGAAGAGGCGGCGGCCGCGGTGCCGAAGGGGACCGTGGTCATCGTCCACGGTGCCTGGGGTGGCGCGTGGGACTGGCGCGAGACAGCCGATTCCATGGGGACTCTGGGTTTTGATACCCATCGGGTGACGCTCACAGGTTTGGGCGAGCGCAGCCACCTTCTCTCGCCGGACGTCGACCTGACGACCCACGTCACCGACGTGGTCAACGTCCTCCGGTGGGAGGAGCTGGAGGACGTCATCCTGGTGGGACACAGCTACGGGGGCATGGTCATCACCGGTGTGGCGGAGGTCGTTCCGGAGCGGATCCGCCGCCTCGTCTACTTCGACGCCTTCGTGCCCATGGACGGAGAGTGTGCCCTGGCCGTCGGCCGACCCGGAGAGCCGGAGGCGCTCTGCTCCATGGAGGCCCTGGGCCAGGCCATGGGCAGCCCCACCGCCGACGGCGGCATCCCGGCCGCATGGGTCCCGGAGGATGCTCCGGTTCCACGGGACGTCCCCCACCCCGGGGCCACCCTGGTGGAGCCCATCGAGCTGGTGGGCGAGCCGGCCCACGGCCTGCCGGCGGCCTACGTCATCACCCGGGAGGTGGCGGGTGGGGAGGACGGCTTCGACGTTCCGGCGGAACGGGCCGGAGCCCTGGGGTGGCCGGTGGTGGAGTACGTCGGAGACCACACCCCCTACCGGGAGGACCCCGGCGGCATCGCCCGGCTGCTGGTGAGCTTCGAAGACGGGAGCGGGGGGTGACCCGCCTGTACCGCCTTGGAGCCGCACCACGTGGGGTGGCCCGCCCCCTGGTCCATCGCCACCCGTCGGGTTAGCTTAATACAACATGACATAACAAGTGCGGCGCCGGAACGGTCGCCGGGGCCGCCGACTTCACCGGAGGGAACCATGCTCTTCCGCCAGTATCGCGAACCGAAGCTCGCCCAGTACGCCTACCTGGTGGGCTGTCAGCAGACGAAGGAGGCGCTCCTCATCGATCCCCTCCGGGACATCGACCAGTACGTGGAGGCCGCCGAGGCCGAGGGCCTCACCATCACGGCGGTGGCCGAGACCCACATCCACGCCGACTTCCTCTCCGGGGCCCGGGAGTTCGCCGACCGCTACGGAACGAAGGTCTATCTCTCCGATGAGGGCGCCGAGGACGGCTGGGCCTCCAACTGGGCGAAGGGGTCGGAATACGACGTCACCTTCCTCCGGGACGGCGACACCTTCTCCATCGGCCGGATCGACGTGACCGCGATCCACACGCCGGGACACACGCCCGAGCACGTGAGCTACCTGGTGGTGGACCGGGGCGGGGGCGCGACGACGCCCATGGGGATCGCCACCGGCGACTTCGTCTTCGTGGGCGATCTGGGTCGACCGGACCTCCTGGAGCAGGCCGCCGGGATGCACGGGGTCCAGGAGGATTCCGCCCGATCCCTCTATCACGCCCTCCCCCGATTCATGGAGCTGGGGGACGAACTGCAGGTGTGGCCCGCCCACGGCGCCGGCTCGGCGTGCGGGAAGGCGCTGGGTGCCGTTCCCACCACCACGGTGGGGTACGAGAAGCGCTACAACGCGTCTCTGGCCGCTGCCAGCAGGGGAGAGGACGCCTTCGTGGACGCCATTCTGGCCGGCCAGCCCGAGCCCCAGATGTACTTCGCCCGCATGAAGCGGGACAACCGGGACGGTGTGCCGCTCCTGGGTTCTCTCCCACGACCGCGCCACCTGACGGCGCTGGAGTTCGGCCGGGCCGTGGACGAGGGCGACGCCACCATCGTCGACACCCGCCTGGATCGGTCCGGGTTCACGGCCAAGCACGCGCCGGGGGCGCTCTACGCACCCATGAACAACACCTTCAACACGGTGGTGGGATCGCTGGTGGTGGACGAGACGGCGCCGTTGATCCTCGTGGTGGAGGAGGGGCACCTGGAGGAGGCGCTCCGGGACCTGGTGCGCATCGGGTACGACCATGTGGCGGGCTACATCACACCGGACGGCTTGGAGCGATACTTCGAGGATGGCGGCGCCCACGCCTCCATCCCTGAGGTCTCCTTCGACGAGGTGGCCCGTGCGGTGGACGACGACGACGCGGCAATTCTGGACGTCCGCTACGCCAGCGAGTTCGAAGGGGCCCGGGTGCCGGGGGCCATCAACGCCTCGTACACCCGCCTTCCCGAGTATGCCGACGACCGGTTGCCCCGGGGAAAGACCCTCTACGTCCACTGCCTCAGCGGCGCCCGCTCCGCGCCGGCGGCCGCCTGGCTCGCTCGAGAGGGGTACGACGTACGTTACGTGAGCGATCTGTTCGAGAACTACGTCCGGAACCATGCGGTGGAGCGGGGAGCGCCCGAGTCCCACGGATCTTCGGAGAAGGCCGTGCTGGTCTGACGCTTCCGCCCGCCTCTCCCCTCGAACGCCTCACGCCATGTTCTTCATCGTCCTGGGCGCCGTCGCCATCGGCCTGGTCCTGGGCCTGCTCGGCTCCGGGGGGTCCATCCTCACGGTGCCGGTCCTGGTGTACCTGGCCCACGAGCCCGACAAGGTGGCCATCGCCGAGAGCCTGGCCATCGTGGGCGCCATCGCCCTGGCCGGGGCGCTCCCCTACGCGCGACAGAAGCTCGTAGACTGGCACAGCGTCCTCTGGTTCGGCATCCCGGGAATCGCAGGGACCTGGGGGGGAGCGGCCCTCTCGGAGTGGGTGCCGGGCACGGTGCAGCTCGCACTCTTCGCCGTGGTCATGATCGTGGCGGCGGTCCTCATGTTCCGGGGGCGTCAGGGGCTGGACATCAGCCACGGCCCCCCGGCCCGAAGGCAGCCCCTCTGGATGATCGGGAGCGAGGGGCTGGCCGTGGGCGTCCTCACCGGGCTCGTGGGGGTGGGAGGCGGCTTCCTCATCGTTCCGGCCCTCGTCCTCCTGGGCGGGCTGTCCATGCGGCTGGCGGTGGGGACCAGCCTCCTGATCATCGCCGCCAAGAGCGCCGCCGGGTTCTGGAAGTACACCGACGTGCTGGCGGGGATGGGGCAACAGGTGGACTGGGGTCTCATCGGGCTCTTCACGGCGGTGGGGATCGGCGGGTCGTTCCTGGGCAACGCTCTGAGTCGCCGGGTGCCCCAGGCCCGGCTCAAGCGGGGCTTCGCCGTCTTCCTGGTGATCATGGGGACCGTCATCCTCTGGAGGGAAGGGCCCAGAGCGCTCAGCGGCGACGCCGACGCGTCCGAGGCGGCGGCCGTGCGGGTACCCGGCGCCGTCGCGGCGGGAGAGTGAGCATGTCGCTTCGCACCGTCCTCTCCCGGCTCTTCAGCGATCCCAGTCGCCTCCCACCGGCGGACTTCGTGTCCCGTCGGAGGCCTGGCGACGGGGTTCTGGACGTCCGTACGCCCCGGGAGTTCGCCGACGGTCATCTGAGGGGCGCCATCAACGTGGACCTCCAGGGTCCCGACTTCGCGGCACGGGTGGAGAAGCTGGCCCGGAAGGGGAGGATCCCGACCGACGGGCCCATCTACCTGTACTGTCGCTCCGGTGCCCGCTCCGGGCGGGCCACCCGGCTGCTGCGGGAGGCGGGATTCCGGGAGGCCTACAACGTGGGCGGGTTCCTGGCCCTCCGGCGGGCCGGGGCCGAGGTGAGGGAGTAGGCCTGGCCCGGGCGGGGCGATGGTCTCCGGGGGGCACGGCCCCCGCGACTCAGTCCTTGAATACGGATTCGAACTCCCGCAGCGGCATCGCCGCCCCTCCCTGGTTCGCCTCCCCGGACTCGGATCGGACCAGCTCCAGGTCGAAGGCGACCCGGTCGGCCCGGTAGTAGCGCCGCTGATAGTAGATGGGCCTGTCGGCGTCGGTGTAGCTGATCCGTTCCACCAGGAGGAGAGGAGCGCCCTCGGCGACCTCGAGGGGACCGGCCTCGTCGGCATTCGCCACGACGGCCTCGATCCGGTACCGGGCCCGGACCACCGGGATCTGGCAGTCCCGCTCCAGAATCCGGTAGATGGTCTCGGTGGTCAGGTCGTGACCCTCCAGGAACTGGGCGTAGAAGGGGGGGAGCCAGGTCCGGTCCAGGGCCACGGGCTCGCCGTCGCCGATGCGCAGCCGGTCCAGCCGGATCACCGGGGCACCGGCCTCCAACCCCAGGGCGGCGGCGGCGACCTGGGGCGCCTCGGTTGGGCCGTGGAGCAGGGTCCGACTCGCCGGCGTGATCCCGGCCCGCTCCATGTCCTGGGCGAAGTCGGTCAGGCGAACCAGACCCTGGGGCAGCTTCGGCGGCGCCGCGAAGGAGCCCAGCCCCTGCCGTCGATAGATGCGGCTCTCGTTCTCGAGGGTCGCCAGCGCCCTGCGGACGGTGATCCGGCTCACGCCGAAGAGCTCGCCCAGCTCGTGTTCGCTGGGAAGCTGGTCGTGAGGGGCGTAGTCGCCGGAGGTGAGGCGTTCCCGGAGCCAATCCGAGACCTGCTCGTGGCGCGGCCGGCCTGGCTCGAGCGTCGGAGCGTCGGGCATGGATCCTGGAGTCGGGGGCGTGGGTCGGGTCGGGGAGTGAAGGGTAACCCTCTCCGCCGCAGTGGGCGAACGTGTCATGACGGGACGCGACAACTCCTTCTGCCGCCATCGCCCCGGACGTCACAGGGCCCCGAAGACCGCCTTCGATTCATCGTCCAGGAGGACCACGAAGGTGTAGACCCCCACCGCGGTGCCCCAGGGGAACTTGAAGACGTTCAGAGCACCCAGGAGGAGGGCCAGCCAGCGAGCCCAGTTGCGGTGCTGGAGCAGCCCCCAGCCCGCCAGGAAGTTCGGGACGGCCGTGAGCCCCATGAGTCCCCCCAGCAACGTGCCGATGAGGCCGGTCACCAGGAACCCCACGGGCTCGCCGCCCATTCCCACCAACACCCCGATGCCGGCGAACACACCGAAGATCAGGAGGGCCAGGAACAGGTCCATCGCGCCCAGGACCAGGTGAAGCCAGCCGAGAATCCGGATGTGTGTGCGCATGGGTGGGTCCGTGTCGGGAGGAGTCTGCCGGCGGGATCGCGGGCCGCCCCCGTCCAGGGAGAGTGCCGTCGGTGCCCCGTCGTCGTCCTCTACGAACGTACGACCCGTCTCCTTCAGCGCCCCAGCAGCGCCGTTCTCATCGAACGAATCGTCCTCGGCCCCACCCGGCAGCACCCTCCCACGCCCCGGGCGCCGGCCCGGACCCACCGGGCCGCCTCGTGCCCCCAGTCCACCGCCGCGGGGGACGATACCCAGCGCCCGGTTTCCGCGTCCCAGTCCTCGCCGGCGTTGGGATAGGCCAGCAGGGGCTTGTCGGTATGGCGGCGCAGCTCCTGGAGGAGGGGCTCCACGTATCGAGGCTTGACGCAGTTGACGCCCAGCGCCACCAGGTTGGGCACCTCGTGGCAGCGGCGAGCCACCTCGGCCACCGGGGTGCCGTCGGAGAGGTGGGCGGCGTCCCGGCAGCTCACGCTGAGCCACGCCGACCGCCCCGGGGTCTCGCCCAGAAGGGCCAGGAGGACCTCCACCTCGGCCCGGGCGGGAATGGTCTCGCACGCCAGCAGGTCCGCCGGTCCCCGGGCGAAGAGATGCCAGCGCTCCCGGTGGAAGTCCATGAGCTCGGCCTCGGGGATGCCGTAGTCCCCCACGTACTCGGAGCCGTCGGCCCGGTAGGCGCCGTACGGTCCCACGCTGGCCGCCACCCACGGCCGCATGCGGCCCACCCGATTCTCCGGCACGGCCCAGAAGGCGTCACGCGCCTCCACTGCCAGCTCCGAGGCCAGCTCCAGAAGACGGCGAGCCTCTTCCGGGGGCAGGCCCCGGGAGGCGAAGCCCGGTACGCTCGCCTGATAGCTGACCGTAGCGATCACGTCGGCGCCGGCTTGGAGGAAGTCGGTGTGGACCTGTCGGACCGCGTCGGGACTCTCGATGAGGAGACGAGCCGACCAGAGGGGATCGTTCAGATGGAACCCCCGGGCCTCCAGCGTCGTGGCCAGGCCGCCGTCCAGAATGACCACTCGGCGCCGGGGGTCGCCGGGGGGGCCGTCCTGGAACGGATTCGCCGGGTCCCGGGTCAGCTCCATGACGGCCCGCTCCGTCGTCCCGGCGGCATCGTCACGGGGCCAGCGCCGCGTCGATGCGGCCCAGCTCGGCCTCGGTGAACTCGAGGTTCTCCACCGCCGCCAACGAGTCCTCCAGCTGCGACACCCGGCTCGCCCCGACGACGGCCGATGTCACTGTCTGGCGCCGGAGGACCCAGGCCAGCGCCATCTGGGCCAGGCTCTGCCCCCGGTCCCGGGCGACCTCACCCAGGGCCACCAGGCGACGCCTCAGCCCCGGTGTGATCCGATCCCGCTCCAGGAATCCGTGCTCCTTTGCAGCCCGGGAGTCGTCGGGGATGTCCTTCAGGTAGCGGTCGGTGAGGAGACCCTGGGCCAGGGGGGAGTAGACGACACACCCCACCCCAAGCTCCTCCAGGGTGCCCAGGAGGCCCTCCTCGGGTCCCCGTTCCAGCAGGTTGTATCGGGGCTGGTGAAGGACCACCGGGGTGTCCGTGGCCCGGAGCATCGCCACGGCTCGCCGAGTGAGCTCCGGGGGGTAGTTCGAGAGACCGGCGTACAGCGCCCGTCCGGAGCGGACGGCGTGGGCCAGCGCCCCCATGCTCTCCTCCAACGGGGTGTCGGAGTCGGGCCGGTGGTGGTAGAAGACATCCACGTAGTCGAGCCCCAGGCGATCCAGGCTCTGGTCCAGGCTGGAGAGGAGATACTTCCGGGAGCCACCGTCTCCGTAGGGCCCGGGCCACATGCGGTACCCTGCCTTGGTGGAGACGACCAGCTCGTCTCGCCGGCCCCGCAGCGCCCCCGCAAGGACCCGACCCAGCGTCCTCTCGGCCGATCCGGGCTCGGGGCCGTAGTTGTTGGCCAGGTCGAAGTGGGTGACGCCCAGCTCGAAGGCCCGGACCAGCATGGCCTCGGCCTCCGGGAAGGGGTCCACGCTTCCGAAATTGTGCCACAACCCCAGGGAGACGGCCGGGAGCTGGAGGCCGCTGGCGCCGCAGCGACGGTACACCATGCCGTCGTGGTCGGAGAAGGGGGCCATCGTCCGGACCGTACCGCCTACCGCCGCCTCAGGATCGTGAAGATGTGTCCAGCCACCAGGTCCCGAACCCAGGGGATCCGGCGGAGTGCCTCGGAGGCCCAGAAGAGCGGGGGAAACCGCTTGCTCCCCGGATTGACGTGGAGACTCTCAACCGTCCATCCGGTCTCGTCCACATATCTGAGGAACTCCGAGTACTTCATCAGGTTGAGTCCGCCGACGATATCCTGAAGGCGCTCCGCCGGATCCGTCGGCCTGAAGAACTCCCGCCGGACGTCGAGCAGGGCTCTCTCGGAGAACACGGCGCCGCGCCACGGGAGCTGTATGTGGAAGAAGCCCCACATGTGGTCGCCGAAGGGATGATAGAAGAGGGGCCCGAATCCGAGGACGGCGACGCCGTCCGGGGCCACCAGCTCTGCCATCCGGGCCAGCGCCGCCCTGGGGTCGTCGATGTGTTCGAACGCGTCGAAGGACATGACCACGTCGAAGGTCTCGGTCGGATCGTACTCGTTGATGTCGCAACAAACGAAGTGGACCGCATCGGAGACTCCGGCGGCTTCCGCGAGCCGCTCCGACTCCTCGACGTGGCGAGGGACCACGTCGACGCCCGTGACGGACGTGCAACCACGGCGCCCGAGTGCCACCGCGACGTCGCCGCTGCCGCACCCGATGTCCAGATACCGGAGGCCCGGCTCCACGGGAAAGTCGCCTTCGAAGATGCGTTCCAGGTCCTCGATGCGACGGAGTGCCTGCTCGACCACCACGCCGGGTTCCGGGGGCGTGACGACGGTGTCGAGCTCCTCCTCGGTCGCCTTGTTGGCGTCGTGGGCGAGAGCGCGCAGGATCCAGTAGTCGATGGTCCGTCCCAACATCTTCCGTGCCTCCGGTGATCCTGGCTTCCGCGACCGCCAAATCGAGGTACACGGCGGGACAGGGTAGGTCGATCCACCGGGCACTGCAACGACCGGTCGACGACGGGAGCCAGGGCCCTGGCCGCGGCATTGGTCGTGGCAGGCGCACGGCCCGTCGCTCCCCTCGCACCGCCTCCCTCAGGTCCGCGGCCCTGAAGGTCCTGCTGTGCGCCGGCCCGCTACTCGTCCGCACGGGACCCTTGGCGGGTCAGGGGTCGCCGTCGTACGACCTTCCGATACGGGAGCACGTCTTCGAGAACGGCCTGCGCCTCCTGGTGCTGGAGCGCCCGGGCGACCCCCGGGTGGCGGCCAAGATCTTCACCGACATGGGGGCCATCCACGAGACGCCTGGCCTCCTGGGCGCCGCGCACTTCCAGGAGCACATCATGTTCAAGGGGACGCCCACCCTGGGCACGTCCGACTGGGAGGCGGAGGCCCCCATCCGGGAGCGGATGTGGGCGGTGGAGGCGACGCTCATCGAAGAAAAGAACCGGGCCCGCAACCTCATCCGTCAGCGCGGCGTGATGGACGACTACCGGCACGCGGAGAGCACCCTGCGGATGCGGGAGTTGGAGGCGGAGCTGGACTCGCTGGAGCGGGAGGCGGCGCGGTACCGACGCAATGGCGCCATGAAGCGGTGGTACCAGGCCTACGGGGGAACGGGACTCACGGCCACGACCGAGCAGGAGTACATGAAGTTCGACATCAACCTTCCGGTGGAGCGGGTCGACCTGTTCCTCCGCGTGGAGGCGGACCGGATGCGCAACACGGTGTTCCGGGAGTTCGAACAGGAGCGGATGATCCTGGTGGAGCAGCGGCTCGGCGATCTGAACAATCCGTCGACCCCGTATTATGAGCAGGTGAACGCATTGGCCGGGGTGGTGCATCCGGTCTTCTGGCCCGAGGGCTACCCCACCGACTTCTACGAATACACCCGGACCTCCCAGCGGGAGCTGTACGAGGAGTACTTCGTGGTGAACAACACCACGCTGGTCTTCATCGGCGGGGTGTCGCTGGAGGAGATGATCCCCCGGGTGGAGCGGTATTTCGGCTGGATGGAGCCGGCCCCGGAGCCCGCCCGGACGCCGGCGGTGGAGCCGCGGCCCGGTTCGGAGCGCCGCCTGGTCTACCGCAACGACGCCATCGAGCCCCGTGTGGAGTTCCGCTACCAGATCCCCGGTGTGGGGCACCCGGATCGGCCCGTCTTCGACGTGCTGGGTGAGGTGGCGGCGGACCGCCTCGGCGAGGCACTGCAACGGGAGGGGATCGCAGGCCGGGTCAACGTGAACACGAGGGTCGTCCACACCTCCCGCTTCGGTGTTCCCGGGACCATCAACCTGGAGGTGATCCTGACGGACGAGTCCGAGCTGGAGGCGGCGGAGCGGGTGCTGGAGGCGACGGTGGACTGGCTGAAGACCCCGCCGGAGCCGGGCCGGGTGCGGCAGGCCCGGAAGACCCTCCGGACCGACTGGTACCGGACCGCCCGGGACGCGGATGCGCTGGCCTTCGAGATCGGACACTTCCAGACCATGGATCGCTGGCAGACGCTCCCGGAGTACCTCCGGGCCCGGGACGAAGCCACCCCCGAGGACGTGGCGAGGGTCGCCCGGACCTACTTCGTGCCGGACAACCGATCCGTGGGTGTGGCCCGGTCCCGGACCCGGCGAGCCGGCGTCTCGGAGGATGGGTCATGACGGGGCGGGCATCGAGGCGGGGCGGGCTCCCGGGCCGGGTGGCCCGCTCGCTGGCGGTCGCCGGGGCGCTCGCCCTCCTGGCCGGCGGTGCGGCCGCTCAGGACTGGCGGCACCCCCGGGAGATGGGACTGCCGGAGCCCGCCTTCCAGCGACCGGATCCGTCGGAGATGCGACTGGAGCTGGACAACGGGCTGGTGGCGTACGTCGCCCGGGACGCCCGTGCACCGCTGGTGACCTTCACCGCCTATGCGGGGGCGGGCTCGGGTCATGGAGCCCCGGGAGAGATCTCCGAGGTGGCGGCCGCCCTTCGCCGCGGGCCGGCGGCGCTGGACGACGGCGCGTTCCAGGCAGCGCTTGAGCGGATGGCGGCGCTGTACTCGGTGAGGGTGGGCCACGAGGAGACGGAGGTCGTTCTGGAGGTGGGCGTGGAGGATGCCTGGGAGGCCCTGGAGCTCCTCTCCGCCACACTGAAAGCCCCGTCGTTCCGGCAGGGTGGGAACTCGGCCCCCACCCGGGCCGCCACGGTCGAGGGCATCGACTACGCCAGCTCGTTGGACGGAGCCGTCACCCTGTTCGAGGACCGGCTCTACGGGGACCATCCCTTCGGTCGAGGGGCCACCGCGGCAGAGAGGGAGGCCGCCGGGAGCGGCGGAGCTGCCGAGCTCCACGGCAGGATGTGGGTCCCGGGGAATCTCACACTGGCGGTGGCGGGGGACTTCCAGGAGGCGGAGGCCCGTCGGAGGGTGTCGGAGGCCCTTGCCGACTGGCGATCCGGGGACGTTCCGGACCCCGTTTCCTTCCCATCCGTAGCGGCGCCCACCTCCCGAACGGTTCTGACCGGCGACGCCGACAAGCTCCAGGGGTGGGTCGTGATCGGCCACGAGCTTCCGGTGGTTCCCGGGGACGACGAGGCGGCGCTCCACGTGATGGACTACATCCTCGGGGCCTATCACCTGGACTCCCGACTCTTCCGCGAGTCCAGGGAGCTCCGGGGCCTGACCAACGACAACAGCTCCTTTCTGGAGCCGGGAATCCGAGGGCCCGGCACGTACACCTTCCGCACCTACGGGCGTCCCGAGGCGGTGCGGCTTCTGGTGGACATCACCTTCCGGGAGCTGGAGCGCATCCGGGAGACCCGCCCTACCGAGGAGGAGATCTTCGTGGCCAAGGGGGCGCTGGTGGACGGCCTCTGGGCCACCCGCTACGCCACGGGGCTCGATGCGGCCCGGAGCTACGCCCGGGAGTGGCTGAGGCGAGGGGATCATTCCTGGTCCGCAACCTACCCCGAGCGGATCCGGGCGGTCACGGCAGAAGAGATCCAGGCTGCGGCCCGGAGCTACATCCACCCGGAGCGGATGATCGTATCCGTGGTGGGGCCGCTGGAGGAGATCCGGGCGGCGCCGGCCCTGGAGTCGGAGCCACCCCTCGACGCCTGGGGGCGCGTGGAGCCGGCGGCGGGCCGAGGCTCCGGGGCTTCGGCCCGGAGGTGAGGCCGGCGAGACCATCCCCCCTCCGGTCCGGCGGCCCCCGGTGAGCTCTCCGGATCGCTCTCCCCTCCGCCGTCTCTTCGCCTTCGCCGGTCCCTATCGCCGGGACGCGGTGGTGGCGTCGCTGTTCTCGGTCCTGAACAAGATCTTCGACGTCCTTCCCGAGCTCCTCATCGGGGTGGCGGTGGACGTGGTCGTGAACCGGCAGGACTCCTTCCTGGCCCGGAGGGGAATCGAGGATCCGGTCCAGCAGCTGGTGGTCCTGGTGGGGCTGACGGTGGTGGTGTGGGTCTGCGAATCCCTCTTCGAGTACGGCTACGCCCTCAAGTGGCGGGGGCTGGCCCAGGATCTCCAGCACGAGCTCCGGCAGGCGGCCTACACGCACATCCAGAAGCTCCCCCCGACCTTCATCGAAAGGGAACGGAGCGGCCGCCTCATGGCCATCCTCAACGAGGATGTGAACCAGGTCGAGCGTTTCCTGAACACCGGGGCCAACGACCTCATCCAGGTCTTCTGCTCGTCCCTCCTGGTGGGGGGCGTCTTCTTCGTGGTGACCGCCGATCTCGCCGTCCTGGCGCTCTTGCCGGTGCCCCTGATCCTCTGGGGCGCCTTCTGGTTCCAGAAGCGGCTGGCGCCCCGCTACTCGGCGGTACGGGAGGCGGCGGGTACCCTCTCCAGCCGGTTGAGCAACAACCTCTTCGGAATGGCCACGATCCAGGCCTATACCGCGGAGGACTTCGAGGCGGCGCACCTCCGGGAGGCGTCGGAGGAATTCCGGGTGCGGAACACCGAGGCCATCCGCTTCTCCGCCGCCATCACGCCGGTGATCCGCATGGCGATCCTGGCGGGCTTCGTGGCGACCCTCCTGTACGGAGGGATCCTGGCGCTGCGGGGGGAGATCGGGGTCGGGAGCTACTCCGCCCTGGTCTTCCTGACCCAGCGGCTCCTGTGGCCCCTCACCCGGCTGGCCCAGATGACGGACCTCTACAACCGGGCCATGGCGTCGGTGAATCGGATCATGAACCTCCTGGACACGCCGGCACCGGACTACCCGACGACCCCGCTCCCCACACCGGTGACCGGGAGTCTGAGCTTCGAGGGGCTGCGATTCGCCTACGACGACGGCCCCCCGGCGGTGGACGGCGTGAGCTTCAGGGTTCCCGCAGGCGCCACGGTGGCCCTGGTGGGCGCCACCGGCGCCGGAAAGAGCACCGTCCTCAAGCTGCTGCTTCGGTACCTGGAGCCGGATGCCGGCCGGATCCGGGTGGACGGACACGATCTGGCCGCCGTTGATCCCGCCTCGTTCCGGCGCTGGATCGGATATGTATCCCAGGAGCCCTTTCTCACCGACGGGACCGTCGCCGAGAACATTGCCTACGGCGACCCGGACCCGGACCCGGTGGAGATCTCCAGGGCCGCCAAGGTGGCGGAGATCCACGATTTCATCTCAGGCCTCCCGGAGGGATACGCCACGCGGGTCGGAGAGCGGGGCACCCGGCTCTCGGGGGGACAGCGGCAGCGGATCGCCCTGGCTCGTGCCTTCTACCGGAAGCCCGCCATCCTGGTGCTGGACGAGGCCACCTCGGCGGTGGACAACGAGACCGAAGCCGCCATCCAGCACTCCCTCGCCAGCGGCGCCAGCGAGCGGACCACCCTGGTGGTGGCCCACCGCCTGTCCACCGTTCGCCACGCCGACGAGATCCTGGTGATGGAGCGGGGTCGCATCGCCGAGCGGGGGACCCACGGAGAGCTGGTGGCCCTGGGGGGCCTCTACGACGCCCTCTGGCGCCTTCAGACGGGGGAGGTCCTGGCCTAGCCGGTCCGGCGGACAGGGGAGGGGGTGCGGGGTCCGACACCCGCCGGTTGTGTTCCGCGCCGCGGCCCCCGATCCTGTCCCGCGACACCTCGTCCCCCGTGCCATGGAGGTCCCGTGCACCCGCCCCGCGCTCCGGCCCCACCGAGGCTCGTCGTCTTCCTGGCGGCGCTGACCCTCCTCCCCGTGACGGGTTGCGCCACGGGAGGGCCGCCCACCGAATCCCGGGCCGCCGCCGCGGGGAGCCGGGCGGGCCTTCTGGCCCGAGCGGACTCGCTGGAGCTGGAGACCGAGTACGTTCCGCCGCCGGGGGACCCGCTGCACCACCACACGTCCGGGTTCGCAAAGATCCTCTGCTCCGCCGTCTTCATCACCGGACTCGATCCGGCGGACGCCGCCGCCAACGTCGGGGGGTTCACCAGCCCGTTCGAGCAGCGTGGAGCGGTGGTGGACACGGTCGTGGACTTCGACGACGAGCGGGTGCGACTCACCCTTCCCGACGGGACGGTCCGCACGGCGAAGCGCTATCGGAACCAGGGGTGCGTGACCTCGCCCATCGGCCAGGACTCGGTCTACTTCACCCCCACCGACGTCGCCCGGAATCTACCGCCGGCGGAGACCACCCCCTGGCCCATGGGGGATGTCCTTCCCGACGCACCCTGGCCGGAGCAGGTCGATCGGGAGGGGGTCCAGGAGGCGTTGGACGTGGGCTTCGGACCGCCGGAGGCCCGGACGCTGGCGCTGGTGGTGACCTACCAGGGGCGGATTCTCGGGGAGCGCTACGCCGACGGCATCGACCTCCACACCCCCCTGGAGAGCTGGTCCATGGGCAAGAGCCTCACCGGGTCCCTCATGGGTGTGCTGATCCAGCAGGGGACCTACCGCCTCTGGCAGCCGGCGCCCGTCCCCGAGTGGCAGGGGGAGGGTGACGGGCGGGGGGCCATCCGGATCGGGGACATCATGCGCATGTCCTCGGGCATCCGGATCCGAGCGCCCCAGGACCCGGACTTCGACCCGGATCTGGGCTATCCCGATCACCTCTACCTCTACACCGGTACGGTGAACTCCTTCGAGTACGCCGCCACCCGACCCCAGCAGTGGGAGCCCAATACGGTGGGACGGTATCGGAACAGCGATCCTGTGCTGGCCAACTACCTGATCCGTCTCGGCGTGGAAGGGCGGGGCGACGACTATCACAGCTTCCCGCAGCGGGCCCTCTTCGACCGGATCGGCATCCGGGACGCCATCATGGAGACGGATCCGTACGGAAACTTCCTGGCCCAGGGGTATGAGTTCCTTTCGGCGCGGGACTGGGCGCGTCTGGGCAACCTGTACCTGCAGGACGGGGTCTGGCAGGGGGAGCGGATCCTCCCGGAGGGATACGTGGACTACGCCACCGAGCTGGCTCCGGCCTGGGTGGCGGACGGCCGCCCCGTCTACGGAGGCGCCTTCCTCTGGGTGAACGGAGATGGTGGGTGGCCCCTGCCCACCACGGCCTACGGGATGCGGGGGGCCGGCGGTCAGAGTACGACCGTGGTTCCCTCTCACGGCCTGGTGATCGTCCGGTTGGGCAAGTACACCGGGGCGCGGGAGGGGGGGCGGGCCCTCGATCGGGCCTTCGAGCTCCTCATGGAGGCGGTGCCGCCGCTGGAGGAGGGCGGGTCGTGATTCCTCCGTGGACGACCTCCGACGGTCCCCAGCCTCTCGGCCCCGGGGAGCCCTGATGACGCTCCGCCTGGTGGATCGGGCCCGGTCCTGGGACACCCGTACGGCGCTGGCGGCGCCGGAGGGGACCTTCACCTACCGCCAACTCCTGGAGGCGTCGGCGGCCATGGCCCGGACGCTCCTGGACGGAGAGCCGGATCTGAGGGAAGGGCGGGTCTGCTTCCTGGTGCCCCCCGGATGGGAGTACGTCCGGACCCAGTGGGGGATCTGGCGGGCGGGGGGCGTGGCCGTCCCCCTGGGGGTATCCCACCCTCCGGCGGAGCTGGCCTACGTGCTGGACGATGCCGAGCCCGACGCGGTCGTGGTGCACCCGGCGTTGGAGGAGCGGATCGCCGGAGAGGTGCGGGCCCGGGGAATCCGGATGATCCGGGTGGGCGGACCTCACGGCCCCGAGCTCGTGGGGGCCCGATCGGCGCCGCACCTCCCGGAGCTGTCGCTGGAACGAAGGGCCATGATGCTCTACACGTCGGGCACCACGGGGCGGCCCAAAGGGGTCGTGACGACCCACGGGAACATCGAGGCCCAGGTAGAGGCGCTGGTGGAGGCGTGGGGGTGGCAGGCCGACGACCGCATCCTCCTCCACCTGCCGCTGCACCACGTCCACGGCATCGTGAACGTGCTCACCTGCGCCCTCTGGTCCGGAGCGGTCTGCGAGGTCCTCCCCCGCTTCGACGCCGAGGCCGTGTGGGAGGTGCTCGCCCGGGGCGATCTGAGTCTCTACATGGCGGTCCCCACCATCTACCGGCGCCTCATCGAGGCCTGGGAGGGGGCGGACCCGGAGCGACGCCGTCGCTGGTCCGAGGGCGCCCGGGCGTGCCGCCTCATGGTGTCCGGGTCCGCGGCGCTGCCCGTGCCCACCCTGGAGCGGTGGCAGGAGATCACCGGCCAGCGACTGCTGGAGCGATACGGGATGACGGAGATCGGGATGGGGCTGTCCAACCCCCTCCGGGGCGAGCGACGCCCGGGGCACGTGGGCCGCCCGCTCCCGGGGGTGGAGCTTCGCCTGGTGGATGAGGACGGATCACCCGTGAGGGAGGGCGTCCCGGGGGAGATCCAGGTGCGGGGGCCGACGGTCTTCCGGGAGTACTGGCGCCGGAGCGACGCCACCGCGGAGGCCTTCACCGCAGACGGGTGGTTCCGGACCGGTGATCGGGCCGTGGTGGAAGAGGGCGACTATCGCATCCTGGGTCGGAACTCGGTGGACATCCTCAAGACCGGGGGTGAGAAGGTGTCGGCGCTGGAGATCGAAGACGCCCTGCGACTCCACCCGGCGGTGCGGGACTGCGCCGTGGTGGGGGTGCCGGATCCGGACTGGGGGGAGCGGGTGTGCGCCGCCGTCGTGCTCCGGGAAGAGGTCCCGACGGCGGAACCGGAGGCCTTCCGGGCCTTTCTGAAGGAGCGGCTGGCACCGTACAAGGTCCCCAAGGACGTCCGACTGGTGGACGACCTGCCGCGAAACGCCATGGGCAAGGTCCAGAAGCCCCGGGTGAGACACCTCTTCGATTGACTCGGGACGACCGTCGGCGCCGCCGGCCGGAGACGGTACCGGCGGGGATGGCCACGGCGGTGCCACTCCTACCCGAAGACGGCCCGGACGGCGAAATAGAAGACCGACGGGCCCAGGAGGCACCCGAGCCCGGTGTAGAAGGTGGCGGTCATGGCGCCGTAGGGCACCAGCTCGGGGTCGGTGGCCGCCAGCCCTCCCGCGACCCCGCTGGTGGTGCCCATCAGCCCTCCGAAGACCATGGCGGAACGAGGGTTGTCCAGGCCGATGGCCCGGGCCACGAAGGGGGTGGCGGTCATGACCAGCATGGACTTCACCAGCCCGGCTGCGATGGAGAGGGCCACGACCTCGGAGCTGGCTCCGATGGCGGTCCCGGTGACGGGACCCACGATGTAGGTGGCGGCGCCGGCGCCGATGGTGGTCATGGAGACGGGGTCCCGGTATCCGAAGCCCCACGCCACGGCGGCCCCCACCACGAAGGAGCCCAGGACGCCCACCAGGAGGGAGACGGCGGCCCCGATCCCCGCCCGGCGGATCTCGTCCAGGTGGACGCCGAAGGCGGTGGCCACGATGGCGAAGTCCCGGAGCATGGAGCCTCCCATGACGGCTACACCCGCCAGGACGGGAATGTCGGCGATGCCCCGCTCACCACCGGTGGCGAGTCCGCCGATCCACGCCAGGAGCAGGCCCGCGAGGATGGCGATGGCGGATCCGTGGACCCGGCCCCCCGTGACCGCGTCCGAGATGCGGTAGGACAGCCAGGTGATGGCACCCACGAAGGCGAAGGCCGTCACGAGACCATTCCGGACCAGGACGTCGGAGAGGAGCTCGAGGACGCTCATGCCGGGGGTGGGTCTCCCTGGTCCCGGTCCGGGGGAGCACCGATCCGGCTGATGGCCGGTACCAGGGCCAGTCCCACCGCCACGGCGAGAGTCCCGGCGAGGATGGCGGCAGGCCCGCCCGCCAGAGCGGCCACCACGTTCTGCCTGGCGGCCATGGCCACCACGATGGGGATGTAGATCCCGCTCCAGAACAGGATTCCCTGGGTCGTGGCCGGCAGGAAGGCCCGGCGCCGGTTGAGCCGGTCCGCCGCCAGGATCAGGAGGAGCATGGCGATGCCCACCCCGCCCACATTCGCCTGCACCCCCAGGAGCTGGCCCAGGAGGTCGCCGAAGAAGAGGCCCGAGAGGAGGCATCCCGCCAGGAGGGCGACACCGTAGATGACCATGCCGTCTCCCGGGCCGGGGGTGCCGGGTAATGAGTCGAAGGCGGACGAACGGAGGCCACCCTGCGGGCCGGGAGGCGCCTCCGCAAGTTCCGGACTGCAGCGGAAGGTGAACAGACGAGCTCCCGGTGCAGTAGACACCGTGGACCGTCGGTACCCCCAGCCCCTGCCGAACTCAGGAACCATGCGGACCTCCACGCCCCCGTTTTTCGCCGTCGCCACCCTCCTCCTCCATGCCGTCGCCCTGCCCGCGCAGGAGTCCGTGACCCTGGACTTCGACTGGCCGGCGGGTTCGTCGGCGCAGGTGACGGTCTTCACCACCACCTCCTCGACCGTGATGGGCCAGCCCAACACCATGCAGGTCGGGGTCAGCTACCGCATGGACGTCCAGGAGGTGGCGGAGGGCCTCCGTCTCTCCTACTCGGACTACTCCATGGCCGGCGTGCCCATGGCCGAGCTGACCCAGGGGGGCGAGCAGGGAGAGTTGAGCCAGGTCCTCTCCACGACCCAGCCCGACGTCCTGGTCACACGGGACGGCGCCTTCGTGGGGTTGGTGGACTATGCCGCGCTCCGGACCTCCCTGGAGGAGCTCATGGCGTCCGAGCGGGCCTCCA
>JARRPL010000088.1:0-10314 GCA_037382905.1 Gemmatimonadota bacterium | reverse complement strand
GGAGGATCCATCACGCTGGAGTCCATCCGGATCTCTGCGCCCTCCGACGTCCCTCTGGCCCTCCTCGTCTTCCCAGGAGAGCCCTTCGCCCTGCAGCTGGAGTACGACACGGGGCGCTACTCTCCGGCGATGGCCCGGCGGCTGCTGAGGTGCACGGCCCGGGCCCTGGAGGGGCTGGCTCGACCGGACACACGCACGGCGGCCGAGGTGGACGTCCTGGACCCGCAGGACCGTGAGACGCTGGCGAGCTGGAGCCGGAGCCCCGTATCCGAACCCCCGGTTCGGGACGTCCTGGATCTCTTCGATCAGGCGGTTCGCGCGACGCCCGACGCCCCGGCCGTCCGGGATCCCTCCACCACCTTGACCTACGCCGAGCTCGACGAGGCGGCCAACCGTCTCGCGCACCGGGTCCTGAGGGAGTCGCCGGAGGCCGAGCACCTCCTAGGTATTCCCGCCGATCCCGTGGCGGGGTCCATCGTGTCGATCCTGGCCTGCCTGAAGGCAGGTCGGGGGTACGTGACCTTCGACCCGGACCAGCCGGAGACCCGCCTCCGGCAGATTCTGGAACATACCCACCGTGTACTGGCACGCGGTCTCGATGGGGCACGGACCTCGGCGATCGACACCCGGGGCCTGGACGGGGAGCCCGCCACGCCGCCTTCGGTGGAGAGGAGGGAGGACCGGATCGCCTACGCGGTGTTCACCTCCGGTTCCACCGGAAAGCCCAAGGGCGTGGTCGTCGAGCGGGGCGCGCTGGCCCGTTCCACCTGCGCTCGACTGGCGTGGTACGATACATCCCCGGGTCGCTTCCTCCTCCTCTCGTCGCTGGCGGTGGACAGCTCGGTGGCGGGCCTCTACTGGACGCTCTGTACCGGAGGCTGCCTGGTCCTTCCCCCGTCCCGGGCGGAGCAGGACGTGGCCGGGCTGGGCGCCCTCATGAAGCGGGAGGCGGTGTCCACCACGCTCCTGGTACCGGGGCTCTATCAGGCCCTGCTGGAGGGCGTGGACCCCACCCGGCTGGAGTCCCTCGACTGCGTGGTGGTGGCGGGAGACGTGTGCCCCGCCTCGCTGGTCGCCCACCACCATCGCCGGCTACCGGGCGTTCGCCTGGTGAACGAGTACGGCCCCAGCGAGGCCACGGTCTGGGCCACCGCCGGCGACCTCGAGACGGGAGACGAAGCCAGGATCACCATCGGCCGACCCGTCCCCTTCGTCCGTCTGTATCTGCTGGACGACGCCGGCCGGCGGGTTCCGCCGGGGGCCTCCGGCGAGATCTGTCTGGGAGGCGATACGCTGGCCCGAGGCTACCTGGGGACCGACACGCCGGACTCCGACCGGTTCGTCGCCGACCCCTTCCGCCGGGGCGGCCGCTTGTACCGCACGGGGGACCGGGGCCGCTTCAGGGAGGACGGGCGGCTGGAGTTCCTGGGTCGGTTGGACCACCAGCTCAAGATCCGGGGCTTCCGGGTGGAGCCCGGGGAGATCGAGAGGGTCCTGCAGTCGGCGCCGGGCGTGGTGGAGGCGGCGGTGGTGAGGGCCGACCCTGCCACCCCGGAGGTGGACGACCTGGTGGAGGCCCTTCTGGAACGGGCCGGTGACGACGCCGAGAACCTCCTCAACCGCCTGCTGGAGCGCGCATGACCCGGAAGCTGCGTCGGACCTCGGCCTTCGATCTCGAACTGGTCCTGAAGGACGACGGGTTCATCGCCCCGCCCCGGGCGAGGCAGAGGAACTGGCTCCTCAACCGGTTCATCCGGGAGGCGGTGGCGGACCTGGAGGCAGCGGACGAGCTGGCCCGGCGCTTCGTCCCCGGGGCGGAGGACGCTTCCGTGAACGACAAGCGGGAGGCGGAACTGTCGGAGCAGGAGATCATGGAGGACTGGCAGCTTCCGCTGATGGGGGCCATGGCCGAGGTGGCGGGGCTGGAGGGCGGCGACGTCCTGGAGGTGGGGTTCGGCAGGGGGGTCGCCTCGGATCTCCTCCAGGCCCGGGGCATCGGCTCCCACACGGTGATCGAGTGCAATCCCTCGGTGGTGCGCCGCTTCGAGCAGTGGCGCGCCGGATATCCCGGACGCTCCATCACCTTGGTGGAGGGCCTCTGGCAGGACGTCATGGACGGGCTCGGCCGCTTCGACTCCATCTTCTTCCACACCTACGCCCTGGACGAGGAGGAGGCCGTGGAGCGGCTGTCGGGTGTGACCTTCGCCGACAACTTCTTCCCCGTTGCCGCCCGGCACCTGAGGGAGGGGGGTCGGTTCACCTACCTCAGCAACGAGATGGACTCCCTGGGCCGGACCCACCAGCGACTTCTGCTGCGGCACTTCCGGGAGATCCGCATGCGGGTCGTGCCGCTGCAGCTGCCCCGGGACGTGAGGGACGCCTGGTGGGCCGATTCCATGGTCGTGGTCGAGGCGGTACGCTGACGCATGGACGATCTCGCCCACCGCCTCCGGGACGCAGTCCGGCGCCTCGCGCCGGAAGAGCTCCGTCGCCTGGGGCACGCGCTGGGGGTGGCGAACCCCCGTTCCGAGGGGGCGCTGTGGGGCGTCGTGCGAGCCAACGGCGGCGCGCCGTCTCCCGAGGAGCTCCAGACCCACCTTCGGAGCCGGCTCCCGGACTACATGGTCCCTCGCCGCTTCCTCTTCTTGGAGGCCCTGCCCCGCACCGGGGCGGGAAAGCTGGACCGGCGGGCCCTCGCGGAAGCCCTCCCGGTGGACGAACCGGCCGAGGCGCCGGTGGACCGGGGTGGAGAGGGTGCCCCCCGGGACGACGTCGAGCAGCGCCTGGCGGAGATCTGGGCAGATGTCCTGGGCTCCGACGTCGTCTACGTCGACGACGACTTCTTCGAGCTGGGAGGCGACTCCCTCTTGAGCATCCGGGTCATCGCCCGGGCGAAGCAGGCGGGGATCGAGATCGCCCCCCGGCAGTTCTTCGCCACCCCCACGATCGGGGCCTTGGCGGCGGCAGCCCGACCGGGGCTCCCACGCTCCGGATCGGCTGCGCCTGGAGCCGACGCCGAGCCCCCCCGGGCCCTGCCTGTCGCCGGGGACGGGCCGATTCCCCTGACCGCGGCGCAGGAGGGGTTCTGGTTCCTGAATCGCCTGGATCCCGGGAATCCGGCCTACAACGTGGCGGTTCGCCTGGACCTCGAGGGTCCGCTGGATGGGGAGCGGCTGGTGGCGGCCTGGGAGCACCTGGTCAGGACCCACGACGGACTCCGGGCCACGGTGGCCGTCCAGGAGGGAGAACCCACCTTGGACCTCCTCCCGGCGGAACGCCTCACCCTGGAGCAGGTCGACCTCTCCGGGCGCCGGGATCCGGCAGGCGCGGCCGAGGCGTTGGCCCGGGACGTCGCCCGGACCCGGTTCGACCTGGGGGGCGGACCGCTGGTCCGGGGGATCCTGTGCCGGATTGGGGAGGAGCACCACGCACTCCTCCTGTCCCTGCATCACATGGTGGTGGACGGCGAGTCGGTGCGGCTGCTCCTGGAAGCGCTGGGCGAAGCGTATCGGCAAGGAGGGTCCGACGCGGTCCCGGGAACGGTGGAGGCGATCCCGTCCCTTCGGGATTACGCCGCCTGGGAGCGGGACCACCTCCAGTCCGAGGCCGTCGAGACGTCACGCCGCTTCTGGCGCGAGCACCTCACCCCCCTTCCGGAGCGGCTGGAGTTGCACGGGGACGCGGAGGAAGGGCCGACCGCCCCGGCACAGGACGAGCCGATCGTCCGCACCCTCTCTCCCGACCTGGCTCGAGCCGTGTCCGAGGCCTCCAGCCGGGAAGGGTGTACGCCCTTCGTCCATCTGCTTGCCGTCTTCCAGCTCCTCCTCCACCGCCATTCGGGCCAGGATGTGGTGGTGACGGGGAGCCCGGTCCGGCACCGTCCCCATCCGGCGGTGGACCGCGCCATCGGATACTTCCAGAACATGTTGCCGCTCCGAGGCGACTTCTCGGGAAACCCGTCGTTCCGGGAGGCGCTGGGGCGGGTCAAGCGGACGGTGGCCGACGCCCTGGCCCACCGGGACATGCCCTTCGAACGGATCGTCGCAGAGCTGGCGCCGGACCGGGAGGCGGGAGGGACCCCGCTCTTCCAGACCGCGTTCACGTACCGGGACGGCACCCGGGGTGAGGACTGGCGAACCGCCATGGAGCTTCCGGACGTCCAGGTCGGGGCGATGATCCTCCCCACCGGGGCCCCCAAGTTCGACCTGGCGCTGGAGGTGGAGCGCACGGAGCAGCGCCTCCGTCTGGTGCTGGAGGCGGACGCCCGGCGCGTGGACCGTGACGCTGCCGGCGCTCTCCTGGACCGGTTCCAGCTTCTGCTGCAGGGTGCGCTGGACCACCCCGACGGATCGCTGGCTTCGTTGCCGTGGATGACGCAGGAGGAGCGCACGCGCAGCCTTGAGGGATGGCGTGAGGCGGAGGTCCGGGAGGGACATCGCACCACCGTTCTCGACCGGGTCGAGGCCATGGCGCTGCGCCGGCCGGAAGACGTGGCGGTGACGGACGGGACTACCCGGCTCCGGTGGCGCGAGCTGGAGCAGGCGGCGAACCGGATGGCTCACCTCCTGCGGGACCGGGGCGTGGGCCCGGACGTCCTCGCCGCCGTGGCCCTGGGGCCCACCGTGGACCGGATCGTGGCTCTGCTGGCCGTCTGGAAGGCCGGCGGCGCATTCCTGGCGCTGGATCCCCGGCACCCTCCCGCCCGGCAGCGGCAGATCCTGGAGGACGCCCGTCCGGCGCTGGTGGTCACCGACCACTCCCTGGCCGAGGGCGCCGTCCCCGAGGGTCTCCCACGGCTCCTCCCGGACCAGGAGGGGGAGGCCCTCGCGGGGTCTCCCGACACGCCTCCGGGGATCTCCCGTTCCGGTGCGTCGTTGGCGTACGTCGTCTACACCTCTGGATCCACCGGCACTCCCAAGGGCGTGGAGATCGAGGACGCCGGGCTGGCGAACCTGGTGGCGTGGCACGGCGACGCCTTCCAGGTCTCCCACCGGGATCGGATCTCGCAGTTGGCGAGCGCCGCCTTCGACGCCTCGATCTGGGAGACCTGGTCGGCCCTGGGGCTCGGGGCCACGCTGGTCCTGGCTCCGCCGGCGGTGCGGACGGATCCCGAGGCGCTTTCCACCTGGCTCGAGGAGCAGGAGATCTCCCTGGTCTTCCTGCCCACGCCGGTGGCGGAGGCGCTCCTCCGGTCCGGGAGATTCCTGCCCCCGAGTGTGCGCCTCCTCCTGGTGGGCGGCGATCGGCTTCGGACCCGACCCCCGGCCGATGCCGTCCCCATGGTGAACGCCTACGGTCCGTCCGAGTGCACGGTGGTGGCCACCAGCGGGCCCGTGGCGCCGGGGCCCGACCCCCGGCTCCCGGATATCGGGCGGCCCATCGCCGGGGTGCGAGCCGTCGTCCTGGACCGGTGGGGGCAGCCGGTCCCCCCCGGGGTCCCGGGAGAGCTCTGCCTGGGGGGCATCGGTCTGGCCCGGGGCTATCGGCACGACGCCGCCGCCACCTCCGCCGTCTTCCGGCCCGGCCGGTTCCCGGAAGCCCGGGGCGCGCGCCTCTACCACACCGGCGACCGGGTACGCTGGCGCCGGGACGGTACGCTGGAGTTCCTGGGCCGGCTGGACCGGCAGGTGAAGGTCCGGGGCCAGAGGATCGAGCCGGGAGAGGTGGAGGCAGCCCTCCTGGAGCAGCCCGGAGTCCGGCAGTGCGCCGTGGCGGCACGGGAGGTGAGACCCGGCGACGTCCGCCTGGTGGCCTGGGTGGCAGCCCCCGACGGCCCCACGGTCCCGGAGGAGCTCCGGAAGGCCCTGGCGCTCCGCCTCCCCCCGGCGATGGTGCCCTCACGAATCGCTGTGCTCCCGTCGCTTCCCCTGAACGCCAGCGGGAAGGTGGACCGGGCCGCCCTCCCGGAGCCGGAGCTGCCGGCTCGCGCCCTGGAGCCGCCTCGAGGGCCGATGGAGGAGCTGGTGGCGGCCGTCTGGACCGAGGTCCTGGGGGTGGTGGAGCCGCGCCGCCACGAAGACTTCTTCGCTCTGGGAGGACACTCCCTCAACGTGACGGCCGTCATCGCCCGCCTCGAGCGTCTGGCGGACATCCGCATCCCCCTGCGGGACTTCTTCGACCACCCCACCGTCGCGGGCCTCGCCGGCGTCCTGGAGTCGCTTCGGGAGGATGAGGCGCCCCGGGTCCCCACCGCGGCCCGGGGGCCCGGGGAGCCCGCCCCCCTGTCGCCGGACCAGGCTCGGCTCTGGTACCTGGATCAGCTCGACCCCGGGAGGCCCACCTACAACGTCCCCCTGGTCTATCGGTTGTCGGGCCCCCTGGACCGGCCGGCGCTCCAACGGGCACTCGACCGCCTCGTCCGACGCCACGAGGCGCTGCGGACGGTGGTGGACGCCCGGGGAGACGGGCCCCTCCAGGTCGTCCTGCCCCCCGCCCCCGTCCCCCTGGACTTCACGGACCTCTCCCACGAGGCGGGTGGCCAGGAGGCGCTCCAGGCGGCGCTGCGGGCGGAGGCGACGGCACCCTTCGATCCGGCCAAGGGTCCTCTCCTGCGGGTTCGGCTCTTTCGAGAGTCGGAGCAGCTCCACCATCTGGCCCTCACCCTCCACCACCTGATCGCCGACGGCTGGTCGGCAGGCATCCTGGTCCGGGAGCTCTCGGTCCTCTACCGGGACCTCACCTCGGAGGCCGTCGCGGAACTCGATCCGCCGCCGGCCCAGTACGGCGACTGGTGTATCGCGCAGGGCGCCTGGCTCGATTCGGAGGACGGCCGCCGGCAGCTGGACCACTGGCGCCGCACCCTCGACGACGTGTCGCCGCTGGAACTCCCGACGGATCGCCCCCGGCCCGGCCGTCCCAGTCACCGGGGAGGACGCCACTCCTTCTCGTTGGCTCCCGGGACCACCGCCGGCCTCCTGGAGCTCTGCCGGACGACGGGAGTGACACCCTTCGTGTTGCTTCTGGCGACCTTCAAGGTCCTCCTGCACCGCTACTCCGGGCAGACGGACCTGGCGGTGGGGACCGTGACCGCCGGTCGGCGGACCGTGGAGGAGGAGGGAATCGTGGGCTTCCTGGCGAACACCGTGGTCCTCCGGAGCCAGATCGAGCCGGAGCTCCCCTTCCGGGAATTTCTGGCCCGGGTGCGGCGAACCACCGTGCAGGCGCTGGCGCACCATCGAGTGCCCTTCGGTCGCGTGGTGGAGGCGATCCAGCCCGCTCGGGACCCGAGCCGGAACCCCCTCTTCCAGGTCCTCTTCACGCTTCAGAACCCGGAGGTTCCGACCCTGGAGCTGCCGGGGATGACGGTCCAGGAGGCGACGCCGGACACGGGGACGGCCAAGTTCGATCTCACGCTCGCGGTCGAGCCCGACGGTGATTCCTTCCTCCTGCACCTGGAGTACAGCGAAGACCTCTTCGAGCCGGCAACGGTGCATCGGATGGAGGGGCATCTCCGGACCCTGCTCTCGGGGATCGCCGAGGGCCTGGACGGGCCGATCTCCGCCCTCCCGGTGGTTGAGGATCGGAGCGAGTGGGCGTGGCAGGGTGACCCGATGGAGCTTCCCCTCGACGCGACGGTGATCCGCAGCGTCTCGAGGCAGGCCCGCTCCACGCCCCATCGGGTCGCCGTGACCGACGAGCGCGGGGCTTCCCTGAGCTACGCCGACCTGGACGCCGGCAGCGACCGGGTGGCCCGTCGCCTCCGGTCCCTCGGCGTAGGTCCCGGGGACGTGGTAGGGGTGGGCCTTCCCCGGACCCCGGATCTGGTGGTCGTCCTTCTGGGCATCCAGAAGGCGGGCGGCGCCTATCTGCCCCTCGATCCGGAGTTCCCCGCGTCGCGGCTGGAGTACATTGTGGAGGACGCCGGAGCACGGTTTCTGATCACCACCGACGCATACGACCGGCGGCTCCCGGCGGGGCCCCGTCGGCTCCTTCTCGAGGAGGCCCTCTCGGACCCGGAACCGGAGCCCGGACCCGGGACGCTGGAACTCCCCCGAGGCGCGGATCCGGCCTACGTCCTCTACACGTCCGGGTCCACGGGAGGACCCAAAGGGGTCGTGGTCACCCACCGGAATCTGGCCAACCTCCTCCAGGCCATGGCCGCACGGCCGGGGATGGACCCCGACACCCGCCTCCTGGCCATCACCACCCTCTCCTTCGACATCTCGGCGCTGGAGATCTTCGGTCCGCTCACGGTGGGGGGCCAGGTGATCCTGGCCAGCACCGACACCGCCGCCGACGGTCCGGCGCTGACGGAGCTGTTGGAGCGGGCGCGACCGAATGCGATGCAGGCCACGCCCACCACCTGGCGGATGCTCCTGGACGCCGGCTGGCCGGGAGACCCCGGGCTCCAGGCCCTGGTGGGCGGCGAGGCCCTCCCGTTGGAGCTCGCCGGGACCCTCGCCGAGACGTGCCGCGAGGTGTGGAACATGTACGGCCCCACCGAGACCACCATCTGGTCCACCTGCTGGCGAGTGGAGGCCCCCGTGGAGGCGGTCCGGATCGGGACACCGGTGGCGAACACCACCGTGTACATCCTCGATGCCGAAGGGAGGCCGGTGCCCCGGGGCGTTCCCGGTGAGCTTCATATCGGAGGCGCCGGTGTGGCCCAGGGGTATCGAGGCCGTCCCGACCTCACCGCGGCTCGCTTCCTTCCGGACCCCTTCACCCCGGAGGTCGGGGCCCGGATGTACCGCACCGGCGATCGAGTCCGGGCCCGGGCCGACGGCACCCTCGAGTTCCTGGGCCGCCTGGACGGCCAGGTCAAGGTCCGGGGATACCGGATCGAAGTGGCGGAGGTGGAGCACTGCATCGAGGCTCATCCCGGTGTTCGCCAGGCGGTGGTCCGGGCCTTCGAGGTCGGGACTCCCGACGCACGGCTCGTGGCCTTCGTCCTGCCGACACACGGCGCGGTCCTCTCGGGCAGCGAGCTCCGTCGCTTCGTCCGGGACCGCCTGCCCCGCTACATGGTCCCGGGGATGGTGTCTGTGGTGGAAGAGCTGCCCCGAACCCCGAACGGGAAGGTCGACCGGGGAGCACTGGGGGACCCCCTGGAGGCGGGACGCGGGGAGGCGGCGTCGTTCCAGCGTCCGGTCACCGAGACCGAGAAGATCATCGCCCGGGTCTGGAGCGAGCTCCTGCCGGGGGCGCGGATCGGCCGCCACGACAACTTCTTCGAGCTGGGAGGTCATTCCCTCCTCTCCATCCAGGCGGTGGCCGGGATCGAGGACCGGACGGGCAGGCGACTGGACCCCCGAGCCCTCTTCTTCCAGACGGTGGAACAGCTCGCCGCCGGCCTCGACCACGAGCTGGAGACGCCGTGATCCAGCTCCACTACGGCTCCAGCCGACGACTGCTCTACGGCCTCTACCATCCTGCCTCCGCCGGGCGCCTGCGCCGGAGCGTTCTCATTCTGAACCCCTACGGTTGGGAGGCGTTGCGGGCCCACCGGACCCTCGCGACGCTGGCGGGACGACTGGAGACGCAAGGGTTCGACGTCCTTCGCTTCGACTACTCGTGCACCGGAGACTCCCTGGGGGAGACCGAGGACGCGTCGTACCGCGAATGGCTGGACGACGCCGAGTTCGCTCTCGACGAACTGCTGGCCATGAGTGGAGTGGGGCGGGCGAACCTGGTGGGGATTCGCATGGGCGCCCTCATCGCCGAGGAGTTGGCGGCCCGCAGAGGCTCCGAGGTGGACCGGAGGGTGTTGTGGGCTCCCCCTGCCGAAGGAAGCCAGGTGGTGGAGTGGGCCCGGACCGCCCCGGGATCGGAGGCCCAGGCCTTTCCCGTGGGGCGCTCCCCCCTTCCGGGAGAGTCCCGAGAGCTTCGGGCGTCACGGCTCGCTGGCGGGAATCCTGACCCGACCCCCGGACGAGGGTCCGGAGCCGACGGGGATGCCCGTGATCCTCCTGGGCGCCGGGATCCTGCACAAGGTCGGACCGTCCAGGGCGGTGGTGGAGCTGGCGCGGCGGCTCGCCGAAGCCGGGCATCCGGCGCTCCGGTTCGACCTGTCGGGGATCGGCGACAGCCCCCGGGCCCCGGGGGAGACGTCCCTGATGGGAACGGCCGTCCAGGACATCCAGGACGCCATCGGCCTCATGGAGGAACGATGCGGCGCGACGGACGGGGTGGCACTGGTGGGGTTCTGCTCGGGGGCGGACAACGGCCTCTTCGTGGCCGGGGACGACCCTCGGGTGTCGCACGTCATCCTCTTCGACCCCACGGTCCACCGTACCCGCGGCTACCAGCGACGGCGCCGGCTCCGCCGGCTCCTGAGCCCCCGTTCGTGGTGGAACGTCCTTTCGGGACGGAGCC
>JARRPL010000087.1:10197-11142 GCA_037382905.1 Gemmatimonadota bacterium | reverse complement strand
GGCCGTCGCGATCCCCACGGCGGGGACCCGGACTCGAGACGGGAGGAAGGGGGGGAGGCGTAGCATGGGGCGCCGACGGTAGGGGCGGTCTCGGGCCCTGCGCAAGCGGCCTCCAGAACGGACGTCGGGTCGGCTCCGGCCCGTTGGCGGAGCCGGGCTACCGTCGCCGCTCCAGCTCCGCCAGGAGGTCGTCCAGGGAGACACCGGAGGCCAGGAGGGCGGCGAGGGAATGATAGAGCAGGTCGGCGGCCTCCTCCGTGGCCCGGGGGGCATCCTCCTGGACCAGGGCCTGGATCAGCTCCGCCGTCTCCTCGCCCAGCTTCTTGATCCGCAGGTTCGGGTCCTCCAGGAGCCGGACCGTGTAGCTCCCCTCGGGACGTTCCCGGGCCCGGTCCAGAAGGGTCGCCCAGACCCCCGGGAGGGTCGACTCGGCGGCGGGGGCGGTCCCGGCTCCGAAGCACGTCGACTCACCCGTATGGCAGGCAGGCCCGGTGGGGCGGACCCGCGCCAGGACCGTGTCGCTGTCGCAGTCGGCGTGGAGCGATACGACCTCCAGGACGTTGCCGCTGGTCTCCCCCTTGGTCCAGAGGGCCTTCCTGCTTCGGGACCAGAAGGTCAACTCGCCCCCGGCGAGGGATCGCTCCAGCGCCTCCCGATTGGCCCACGCCACCATCAAGACCCGTCCGTCTGCGGCGTCCTGAGCGACGACGGGCAGCAGGCCGTGATCGTCGAACCGGAGGTCGTCCAGGTCCTCGGGGGCCTGGAGGCTCCGGTCGGTCTCGCGCCTCATCGGACCGGCACTCCCCACCCCCGCAGCGCGCTCTTGAGCTCGCCGACGGTGGTGAGGCCGTCGTGGAGGATTCCCGCCAGGAGGGCGGCGGAGGCATGCCCCCGTGTGAAGGCGTCCCGGAGGTGGGCGGCCTCCCCGGCGCCACCGGAGGCCAC
>JARRPL010000087.1:0-10142 GCA_037382905.1 Gemmatimonadota bacterium | reverse complement strand
TCACCGCCCGGGTCAACTCCAGGTCGTAGCCGCCCCGGACCCCGTCCCTGTCGATGGAGGTGAGGAGGATCTCCCCGGCCCCGAGCTCCGCACATCGTGCAGCCCACTCCACCGCGTCGAGCTCCGTCCGGGTCTTGCCTCCGTGAGTCCAGTGACGCCAGGTGCCGTCCTCCTCCCGGGCTGCGTCGATGCTGGCCACCACGCACTGGGCACCGTAACGGCGGGAGCCCTCCGTAAGGACTGAAGGATCCCGGACGGCTGCGCTGTTCACGCTGATCTTGTCGGCTCCGGCCCGGAGGAGCGGCCCGATGTCGTCGGCGCTCCGGACACCTCCTCCCACGGTGAGGGGAATGAAGAGGACCTCTGCGGTGCGGCGGACCGTGTCCAGGAGGGTTCCCCGGTCCTCGCGAGAGGCGGAGATGTCCAGGAAGCAGATCTCGTCGGCTCCCTCGGCCTCGTAGCGGGCCGCCAACTCCACCGGGTCTCCCATGTCCCGGAGCCCGACGAAGTTCGTGCCCTTCACGACCCGCCCGTCCTTCACGTCCAGACAGACCACGACCCGGGGCTTGAGGCTCACGACTCTCCGTCTCCCCAGGTGAGCCGCACCGACCCCTTGGTGCTGAAGACCGCGGTCCCTTCCCGCAGGGCCTGGCGCAGGGCGAGTCCCGTCGCCTTGACCGCCGCCTCCACGATGTGGTGGCGGTCCCGTCCCCGGTCCACGATGACGTGGAGGGTCGCCCCCATGTTCACCGCCAGGCTCTGAAGGAAGTGTTGGTAGAGCCCCGAGGGCAGGGTGCCCTCGTACCACGGACGTCCGCCGACGTCCAGCGCCGCCCGGACCAGGGCGTCGTCCATGGGCACGGTGGCCCATCCGTACCGCTCCGACTCGTCCGGAAGCGAACGGGCCAGGGCGAGCCCCAGGGTGATGCCCACGTCCTCCACGAGATGGTGTCGAAGGTCGCCTACGGCCTCCACCTCGAGGCCGATGTCGGCGTAGCGCGCCAGGGTCACCACCATGTGGGTGAGAAAGTCGTCGTCTGTGGCCACATTCACCGGGCCGCCGGCCAGATCGACGGCCAGATTGATGCGGGTTTCGTTGGTTTCGCGGATGAGTCGGGTCATGATGGGCTCGATGGGCGTGAGTGGGCGGCGTCGGGGCCGCCGTATCGATTCGCGACCTCGCCGGGGTCCAGGGCTCCGGTGTAGAGGGCCATTCCGAGAACGACCCCGACGGCCCCGCAGGAGGCGAGGAAGTCCAGCTCCTCCAGAGTCGTCACGCCTCCGGAGATCCACATGGGGTGGGGGGACGCCGTCAGCGCCCGGGCGACCCCGTCCCGGTCGATCCCCTCCAGTCGCCCCTCTCGCCCCACGTCGGTGCAGAGGACCCCGGCAAGCGGGAGGGGGGCCAGCGTGGCCAGGAAGTCGGGCAACCGAAGACCGGAGCCCTCCGTCCAGCCCCTTCGCAGTACCATATCGTCCCGGACGTCCGCCGCCACCATCACCCGCTTCGGGTGGCGATGGGCCATCGCCGCCAGCCAGCCCGGGTCGTCCACCGCACGGGTGCCCACCACCACCCGGTCCACGCCGGCACCCAGGAGGGCGTCCACCGCGTCGTCGGAGCGGAGGCCGCCCCCCACCTGCAGGTCCACCTCGGCGTCCCGAGCCAGCTCCCGGATCACCACCTGGTTGTCACCCAGCCCCAGGGCAGCGTCCAGATCCACCACATGGAGAGAGGAGAATCCACGGGCCCTCCAGTCCCGGGCGACCGCCACCGGATCGGGAAGGGAGACCCGTTCCTCTTCCGGGCGCCCGCCCACCAGCTGGACGCACCGGCCTCCCCGGAGGTCCACCGCCGGCGTGGCGATCATGCCCCACCCCCCGCCCGCGATTCCACGCCGGACCCCGGGGGTGCGGCCCCGGGCCGGAGATCCTCCACGGCACGCACCTCCTCCAGGAAGTTCCGGAGGATCCGTCGGCCCTGGGCCGAGCTCTTCTCGGGGTGGAACTGGGTGCCCCAGGTCCGGAAGCGCCGGACCGCCGCGGCGAAGTGGTCCCCGTCGTGGACCGACCAGGCGATGGCGTGGGACGGGTCGGCGGGTTCACACACGTAGGAGTTGGCGTAGTAGGCGGTGAGGTCGTCCAGGCCCCGGAAGAGCGGGTCGTCCGCCAGCTCCACCGTGTTCCACCCCATCTGGGGCACGATCTCCGCGACCACCCGCCGGACCCGGCCGGGGATGACGCCGATGCCTTCCCCCGGGCCCTCGTCGCTCCCGTCGAAGAGGATCTGCATGCCGAGACAGATGCCCAGGCAAGGAAGCCCTTCCCGGAGTGCCTCCCGAATCCGGGATCGGTCGGCGGGAAGCGCGTCCACGGCAGCGGAGAAGGCCCCGACGCCCGGAAGGACCATCCCGTCGGCCGACAGGGCCTCGTCCCAGTCCCGGGTCACCACCACCCGGGCACCGTGGGCCTCCAGAGCCTTGCGAAGGGAGTGGATGTTGCCGACGCCGTAGTCGAAGAGGGCGATCTTCACGAGCCCGACCCCCTTCCGCCGACGGCGGGACGGGCAGCCCGCGCCTCGTCCACGGCCGGCACCACCACGCGGTCCACCGCCTGGAGGAAGCGCTCCATGAGGGCCCACGGCCCCACCGTCACCCGCAGCGCGTCCCCCACGTCGGGGCAGTCGGGGAAGGGGCGGACTGCCACCTGATGCCTTCTCAGGGCCCCGGCAAGCTCCCTGGCCTGGCCCTGGGGGACCGGAAAGAGCAGGAAGTTGGTCTTGGAAGGCAGGGGCGCGAGCCCCCGCACCGAGAGGGCTTCGGCCAGCCGCTCCCGGTTGGCCACACATTCGGAAACGGTGGCGCCGATCCAATCCTCCTCGTCGCGGAGCGCCATCACCGCCGCCGCCTCCGCCAGGCGATTCACCTTGTAGGGGCCCCGGCTCTTCTCCACCTCGCGGATCAGGGCGGCGGATCCGAAGCCCAGACCCACCCGGAGGCCTGCCAGGCCGTACGCCTTGGAAAGGGTGCGGACCACCAGCGCCCGGGGGTGTGCCAGCACCCGGGGAATGAGGGTCTCCCCCGCGAAGTCGGCGTACGCTTCGTCGAGAAGCACCACGGGTCCGTCGCCCTCGGTGGCGGCCAGGAGCGCCTCCACCCAGCCCTCCGGCGCCTGGACACCGGTCGGGTTGTTGGGGCGGCAGACGTAGACCAGCGCCGGATCGTCCTCGAGGAGACGAAGGGGGTCGTCCAGCGCCTCGGACCAGGGCAGGGCGCTGGCCGTGCGCCCGTTCATGGTGGAGAGGGGTTCCACCATGGAGAAGGTCGGGGCGGGATAGCGAACCGCCCCCCCTTGGGCCGCCACCGTCCGCCACAGGGAATCCAGGATGTCGTCCGAACCGCACCCCGTGGCGACCTGATCGGGTGCCACGCCGAAGCGATCCGCCGCCGCGGCCCTGAGGTCGTCGGCGTAGAGGTGAGGGTAACGGGCCAGTGCGTGGAGGTCCGCGGTCCGCACCACCTCCAGGGCGGCGGGATGCGTCCCCCACAGGTTGGTGTTGTCACTCAGGTCCACCTCCACCGGCCGCCGGTCCGGCGTGTAGAGGTCCAGCGCCTGGTAATCGGGTCGCGGGAAGGGCGGGCGAGTCATGAGGCCCCCGCTCCAGACGGACCGTCGCCGGACCCGCCTCCGCGGCCCGCCACGGCTGGACGTCCTCGCATCCGGGCCGCCGTGGCGTGCCCGGGGAGCCCTTCGGACTCGGCCAGGACCGCCACCGGTTCCGCCAGGGATGCCGCCGCTTCGGGGGAGATGTCCTGCCATGTGTAGGAGCGGAGGAAGTTCAGCGTGCTCAGACCGCTGAAGCTCCGGGCCGTGCCGGCGGTGGGGAGCACGTGATTCGCACCGGTCATGTAGTCTCCGAAGGCCACGGTGCTCCGGTCTCCCAGGAAGACGGTCCCGGCCGTGGGGATCTCCTCCAGGTCGGCGGCGGGGTCGGAGGTGCACAGGGAGAGGTGCTCTGCAGCGTACTCCCGGGCGAACGCCAGCATGGCACGTCGATCCTCCGCCAGGAGGAGGGCACCCTGCGTGGACAGCGCCGCCTCGATCACCTCTCGCCGGGGAGAGGCCGCCACCTGAAGTGCCAGCGCCTCCCGGACCCGGGAGAGCTGGGCCGGAGAGGTGGTCACGAACGCCACCGCTGCGTCCGGGTCGTGCTCCGCCTGGGCCACCAGCTCCGACGCCAGCCACTCGGGGCGGGCGGCGCCGTCTTCCGAGAGGACCAGAACCTCCGACGGTCCTGCCGGGGAGTCGATGATGACCTGGCCGGCCACCTGCCGCTTGGCCTCCAGCACCCAGCGGTTTCCGGGGCCGACGATGGCATCGCAACGCGGAACGGTTCCGGTGCCGAACGCCATGGCTCCCACGGCACCGGCGCCCCCTGCGGCCACCAGGCGGGTGGCCCCGCCCAGCGCCGCCGCCGCCATCACCACGTTCGAGGGACGCCCGTCGGCCCCGGGAGGTGAGCAGACCACGATCTCCCGAACCCCCGCCGCCCGGGCCGGCACCACCCCCATGAGGACCGAGGAGGGGTACGCGGCCCGGCCACCGGGGGCGTACACGCCGACGGCGTCCAGGGGGACGAACCGCCGACCGAGGGTCAGGCCGGGCTCCACTTCCACCACCACCTCGTCGGGGATCAGGGCCCGGTGGAAGGACTCGACGTTCCGGGCGGCCCTCTCCAGGGCCTCCCGGACCACCGGGTCGAGTCCGTCCAGGGCCTCTTCCCATGCCTCCCGAGGTACGTCCAGCGCCGCCATCTCCACTCCGTCGAAGCGCCGAGCGAACTCTCGGAGGGCTTCGTCGCCTCCGGTCCGAACGCGCTCCAGGATGTCGCGGGTGGCGGAGCGGAGATCCTCCTCACCGGCGGGGCTGCGATCCAGGAGGTGCCGCCGGAGCTCCGGGTCGAGCCCGTCCAACCGACCCTCGGCGGCGAGCGTCAGCACCGTCATGGCATCAGCCTCTCGATTCGTGTCACCAGGATTCCCTCTGCTCCCAGCGTCTTGAGTCGGGCGATGGTCTGGTAGACCCGGTCCGCCTCCACCACCGCGTGGGCAGCGACCCACCCGTCCTCGTCCAGGACCTCCACGATGGTGGGTCCGTTGATTCCCGGAATCACGTTTCGCACCTCGTCCAGTCGGTCTCGGGGAACGTTGGCCATGAGGTACCGCCGCGCCCGGGCCCGGAGGACCGATTCCAGGGCGGCGATCACCTCGTCGACGGCGGGCCTCCGCTCAGCGTCGGCCAGCGTGGCGGGATCCGCCACCACCCGGGCCGTGGACTCCAGGACCGTCCCCACCTCCCGGAGCCGGTTCACCCGGAGGGTCGATCCGGTGGACACCAGGTCGACGATCACCTCGGCCACGCCCAGGTGGGGGGCGATCTCGGTGGCGCCGCTCACCGGCGCGATCTCGATGTCGATCCCCTTCTGTCGAAAGAAGCGTCGGGTCAGGGAAGGGAACGACGTGGCCACGCGGGACCCCTGGGGCACGTCATCCGGCTTCTGGACGGGGCTGGACTCGGGAACCGCCACGGCCAGGCGGCAGCGACCGAATCCCAGGTCCAGGAGCTCGGTGACCTCTCGACCCGATTCGGCCACGAGGTCGGCGCCGGTGACCCCCAGGTCGGCGGCGTGATCCGCCACGTACTCGGGAATGTCGGTGGCGCGGACGAAGATGGCCTCGAAGTCGGGGCCCAGCTGGGCCACCAAAGCCCGCTCAGAGGAGAACTCCGCCCGGAGTCCCGCGGTCTCGAAGAGTTCCAGCGCCGTCTCGGAGAGGCGCCCTTTGTTGGGGAGAGCGATGCGGATCACGGTGATCTCGGTTCGATTGAGGGGAAGGGACCGCCCCCGCGGTCCGTCCCGGGCCGCCCTGTACCCTGGGGGCACAAAAAAGCGCCGCGGCCCGAGGCGGGCCGCGGCGCGGAGTTCGGAGGCCGGCGCCGGGTCAGGCGCGCACCACCGGCTCCACGACACCCGCCTGGGGGCCGTGATGCGGATGGGGATGGTGATGCCGCTGGCGTCGGAACATGCGCAAAGAAAACCTGGCCCCCGACGGTTGTAAAGGCCGGAACTCGGGCACGGTCCCGGGGTCGCAACCGGGCTATGGACTCCCCCATCCGCATTCGCGGCGCCCGGCAGAACAACCTCAAAGGTCTCGACGTGGACCTGGCGAGGCGGGCACTGACGGTCATCACGGGCCCCTCGGGCTCGGGCAAGTCGTCCCTCGCCCTGGACACCCTCTTCGCCGAGGGGCAGCGCCGGTACGTCGAGTCCCTCTCCACCTACGCCAAGCAGTTCCTGGACCGGATGGAGAAGCCCCTGGTGGATTCGGTGGAGGGCATCGCCCCGGCGGTGGCCATCGAACAGAAGAACCCCACCAAGAACTCCCGCTCCACCGTGGGGACCGCCACGGAGGTCTACGACTACCTGAGGCTGCTCTGGGCTCGGGTGGGACACACCCACTGCCCCGAGTGCGGCCGTCGCGTCCGGCCCGACACGGTGAGCGGCGCCGTCGACGCCATCCAGGGGCTGCCGGAGGGGGTGCGCTTCCAGGTGGCCTTTCCGCTGCGGCGAAGCAGCAAGGTCTCGCACCTCCGGGTCGCGGAGAACCTGAAGGCGCTGGGCTTCCTGCGTCTCCTGGCCGACGGGGTGCCGGTGGACCTGGCGCTCGAGGAGGCCGGGACACCTTCGGGTGCAGGGGTGGACCTGGGGAAGGCCGACGAGATCCTGGTGGTCGTGGACCGGCTCAGGTCCGGGGCCGACGGGCTCCAGGAGCGTCTCGCCGACTCGGTCTACACCTGTTTCCAGGAGGGGGAGGGAGAGTGCGTGGTCCTGTTGGCGACTCCCCGATCCGGCGAGGACGTCCCTGCCGACCTGCCGGACCGCATGCGCTTCACCGAGCACTTCCGCTGTCCTGATCACCCCGACGTCGAGTTCGCCGATCCATCGCCCCAACTCTTTTCCTTCAACAACCCCTACGGCTCCTGCCCCACCTGCACCGGCTTCGGGGCCACCCTGGACTACAGCCTCGACCTCATCGTCCCCGACGAAGCCCTCTCCCTGGACGGCGGAGCCGTGGACCCCTGGACCAAGCCCCGGTACTCGAAGGAGCGCAGCGCGCTACGGGACTTTGCGAACGAGCGGGGCGTGTCGATCCACGCCCCCTGGAGGGAGCTCCCCGAGGACTTCCGCCGCGAGGTGATCCACGGCACCGAGAAGCGTCGGGGCGAGGGAAGCTTCGTGGGGGTGATGCCCTTCCTGGTGAGCCGCGAGAAGAAGCGGTACAAGCAGTACATCCGGGTCTTCCTGCGGCAGTATCAGGCCCCGGTGCCGTGCAGGGAGTGCGGCGGCGCCCGGATCCGTCGAGAGGGCCTCTGGGTCCACGTGGGCGGCGAGACCATCGCCCGCGTCTCGGAGCTGCCCCTGAAGGAGCTTCAACGCTGGCTCGGTGAGCTGACGCTCCCGGAGATGGAGACGGCCATCGCCGAGACGATCCTCCGGGAACTGAATGCCCGGGTGGGCTTTCTGGTGGAGGTGGGGCTCGGTTACCTGACGTTGGCCCGTCAGATGCGGACCCTGTCGGGTGGGGAGGCGCAGCGCATCACCCTTGCGAACTCCCTGGGAGCCTCGCTGGTGGACACCCTCTACGTCCTGGACGAACCCACCGTCGGCCTCCACCCTCGGGACACCGACGCGCTTCTGGGACTCCTGACCCGCCTTCGGGACGGGGGCAACACCGTGGTGATGGTGGAGCACGATTCGTCCGCCATCCGCGTTGCGGACGAGGTGTTGGAGCTGGGCCCGGCGTCCGGCGAGAAGGGAGGGGAGATCGTCTTTCAGGGGACACCCGGGGAGCTGGAAGACGCCGACACCCTCACGGGACGCTTCCTGGCGGGTACCGACGGCATCGCCGTGCCCGACCGCCGCCGGCCGGTGGATGGGTCACGGCTTCGGCTGAAGGGCGCGCGCCTCCATAACCTCGAGGGCGTGGACCTGGAGATCCCCCTGGGGACCCTCACCGTGATCACCGGTGTCTCCGGATCCGGAAAATCCACGCTGGTGCACGACGTGCTGTTCCGGGCGCTGGAGCGGGCATTGGAGGGAGGATCCTCCGCCAAGGAGCACCTGGGGGAGCGGGTGGGCTCGTACACGTCGCTGGAGGGTGTGAGCCGGCTCGACGGGGCGGTCCTGGTGGACCAGAGCCCCATCGGTCGCACGCCCCGCTCCAACCCCGTCACCTACCTGAAGGCGTGGGACGAGATCCGAAGCCTGTTCGCGGATGAGCCCCTGGCCCGTCAGCGGCGGTACAAACCTGGGACGTTCTCCTTCAACACCGACGGGGGTCGCTGCCCCGTGTGCAAGGGTGCCGGGCAGGTGGAGATCGAGATGGTCTTCATGGCGGACGTCTACGTGCCGTGTGAGGCCTGCCACGGCACGCGCTACAAGGCCGACGTCCTGGAGGTCACGGTCCGGGGCCTGAACATCGCCCAGGTCCTTCAGCTCACGGTGGACGAGGCCATCCGCTTCTTCATCAAGGAGGGGAAGTTGGGGAAGGCCCTCTGGCATATCCAGCAGGTGGGGCTCGGATACCTTCGACTGGGGCAGCCGGCGCCGACCCTCTCCGGCGGCGAGGCCCAGCGACTCAAGATCGCCCGGGAGCTCTCCGGCGTGGCGGGGGGCAAGGGGCGTCGTCTGTACCTCCTGGACGAGCCCACCACCGGTCTCGCCGGGGCCGATGTCCGGAAGCTCCTGAAGGTCCTGGACAAGCTGGTGGACCAGGGTCACACGGTGGTGGTCATCGAACACAACCTGGATCTCATCAAGACGGCCGACTGGATCGTGGATCTCGGTCCCGACGCCGGCGCCGGCGGAGGACGCATCGTGGCGGCCGGGCGGCCCGAGGCGGTGGCGGAGGTGGCAGAGAGCCACACGGGTCGCTACCTACGGGAGCTCCTCCCGGGCTGACCCCGTTCCAGGAGGATCCGGCGCACCGTCTCCCGGTCCAGCTTTCCGTTGGCGTTCAGGGGAAGCCCCTCCAGGTCCACCCAGCGGCGCGGGATCTTGGCCACGCTGAGGCGCTCCCGGCACCATCGGTCCAGAGTCGACCTCCACCCGTCCTCGCCCTCGTCGCCAGCGGCCCGGTCCAGGACCACCGCGGCCGCCACCCGCTCTCCCCACTCCGGGTCCGGAAGCCCCACCACCGCGGCCTCTCCCACCCATGGATGGGACCGGAGGACCTTCTCCACCTCCACCGCGTCCACGGTGACCCCGCCGGAGACGATCCGGTCGGAGCGGCGACCGCGGATCCGCAGGCGCCCGGCCTCGTCCAGCTCTCCCAGGTCTCCGGTGTGGTACCAGCCGTCGGGATCCGCCAGGGAGTCCTCGGTGCCGACGTACGCCAGGGCCCGGGTCGCGCCTCGGGTCCAGATCTCCCCCGAATCCGCAATCCGGATCTCCACCCCCCGGAGGGGCCGCCCCACCGACTCGGGATCGTAGAGGACCTCCGCCGGAGCCGCGGTGGCCACCTGGGAGCTCATCTCCGTCATCCCGTAGGTCAGGGCCACGGGCCAGCCCGAGAAGAGAGCCCGCTCCACGAGCTCCGCCGGAGCCCGGGCGCCTCCCACCAGAACCAGTCGGAGCGTACCAGGGGGCGCATCGTCACCCCAGGCGTCCAGGAGACGCCGGAGCTGCGTCGGTACCAACGAGAGGTGGGTCACTGCCGGCAGGGAATCCCCCCCTCGCAGCAGGTCGGGCATCCGGTCCGAACTCGACGGTCCGAGGGCCAGGAGGGTGGAGCCCAGGAGGAGGGAGCGGGTGACCAGGGCGAGACCCCCGACATGGGCCGGCGAGAGTGAGGCGAGCCAGACGTCCCGGGGATCCAGGGAGAGGCGTTCCCGGGTGGCCTCGGCATGGAGGGCGAGTCCCCGGTGCCCCAGGGCGACCCCTCGGGGGCGGCCGGAGGTCCCGGAAGTCCAGAGGACCGCCGCCGTGCCCGGGGGCACCCGCCCCGCCCGCCCCGCCCCGGCCAGGGCCTTGACGCCGCCCGTCCACTCGGCCCGGGTCAGCTCCGGGTGCAGGAGGGCGGGGACGG
>JARRPL010000086.1:0-10220 GCA_037382905.1 Gemmatimonadota bacterium | reverse complement strand
GCCGGGGCCATCGAGGAACTGCTGTCCTCCGACGGGCCCGTCACCGGCCGGGCAGCGTCGGTCCGGATCAGCGGGCTTGCCCTGGACCTCCTTCAGGGCGCCGATGCGCCCACGGCCGCGGAGGCGCTGGCCCGGGCCTCGGCACACGCCGGGAGCGGCCAGTCCGCCGAAACCGCGGCGGCGCTGGAGGATGCCCTGGGGATCCTCCGGCGGAACGCGCCCCGGGTCGTCCCAGACGCCGTCCGGGGCCCGCCGGCCTCCCTCGCCGCCGCCCGCTACCTGGACTCGTCGGAGCCTCCCGGCCCCGGGACCCCGGGGGTCGAAGGGGTCGACCGGTCCCCCGTCCCCTTCACCCTCGCCACGGTCCGGTACGCCTCCGGGGACTGGGATTCGGCCCCGCTCGTGCCGGCGAATCTCATCCACGCCCTGGCCCAGTACACCGCCCTCCCCGTGGCGCCGGAGGGGGTCGTGGTGGAGCTGTCCAGCCCCGAGATCTTCGACCATCCCTTCCTCTATCTCACGGGACACCTCCCGGTCTTCTTCGACGACGCCGAGAGCCGCAACCTGGTGGACTTCGTGGAGCGGGGAGGGATGATCTTCATCGACGATCACAACCACGACATCGACGGGGCCTTCCACCGGTCCGTCACCTCGGAGATCGAGCGGCTCTTCGGCGCCGGCGCCCTCCAACCGATCCCGAACGACCACGAGCTGTACTCGAGCTTCTTCGTCTTCGAGGACGGACCGCCCATCACGGGACACGAGCTGAGCGGCTGGGGTGACGGCCTCATCCATCGGAACCTCCTCCAGGTGGAGGTCGATGGCCGGATCGGCATCCTCTACTCCAACAAGGACTACTCCTCGGAGTGGAGCTATCACGCCGAGAACAAGCGCTTCCTGGCAGTGGACAACACCCGCTTCGGGGTGAACATCCTGGTCTACGCCCTGAGCCGGTGAGACGGTGACCCGGGTGGCCCGTGCAGCGAGGATCGTGACAGCCGGCGGCCTGGCGGCCCTCCTGGCCTTCGGCATCCCCGACGCACCGGCACCGGGCGAGCCGCTCCTATTGGATGCCTGGACTTCCGCCGACACGGTGGCGGCCATCCTGGCCCGGGACCCGGCCCCGACCCTCACCTGGGCCGACTCCGTTCCGCCGGGCCGGGACGTCACCGCGCTTCTGGCGGCTGCGGCACGGGGCGGCGGGGCGGTGACCGTGGCCATGCCCGACGACGCCGGCACCCTGCGGTTGGAGCCTCCGGCCCGCCCCGTGGCCGGAAGGCGAGGCGCGCTCCGGCTCAGTGTCCGGGCGGGCGCGGACTCGGAGGTCCCCGTGGCCCTGGTCGGTCCCGGCGGGCGCATCGACACGGTGCGGGTCTCCACGGGTCCCGACGGACGCGGCGCCACGGCGGTGGCGGTGGAGCCCGCCCGGGAGGGGGTCGCCACCTGGACGGCTCGCTCCGGCGACGCCGCGGCCACCGTCCATGCGTGGGTGCGTCCGCCCTCTCCGGTCCGGGTCTTTGTGTGGGGCGGAGCGCCAGGGTCCGAATCGCGGTACCTGGTCCGTGCCCTGGAATCCGCGGGGATGGAGGTGGTGGTCCGTCAGGATCTGGGACGGGGTCTCGCCGTCACCACCCCCGGCGCCGAGGCGCCGGGATCACTGGACGAATCGTCCCGGTACGACGTCCTCGTCCTGGTGGGACGGCCTCGTCGCGCCGACGAGGCGCTGGCCCTCCGCTGGGTCCGGGAGCGGGGCGGAGGCCTGCTCCTCCTGGATGCCGTGTCTTCCGACTCCCCCCTGGCGCCGTGGGCGCCGCTGGGCGCCTGGGCCGAACACTCCGCCGCCGAGATCTCCTGGTCGGGACCCGCCGAGATCGTGCCGCTCCCGGGTCCGGAGCTCCTCACGAGAGCCACGCCGGTGCCCGAGGGCGGGGTGCTGATGGCGCGCGTCGATGGCGAGCCCGTCGTCCACCGGGTCCACCTGGGTCGCGGCCGCATCGTCGCTGCGGGACTCGAGAGCTGGCCCTGGGTCATGAAGGCCGGGCTCGTGTCGGAGCATCGGGCATTCTGGGAGTCGGTGGTGGAGTGGCTGGCCGGGGGGCTCACGGACGGGACGATGCTGGTGGCCGAGGCGGCATCGCCGGGACTTCGTTGGGAGGGACGCTTCGAGGGGCAGGTCCCGGAACAGGTCCTCCTCACCGAACCGGACTCCGGCGGACCGGGCGCCCAGGTGTTGCCCGTCGAACGGTCTCCCGCCGGGACGGGTCGGGTCGCCTTCGTCCCCCGGGTGGCCGGGCGCCACACCCTGCGCCCGGCCTTCCAATGGTCGAACGCCGACGACACGGCGGCCTTCTGCGTCGTCGCCGTCAGTGCGGAGGAGAAACACAGCTGGACCGATGCGGCTCTCCGGGTCGGCCGGGCCGGCGGTCGCATGGGAGACGCCGAGACCCTCGGACTCGGACGAAGCGATGCCCGCTCCCCGGGCCGGCCCCGGGTGCTGCCCTGGACTCTCTTCCTCGCCCTGGGAGGGGTCTCGGTCGCCGGGTGGACCCTCCGGCGCGTCCGGGGCCTACCCTAGCCCACGATCCGTCCCCCGGACCTGCCGGGCGTCCCCTGGACCGGGCGGGCGTCGCCCTGCACCGGCAGGGTTGCCCGGGGCCTCGCCCCTCGCCACAATCGCTCCCCGGCATCATGCCGCCCCCCGTGTCCCGGGTATACTGCCCGAACCCCGCTCCCGCCTCGCATGCGTCGTAGAGATTTCCTCCGGTACGGTGGCGCCGCGGCTACCGGGTTCGCCCTCACCCCGGGCCTGTCCCACGGACTTCTGGCCGACCCGGGAGTTCTCACTCCGGGCCCACCGGGGTCGTCTCTCCGACGCGCCTCGGTGGGCGACGCCTTCGACCGGGAGCTGGCGAACGCGGCGCTGGGCGCCGCGACCTCCACCGGCGCCGACTACGCCGACGTCCGGGTCAGCACCACCCGAAGCCAGAACGTGAGCACCCGGGAGCAGGTCGTCACGGGCCTCTCGGATTCCGAGACGTCGGGGATCGGCGTGCGGGTTCTGGTGGACGGCACCTGGGGATTCGCCGCGTCGCGCATGCTGAGCAGGGAGTCTGCGGAAGGTGTCGCCCGCACCGCGGTGGCCCAGGCTCGCGCCAACCGGGCGGCACAGCGGCGTCCGGTGGAGCTGGCGCCCATGGGGCCGCCGGAGGAAGGCGAGTGGCGGTCTCCGATCCAGATCGACCCCTTCGACATCCCCGTGGACGAGAAGGTGGCGCTCCTGCTGGAGGCCAACGCCGCCGCCACCCGGGTCCGGGGCGCCCGCTTCGCCTCGTCGTTCATGGCCTTCGTAAGGGAACAGAAGTTCTTCGCCTCCACCGACGGCGTGGTCACCGACCAGACGGTCTACCGCTGCTGGCCCCGCCTGTCGGTGTCGGCGGTGGCGTCGGACGGGTCCGACTTCCAGTCCCGGGATTCGACGCCGCTCCAGCCCATGGGGCTCGGGTACGAGTACGTTCGGGATGCGGACCTGGTGGGGAACGCCCCGATCTGGGCCGAGGAAGCCGTGCAGAAGCTCTCGGCCCGCTCGGTGGAGCCCGGGGTGTGGGACCTGGTACTCCTGCCCAGTCACCTCTTCCTGACGCTGCACGAGTCCATCGCCCACCCCACGGAGCTGGACCGGATCCGGGGCTTCGAGGCCAACTACGCCGGGACCTCGTTCATCCACCCCATCGAGGACTATCTGGGCTCCTTCCGCTACGGGCCGGAATTCATGCAGATCCAGGGCGAGCGGTCCGCACCCGGAGGGCTGGCGACCGTGGGGTGGGACGACGAGGGGGTGCGCCCCGACGAGTATCTCATCGTGAAGGACGGGATCCTGAACGACCTCCAGACCACCCGGGAGCAGGCGCCCTGGCTCGCCGAGTGGTACGGGTCCCAGGGACGGGACGTCCGTTCCCACGGCAACTCGTACGCCCAGTCGTGGGAGGACGTACAGTTTCAGCGGATGCCCAACGTCAACCTGCTGCCCAACCCCGAACGGGACGTCTCCCTCGACGAACTCGTCGGCGAGGTCGACAAGGGCATCGTCATCGAGGGGCGCGGCTCGTACTCCATCGACCAGCAGCGATACAACGCCCAGTTCGGCGGTCAGACGTACCACGAGATCCGGAACGGTCGGGTGGTGGGGATGCTGAAGGACGTCTCGTATCAGATCCGCACGCCGGAATTCTGGAACTCGATGGACCAGATCGGGGGGCCCAGCACCTATCGACTCGGCGGGACGTTCAGCGACGGGAAGGGACAGCCGGGGCAGGCGAACGCCGTGTCCCACGGATGCCCCGCCAGCCGCTTCCGGAACGTCACCGTCCTGAATACGGCTCGAGGCTGAGCCGGCACCGAACCATTCCAGGGAACCCAGGGGAGGCATGATGAAACGAAGGGACTTCGTACGACACGGCGCCGTGGCGGCTGCCGGGCTCGGCGTGGTGGGCCAGGTGGATCTGCTCCACGGGATCGTCACGCCCACCACGTTGGGCCGGGGCATCGCCCAGGACCGGGACGCCCTCGGCGCTCTGGCGCTGGAGGCGGCCCGCTCCGCCGGCGCCGACTACGCCGATGTCCGCATCGCCACCAGCCGAACCCAGTTCGTGGCGACCCGGGAGCGGATCGTGGCGGGCGTCGCCGACTCCGAGACCTCCGGATTCGGTGTCCGGGTCCTGGTGGACGGCACGTGGGGCTTCGCGTCCTCCCGGGACGTCACCTCCGACGAGGTGGTGCGGGTGGCACGGGTGGCGGTGGAGCAGGCCCGGGCCAATCGGGCGGCGCAGCGGCGCCCGGTGGAGCTCGCCCCCCTGGACTGGACGGGCCGCGGAGAGTGGTCGACCCCCATCGCCGTCGACCCCTACGACATCCCCATCGAGGAAAAGGTCGAGTTGCTGCTGGCGGCCAACGAGGCCGCCCTGGCCGTCTCCGGCGTCGCCTTCGCCAACTCGCAGATGGCGTTCATCCGGGACCAGAAGTTCTTCGCCTCCACCGACGGCGTCGTCACCGATCAGACGATCTATCGGGCCACCTGCGGGATGAACGTGACGGCCATCTCCGAGGATCGCTCGGACTTCCAGTCCCGGAGCAGCGCGGAGCTCTCCCCCCGGGGCCTGGGCTACGAGCACGTCACCGATGCCGACCTGGTCGGGCAGGCGCCCCGGTGGGCGGACGAGGCGGTGCAGAAGCTGTCGGCCAAGCCCGTGCAGCCCGGGCGCTACGACCTCATCCTTCGCCCCTCACACCTCTGGCTGACGATCCACGAGTCCATCGCCCACCCCACGGAGCTGGATCGGATCATGGGCTTCGAGGCCAACTACGCCGGGACGTCGTTCATCTCCTCGCCCGAGGAGTTCCTGGGCTCGTTCCGGTACGGTCCCGAGTTCATGAACATCCAAGGCGAGCGGTCCACCCCCACGGCCCTCTCCACCGTCTGATGGGACGACGACGGCGTGCGACCCGACGAATACCTGATCGTCAAGGACGGGGTGCTGAACGATCTTCAGACGACCCGGGAGCAGGCACCGTGGCTCGGCGACTGGTACGCCTCGCAGGGGGTTCCGGTGCGATCCCACGGGAACAGCTATTCCCAGTCGTGGGAGGACGTGGCCTTCCAGCGGATGCCCAACGTCAATCTGCTGCCGAACGCCGACGCCGACGTCAGCGAGGAGGAGCTCATCGCCGATGTGGAGAACGGCATCCTCATCGATGGAGCCGGCTCCTTCTCCATCGACCAGCAGCGCTACAACGCCCAGTTCGGCGGGCAGGTCTTCTACGAGATCCGTGACGGCCGTGTGACCGGCCAGCTCAAGGACGTGGCCTACCAGATCCGCACCCCCGAATTCTGGGCCGGCATGGACGGACTCGGCGGCGAGAGCACCTACGACCTCGGCGGCTCCTTCGGCGACGGCAAGGGCCAACCGGCCCAGTCCAACTCCATCTCCCACGGGTGCCCCACCACGCGGCATCGCGACGTGACCATCATCAATACCGGCCGGAGGGCTTAGTGATGTGCATCGAAGGCCCTGCTGCCATTCGGAGCCGGGGGCATCCGTCCCGGGCATCGTTGGAACTCATTGCCGTAGCTTTCGCTACGCCGCTTCCTTCCGCCTCGCTGGGACGGCGCCGCCGACCCCTCGGTGGCGACCACGCTTCCGATACACATCACTGACCCATGGCGAACTTCATTTCCAGGGAAGAGGCTCAGCGCATCACCGAGCGGGCCCTGTCCTTCTCGACGGCGGACCAGGCCCGGGTGAACCTGTCGAGCTCCGACACGGGCAACACCCGCTTCGCCCAGAACCAGATGAGCACCTCCGGGGACGCCACCAACGCCCAGCTCACCATCACCAGCGCCCTGGGGACCCGCGTGGCGTCCGCTACGACGAACCTCTTCACCGACGACGCCCTCCGCCGGGTGGTGGAGACGAGTGAGCAGCTCGCCCGTCTCGTGCCCGAGAACGAGGAGTACATGGGGGAGCTGGGACCGCAGGAATACCCCGACAACGAGGCCTACTTCGAATCCACGGGGGAGCTGGCGCCGGAGCGCCGGGCCGCCGCCATCGCCGCCGTCACCGAGCAGGCCGCCGCCCGGAATCTGGTCTCCACGGGCTTTCTCATCCACGAGGCCGCCAGCGACGCCGTGGCCACGTCCAACGGGCTCTTCGCCTACGCGACGCGGACCCGGGCCAACTTCACCACGACGGTCCGCACCGAAGACGGCACCGGTTCCGGCTGGGCGGGAGCCAGCGCCCACGACTTCGACGAGCTGGACACCCGGGCCCTGGGGGAGCGGGCCGTCGAGAAGGCGATGCGATCCCGGAACCCCCGGGCCGTGGAGCCCGGGCGGTGGACCGTGGTCATGGAGCCCACCACGGTGGGCAACATGGTCAACCTGATGGTGAACCAGATGGGCGCCCGGAACGCCGACGAGGGCCGCTCCTTCTTCAGCGCCACCGGTGGAGGAAACAAGATCGGAGAGCAGTTCGTGGACCGTCGGGTCAGCATCCACTCCGATCCCGCCGACGTCCGCATCCTCTCTCCATCCTTCGACGGCGAGGGGCTTCCGAACCAACGGATGATCTGGGTGGAGGACGGCGTGCTCCGGAACCTGAACTACTCCCGCTACTGGGCCGACCGGCAGGGCGTGGCCCCCACGGGGTTCCCCCAGGGGTGGTACATGTCCGGCGGGAACTCCACCATCGAGGAGATGATCGCCTCGACGGAGCGGGGGCTGCTCCTGACGCGATTCTGGTACATCCGGGGCGTGGATCCCCGCACGATCCTCTACACCGGGCTCACCCGGGACGGCACCTTCCTGATCGAGAACGGCGAGATCAGCCACCCGGTGAAGAACTTCCGCTGGAACGAGTCGCCGATCTTCATGCTCAACAACATCGAGATGATGGGCGAGCCGGTGCGGATCTCCGCCAGCGAGTCCTCGGGACTGACGAATGCGGTGGTCGTGCCGCCCCTGAAGGTGCGGGACTTCACCTTCACCTCCCTCTCCGACGCCATCTGAGGAACCGAGGGATCCGGTCGTGGGAATCGCCGCCGGGGGATCGACCCTCCCCCGGCGGCGTCCGTGGCCGATCAGCCCGGCATGTCGGCGGCGGCGGGAATCCCGGGGGCCTCGGCGGTGTCCTCCCCGTCCCTCACGGAGATGACGAGCCCCATGTGGGCCTGGTACAGGAGGATCGCCCGGATGAAGACCGAGATGCCGAACATCTCGAGCATCTCCTCCACGCCCACCAGCGCCAGGTAGGGCCAGCGACGAAGCTCCGGATCGTCGTTCCAGAAGGGGCTGCCCAGGACCTCCACCCCCACCGAGCCTCCCACGTAGAGGACGGCGGCCAGGATCATGGTCCACCGGACCCGCCGGGGCATCCGACCCAGGAAGCGGAGGTAGACCAGCCCCAGGAGGACGACGATGGGGCCGTAGACCCAGACCCAGAAGTACTCGTGGAGCAGCCCCTCGGCGCCCACCCGGTCACCTACGGCCCACCCGATCTTCTCGTGGAAGGCCGACAGCTCGTCCACCGTGAGGAAGGCGAAGACGGCCGACAGCCCCATCCACCCGCCCCACGGCCGTCCGGCCCGCCGTTCAGCGGTCCCGGTCAGGAACAGGAGCTGGGCGCTGAAGAAGAGGAGGCCGGCGGAGAACCACGCCGGAAGGTTTCCCTCTCCGTCCAGGCTGAAGAAGGGCACCAGGCCGAACACATAGTCGTGATCGAATCCGTAGATGAACACCATCCCCACCAGGTGTCCCACAAGTAGGGCCAGGATCATCACCGCCAGACCCCGCCAGAGGCCCCGAACGTCGACTGCAAGCGCCATGTCTCAAAACTCCACGGAAAACCCGAAGAAGGGGAGGAACGCCGTCCCATCCACCGGCCGCAGGTTGTCCGGGAACTCCGGGTCCTGGGTGTACAGGAACCCCACGGGGTTTTCCCGGCCCGTGATGTTCTGGAGGTCCAGGAAGATCACGGCGTTCCAGCCGTCGAACTCGAAGCGGCGCTCCCCCCTCACGTCGAGCCGAAGGTACGCGTCCGTGCGCTCCTCACCAATCCGGTCCCAGTCCGGCACCCCTCGACCGGTGATGGGGAACTGGGCCTCCGAGAGCTGGCGGTCGAAGGGTGTGAAGGGGCGGCCCGAGAGCACCCGCAGGCGTGTTCCCAACTCCCACCGCTCGCCGACCCGGTATCCGCCGGTGAGATCGAGGGCGTGGCGCACGTCCCAGCTCGAGGGCTTGAAGACGCCGTCCGCACCGGAGAATTCGCTCCACGACAGGGTGTACGCGCCCAGCGCGTAGAACCGTCCCGACAGCTTCCGCTGTCCGAAGAACTCCACGCCGTAGGCCCGGCCCTCGCCGTCGGGGATGAGGGGCTCGGCGCCGATGAAGCCGTAGTCACCCCCGAGATTCGCCAGGGAGATCCGAGGGTCGTCCCGGAGCACCGGGTAGCGGGAGTAGCGCTTCCAGAAGCCCTCCACCGAGAGGCGGGTCACGTTGTCGGGCTCGAAGGCCAGCCCCGCCACGCCCTGGACGTTCCGGATGGGCCGGAGCCCCGTGTTGACCGGACTTCCGTCCTCCTCCACCGCAACGCTCAGGAGATCCGGCGACTGGTGGTGGAGGCCCGCCGCCAGGGCGAGGGACCAGCGGGGCGCCACCTCCAGCTCCAGGGCGAGTCGGGGCGACACGCTGAAACCGGCGTCCAGCGCCCCCACATCGTCCATCCGGACTCCGGCGGTGATCCGGGCCCGCCCGTTGGCGAGACCCACGGAGCCCTGGAGGAAGCCTCCGGGGTTCCAGCTCGTCACCTGGGTATCGAAGACCACATCCTGGTCGAAGGGAGCACCGGGGGTGGCCACCTGGAGGACGTCCGTCTCCAGGGTTTCCCGGGAGAGTCGCAGGCCCCCGGCCCACTCCACGCCCCAGCGTCGGACCTCTCCTTCCAGACGGATGGGCGTCTCTCCCGCCAGGGATCGGTTCCTGAGGACCAGATCGCCCTCGGGATCCAGATCCTGGAAGCGGTAGTCGGTCCGGGAGTGACTGGCCACGAGCCGGATCACGCCATCCCCTACGAGCCGCTGCCAGGTGGCGCCGATGGTCCCGCTCTTCTGGTCGTTGTCGATGACCCGCTGGAAGACCTCCTCGTTCTCCGTGTCGCCGGGTTCGGGCTCCACGATGTCGAAGTCGTCCAGGGCGCCGATCCCCACGACGGTGATGCGATCCCGCTCGGTGGGGTTGAGCTCGATCCGGGTCTGGGCGTCCCAGTAGTCGGGCCGGATGGGCAGATCCAGCGCCTGGAAGAGGAACTGGAGGTAGGACCGCCGGACCGAGAAGAGCCAGTTGCCCCCGTCTCCCAGCGGCCCATCCAGGGTGAGCCCCGCCTCCGACGCCCCCAGCGTCACATCCCCCCGGATTCCCTCGACGCTCCCGGGCCGGTTCTCGATGACCAGCACCGACGACAGGGCGTCGGGATATCGCACCGGGAAGGCGCCGCGGTAGAACTCCGCCTCCCGGATGAAGTCCACATTCACCAGCCCCAGCGCGCCTCCCGTGGCGCCCTGGGTGGCGAAGTGGTTGATCTGGGGGATGCGGATGCCGTCCAGGTAGTAGGCGTTCTCCCCCGGCCCTCCACCCCGGACCAGGAGGTCGTTCCGGTTGTCCACCCCCCCGA
>JARRPL010000085.1:0-12334 GCA_037382905.1 Gemmatimonadota bacterium | reverse complement strand
CCGGCGGGGCGTCTGCTCGCGGGGTGACCCGTCCCCCGTCGCCGCGGGCGCCGTACCCTACGGCTCCCGCCTGAGCGTCTCGGTCTTCAGGGCGTACTGCCGGCCCTTCCACTCCACCGTGCCCCCTCGACGCCAGGCGCGGGCGAAGATGTACCCGGTCACGAGCGACCCCAGGGGATAGAGGAAGCCGTAGGAGACCGGGGCTCCCATCCGCCAGCATGCCGCGCACCACAGGACCACGCTCGTGCCCACGGCCGCCGCCGCCCAGGTGAGGACGGCGGATCCACCGATGCCCATCAGGGCCAGTACTCCGGCAACAGGGGGCGCAACCCAGAGCACGAGCCCCGTCAGGAGGATCAGGAGGGGCGCCACTCCGCGGATCCAGGGAGGCAGGGTCGCCATCCCGCCCAGGACCACATTCTTGGACCACCCCTCCACGAGCTCCGACAGCGAAGTGTACATGCGGGTGGTGAAGGCTTCCTCCGCCATGCGGATCGAGAGCCGCTTGCCCCGCCGCACCAGTCGCTGGGCCATGCGCAGGTCCTCCACCACCTCCCCCTTGAGCGCCTCGTGGCCGCCCATCTCGTCGTAGACGTCCCGGGGAATCAGGATGTACTGGCCGTTGGCAATGGCGCCTCGCCACCGCTTCGGCGGGAGGGGCCAACGCAGCCTGGGATAACGGGCCAGCATGGCCGTGAAGACGTGGGGCTGGACCAGCCGCTCCCAGAAGCTCTCCATGAGCTGTCGACCCGACAGGCTCACACAGTCCGCCTCGTCCTCGTCCAGCGCCGCCACGGATCGGCCCACGAGCTCCGGCGCGTGCCAGGTATCCGCGTCCGTGAAGAGGAGCATCCGCCCCGAGGCCTCCATCGCGCCCTGGTGACAGGCCCAGTTCTTCCCCATCCACCCCTCGGGGAGGGGCTCGCCCCGCACGACGCGGACCCGGCCCGGGTGGGCGCGGCCGGCCTCCCGTGCCAACTCCCCGGTCCCGTCCTCGCTCCGGTCGTCGATCACCAGGATCTCGAGATCCTGGTAGGTGGACGACGCCAGGGAATCCACGACACGGCCGATGTTCCGAGCCTCGTTCCGGGCCGGGATGATCACCGAGACACGGGGACCGTCCTCCCGACCTCGCGATGGCAGGGGTCGGGGCAGCCGCACGCCGAAGATCAGGAAGAGCAGGAGTCCTACCCAGGGGAGGGCCCAGGGCAGGGCGGAAAGGGTGCCGGTCTCCATCAACGCCCCTCCCCCTCACCGGACCGCCAGGCGGCCGGGCCGGGCTCGGAGAAGGGTGGACGCCGATCCGGATCGAGGAGGACGGGGACGGGGCCGGCCCGGTCCGCGAAGCGCTCCTGCACCTTTCCATGCTGCATGCCGCCTCCCGAGGGTGGGTCGGGCCAGGGGGTGCCCGGTCCGACCGAGAGGGATCCCCCTCGGCGCCCGGGGGGTTTCCACCCCCGCCCGAACTCTCCCGTCGTCCCTGAAGCGCACCGAAGAAGTCATGAGCCCTACCCCCGAAGGCATCGATCTGGTCTCGCTCCGAGCCCACTACCCGATCCTCTCCCGGCGCAACTATCTGAACTCCTGCTCCCTCGGCGCCCTCTCCGACCGGGCGGAGGACTATCTCGACGACTTCCGGGACCGGTGGCACACCATGGGCGCATCGGCCTGGTACGAACACTGGTGGGGGCGCCTGGCCCTCCTGCGGGAACGGGTGGAGCGCATTCACGGGGCGCCGGCGGGGACCATGGCCCTCCTCCCCTCCACCTCCGCGGCGCTGTCCAGCGTCATCGACGCGGTCCCGTCGGTATCGGCCTCGCTGGGCGGGCGGTCCGCCGTAGCCCCGGGAGGGCACCGGAACCGGGTGGTCATGAGCGAACTGGACTTCCCCACCCTGGCCTATCAGTGGGCCACGCGCCCGGAGCTCGACGTGGTGGTCCTGGAGAGCCCCGACGGCATCGGGATGGATCCGCAGCAGTACGCCGATGCGGTGGACGAGCGCACCCTCTTCCTGGCCACCTCCCACGTCTTCTACGCAACGGGCTTCGTCCAGGACATGACGGCCCTTGCGGACATCGCCCGGAAGGCCGGCGCCTGGTCGCTGATCGACGGCTATCACGGGCCGGGTCAGGTGCCGGTGGACGTGGGGGCTGCGGGGGTCGACTTCTATACGTCGGGACCCCTCAAGTGGCTCTGTGGAGGGCCGGGCCTCAGCTACCTCTACGTCCGTGACGAGCTCATCCCGGAGCTCCGGCCCCGAGCCACGAGCTGGTTCGCCACGCAGAACCAGTTCGCCTTCGACCTCCAGGGCTTCGAGTACCACGACGACGCCCGCCGCTTCGAGATGGGGACACCGGCGCTGCCCACGGTCCACACCGCCCTCGGAGGCCAGGAGCTCCTCGAGGAGACCGGGCTCGACCGGGTCCACGCCCGGTGCGCTTCGCTCCGGGAGCGCCTCGTGGAGGCCTGCAGGGCCGGGGGCCTGGAGATGCGGATCGCTCCGGATCCGGCGGCCCGTTCCTCCATCGTCATGGTGGCCATGGACGACCCGAAGGGTGTGGTGGCGGAGCTGGATCGGAGAGGGATCGTGGTGGACCATCGCCCCGGTTTCGTGCGGGTCAGCCCCCACGTCTACAATACCGAGGACGAGGTGGATCAGGTGGTGGAAGCGCTCGCCGGGATCCGGGACGCCGCACGGTCGTAGCGCCGGAGGCGTCCTGGACCCAGTCAGGTACTTCTGCCTCCCGGGCCCGGCTCACCGGACCGGTCCGGGGGGAGGGAAGTCCGGCTCCCCTCCTCCTGGATCACGGCCGCCAGCCGGCGCATCAGCTCCGCCACCACCTCCCGCCGCTTCTCCACGTGGCGCCGGAAGAGGGCCCGGGCCGAGGTGAAGCCGACGCCCAGCGTTCCCGCCAGGAAGGCCACCGCCAGCCAGGGGGCACCGGCCGCCAGGGCGATGGGGAGACCGACGCCGAATCCGACGCCGAAGCCTCCGCCCCACAAGAGCCCGCCGTGGTACGACTGGGCCACCATCTTCAGGTCCTCGTCCACCCGGATGCGGGTCGACCCCCCCTCGGAGCCCAGGGACACGGACGTGGCCCTGACCTTCCCCTGAACCATCTCCGTCCGCCAGGTGAGGGTCCCGCCGAGCCAGGAGGTGTTGCCCCGCTCCTCCAACACCTCCTCGATGACGTCCACCGCCCGGCGCAGACGCTCCTCCGGGATGACTCCCGGGATCACCGTTTCGACCAGGATTCGCCGTTCCGCCCCCCAGAATCCTTCGGACCGCCCCGGCACCGCGCCCGTATCCAGCTCCAGGGCGGCCTGACGAAGGTGGGACACGTCGATTCCCGCCTCCCGGGCGATCTCTTCCAGCTCCACCAGGGACAGCCCCTGGGACCGGGGGGCGGCGAGACTCCGCTCCTGCCGGATCTCGGTGGCCCGCTCCAGGATCCGAGCCACCTCGTCGTCGGAGTAGAGGCGGCGGACGGGCTCCCCCGCCGGAGGTCCCGGACCTCCCGGGTCAGTCATCCTTCCGGGTCCAGCGGTCCGAGTCCCGGAGGCGGTACTTCTCCAGCACTCCCTCCAGGGCCTCGCCCAGGTCGATCCCCTGCTGGTTGGCGATCACCATCAGCACGAAGAGCACGTCCGCCAGCTCCTCTCCCAGTTCCTGCTCCACCTCACCAGGCTTCTTGCGTTTTGGACCGAAGCGATGGTTCATGAGTCGGGCCAGCTCCCCCACCTCCTCGGTGAGCCGGGCCAGGTTCACAAGGGGCGGCCAGTAGCCCTCCTCGAACTGACCGATCCAGGCGTCGACCCTGGCCTGAGCCTCCTTCAGCTCCATTCGCCCGACCTCCTCATGGCGCCAGCACGACCTTCCCGAAGACGTCCCCCGCCTCCAGAAGCTCGTGGGCGGTCCGGGCCTCCTCCAGCGGCAGGATCCGGTCGATCACGGGCGTCAACTCGCCCCTGAACACCATTCCCATCACCGTCCTGAACTCCGACGGCGTTCCCATGGTGCTCCCCAGGACCGACAGTTGCTTCCAGAAGAGGTGACGGAGGTCCAACTCCACCGTGGGGCCCGCCGTGGCACCGTAGCTCACGATGCGCCCCATCACCCCGAGGCTCCGGAGCATTCCGGGCCAGAGGGGCCCACCGACGGAGTCCAGGATCACGTCCACCCCTCGCCCATTCGTGTCCCGCCGAAGCTCCCGGGTCCAATCCCCCTCCAATCGATCATAGACGTGATGCGCGCCCAGCTTCCGGACCTCCTCCACGTGCGGCCCGGAAGTCAGGACGTGGACGCGAGCGCCGGCCCGTCGGGCGATCTGAACCGCCGCGGTCGCCACCCCGCCGGAGCCGCCGGTCACCAGCACCCGCTCGCCGGGGGCGAGGTGAGCGCGGCCCAGGAGCCCGTGCCAGGCGGTGACGAAGGCCAGGGCCGCCGCCGCCGCCGTCTCGAAGGGCACCTCGTCAGGCACCGTCATCAGATTCGACTCCGGGACCACCACGTACTCGGCGAAGCCTCCGTCCGTATGCTCACCGATGAGGCGGAGGGTCGGAGCCGGAAGACCCGGCCCCGGGGGCGTCCCGTCGTACCAGTCGTAGTCCAGGCTCGGATCCACCACGACCCGGGTGCCGGGGTCCGCCTCGACCCCCGGGCCCACGGTATCCACCACACCGGCGATGTCGGATCCTCCGATATGGGGCATGGTGGTCTCGATGGGCAGACCGCGACGGACCCACAGGTCCAGGTGGTTCAGCCCTGCGGCAGCGACCCGGATGCGCACCTGACCAGGCCCGGGCTCGGGCATGGGAGCGGTCTCGACCCGGATCACCTCCGGGCCGCCGTTCTCGTGGAATCGTGCTGCTCGCATGGCGGTCACCCGCAGGCACCTGAGGGTATTCTGTCGTTCCGCCAAGCAAGGTAGAGGCCGGCCCCCACGGGCACCACCCCACGCCGCCTCGATCGCAGCAAAGCGTTGTGGGGATTGCGGATAAGGGGCCTGGACACTTCGAGGGGCCCTCCCACCTTTCCACCGTCGACGCCCCCTTCCGCGCCCGGATCGCCGGAACCACCGACGTCGTCGGAGCGACCCTCTCCTGGGGCGACGACACGGATCCGGAGGCGGGGGAATGGAACGGTGCTCTGGACTTCCTCGACGACCCGCATCCCCGGCTCGTCCGGGGTCGGGCGTAGGGGACCCTCGAGGGGACGATGGGGCCGCGGGACGGCACCGACGAGCCGGCGACCTACGCCGTGGACATCCAGTTCCAGGCGGGCCTCGCCCCCGGACTGCTCGAGATCACCGGAGGGGATCCCGCCTCCTTCTGCGCGGCCAACTGACCCCCGACCACAGAGGGAGCCTGGTGGGGTCCGGGGTCCGCCCTCCGGCTCCATCGCGATTCCCCGGCCCGGGCGTGGCCCGTTGCCGATATGGGATCACGTGCAGCCGTCTCGGCTGTTATTCTTGGGGCATGTTCGAGAATTCGACTCCCGAGCCGGGGCCCGGCGCCCCGGACAGCGGCGCCGTCGCCGACGACACGACGCTGGGCGGCTATTTTCGGGTCCACGACCGTCCGCCGGCCTTCGAGGGCCCCGACGGGCATCCCTACACGGTCTCCATCGAGGTGGAGAAGGTGCCGGACCTGACGGCCCCGTGGCAGGGGTACCTGGTGTTTCCCCGGTGGGCGCGGAACGGCCTGGGAATCATCGGACACGTGGAGACGCCGACGCTCTGGCGCGGCCGTTCCGCCGACGAGATCCGCTGGTCCGCCGGAGAGCTCTCGCTCCAGGCTGTCCAGGACCACCTCCACCGCGCCGTCGGCGCCCAGGCCCGGACCGACTGAACATGCTCCGGAACTCCCTCATCGCCCTCGGGCAGTCCAGCACCGCCAAGACGCTGGTCACCCGCACGCCGCTCCGGGGCATGGCCCGTCGCTTCGTCCCCGGCGAGACGGTGGACGAGCTCGTGGAGGCGATCGCGGAAGCGAACCGGGCGGGTCTCGCCGCCACCGGCAACTACCTCGGGGAATCGGTCCACGACGAGGCGAACGCCCGCCGGGCCGCCGATGTCTACCTGCGGCTGCTGGATGCCATCCACACACGCCAGCTCCGGGCCAACATCTCCGTCAAGTTCACCCAGCTCGGCCAGGACATCAGCGAGTCCTTCCTGGCCCGCAACCTGGGACGGGTGCTGGAACGTGCGAAGGAGACCCGGACGTTCATCCGATTCGACATGGAGGGCTCCGACTACACACAGCGGACGCTGGATGCCTTCGAAGACCTCTGGGAGCAGGGCTGGCGGGACATCGGCGTTGTGCTCCAGTCGTACCTGCGGCGCAGCCCGGGAGACGTGGCGCGGATGAACGAGCTCGGCGCCCGGGTACGACTCTGCAAGGGGGCCTATGCCGAGCCCCCCTCCGTGGCGTTCCAGAGCCCTCAGGATGTGGACCGTAGCTTCGTGGAGCTCATGAAGATGCTCCTCCGCGACGGGCACTACCCCGCCATCGCCACCCACGACGAGGCCATGATCCAGGCGACCCTGGACTACGCCGCCGCCGAAGGCATCGGGCCGGCGCGCTTCGAGTTCCAGATGCTTCACGGCGTGCGCCGGGACCTCCAGGAGCGATTGGTCCGGGACGGCTGGACCGTCCGAGCGTACATCCCCTTCGGCGAGCACTGGTACCCGTACCTCATGCGCCGGCTGGCGGAACGGCCGGCCAACGTCCTCTTCATGGCGGGAAGCGTGGTCCAGGAGTCGCCCCTGGGCTTCCTGTGGCCGCATCGCAAGGGGAGAAACCATCAGCAGGGCTGAGGCCGGAGAGGGGGCGACGGGTGAGGTGCAGGGGGAGCCCTTCCTGCGGATCACCGAGGTCTTCCACTCCATCCAGGGTGAGTCCACCTGGTCGGGACTGCCCTGCACCTTCGTCCGTCTCACCGGGTGTCCGCTCCGGTGCACCTGGTGCGACACCACCTACTCGTTCCACGGGGGAGAGCGGCGGACGCTGGACGAGTTGGTGGCCCAGGTGGAGCGGATCGGCACCCCACTGGTGGAGGTCACCGGGGGCGAACCCCTGGTCCACCCGGGCGCCTTCGAGCTGATCCGACGCCTCCTCGATGCGGGCTTCACCGTCCTGGTGGAGACCTCCGGCGCCGTGGACGTGTCCCCCAGGGACCCACGCTGCCACCTCATCATGGACCTCAAGTGCCCCGGGTCCGGTGAGGCGGGACGGAATCTCTGGGACAACCTCCACCACCTGACGCCCAGAGACGAGGTGAAGTTCGTGGTGGCCGGCGAGGACGACTGGCGCTGGACTCGGGAGGTGATCCTCGAACGGGGGCTGGACGCCCGGATCCGGGAGGGCACGCTCAACGCCCTCCTGGTCTCGCCGGTGCACGGCCAGGTCGATCTGGAGGCGCTGGCGGGGTGGATCCTGGAATCAGGGCTGCCCGTGCGCCTTCAGACCCAGCTCCACAAGCTCATCTGGGGTCCGGAACGAAAGGGAGTCTGAGCCCACCATGTCGCCTGCCGAGATCGTCGCCACCAACCTCCTCTCCCCGGTGGTTCTCGCCTTCGCGCTGGGGGTCGCGGCGACCCTGCTCCGGAGCGACCTGGAGTTCCCCGAGCCCCTGTACCAGGGCCTTTCCATCTACCTGCTCCTGGCCATCGGGCTGAAGGGTGGGGTGGCGCTGTCCAAGACGCCGCTGAGCCAGTTCGTGGGCCCGGCGGCCATGACCATCGTCCTGGGGCTTCTCACGCCGGTCATCGCCTTCGGCTTCCTGTTGGCGGTGCTCCGCATGGACCGGATCAACGCCGGAGCCCTGGCCGCCCACTACGGCTCGGTGTCCGCCGTCACCTTCCTGGCGGCCATCTCATTCGGCGACGCCACGGGCCAGGCCGCCGAGGGCTTCATGCCTGCCCTGGTGGCACTCCTGGAGGTCCCGGCCATCGTGGTGGGCCTGGTTCTGGCCCGCATGGGCACCCCGGTGGCCAGCGACGAGAGCGAGAGCGGGGTGGGGTGGGGAGCGGCGCTCCACGAAGTCCTCACCGGACGGAGCATCGTCCTCCTGGTGGGCGGCGTCCTCATGGGTTGGGTCGCAGGCCCCGAGCGGATGGAGCCCGTGAACCCGTTCTTCGTGGCGGGCTTCCAGGGCGCCCTCACCCTCTTCCTCCTGGAGATGGGGCTGGTGGCGGCCCGTCGCCTCCGGGACCTCAAGGAGGCGGGGGTCCTGCTGGTGGTCTTCGGAACGGTGATCCCCCTCGTCCACGGAGCCATCGGCGTCTGGGGCGGGACCCTGTCGGGTCTCTCCACGGGCGGTGCGGCGGTCCTCGGCACCATGGTGGCGTCGGCGTCGTACATCGCCGCCCCGGCGGCGGTACGGATCGCTCTGCCCGAGGCGAAGCCCTCGCTCTACCTCACGGCATCGCTGGGCATCACCTTCCCCTTCAACCTGATCCTGGGCATTCCCGTGTACTTTGCCCTGGCCCGCATCATCGGAGGCTGAGCGTGGAAACCACCCAAGCGACGCTGGTGACCATCGTGGCGGAGCGCCTTCTCAAGGACCGTCTCACCACGAAGATCCGGGAGCTCGGCGCCAAGGGATTCACCCTCACCGAGGTCCAGGGAGAGGGCACACACATCATCCCGGCCCACGAGTGGGAGGGTCCCAGCGTGAAGATCGAGACGCTGGTCCGGGAGGATGTGGCGGACCGGATCGTGGAGGCCGTAGCCCGATATTTCGAGCATCACGCCGTCATCGTCTACCTGAGCGATGCCCGGGTCGTGCGTGTCCGGAAGTTCCGGGAATAGGACCGCCTCCTCGGTCACTCCGGGGGGAACCCCTCCCGGGACGGACGGTGTCCACGGGGCGGAGGGCGGTGCCCTCGAGAGGACGGGCATGGACCTCGGGGCAGCCCAGGCCAGTGGCGCCCAGGCCCCCTCCTCGGCGACGTTGAACCCCCATCTCCGCCGCCGATCCTGGACGGCGGTCGGTGGTCTCGGGAACCGGAGGCGGAATGATCAGACGAAGCGGACTTGCCGGACGGATTGGCGTCCTCCTTCTGGCCCTCCTTCACGTTCCGGCGGGTGCGCCGGCCCAGGCACGTCCGGCGGACACGATCCGCGTCCTCGCCTACAACATCCATCACGGCGAGGGGATGGACTCGGTGGTGGACCTGGAACGGATCGCAGCGTTGATCCGGAGCGTGGACCCGGACCTGGTAGCGCTTCAGGAGGTCGACAGCGTAACCACCCGGACCGGGGGCGTGGACCAGGCCGCGGAGCTGGCCCGGCAGACCGGGCTGGAGGCCCGTTACGGGGCCTTCATGCCCTACCGGGAGGGTGCCTACGGAATGGCCGTGCTCTCCCGCTGGCCCATCGAGTCGGCCACCAACCACCGGCTCCCCGACGGGGAGGAGCCGCGGAGTGCCCTCGGCGTGACCGTCCGCTCACCGGCGACCGGGAGGCGTCTGTACTTCGTGGGCATCCACCTCTACCGCACCGAGGAGGAGCGCATGGCCCAGGCCACAGTTCTGGACTCGACCCTGGCGGTGGTCGGGCTTCCGGCGATCCTGGCGGGGGACTTCAACTCGACTCCCGATTCCCCCGTGATGCGTCGCCTCCGCTCGTCGTGGGCCGTGGTGGACAAGGGGGCGGATCGCCTCACCTTCCCCTCGTATGCACCGGAGCGTGAGATCGACTTCGTGTTGGTTCGGCGGGGCAGCGGTTTCCGGGTCCTGTCCCGTCGCGTCCTGGACGAGCCCGTGGCCTCGGACCACAGGGCGGTCTTCGTGGAGCTCTTGATGACCGGAGAGCCCCGCGGGGATCCCGGGACGGCGTCCCCTCGTACGCGGCGACCCGTTCCGTGACCCGCATCCCCTCGGTCCGTCGAGGGTAGGTGCGGCCATGGGCGCCCTCTCTCTCTCGGTCCTCCGCACGACCCTCCACACCCTCCCCAGGACGCTGGTGGTCCCGCAGGAGACGGACCGCATCCACGCGGCGGTGGCCCTCGTGCTTCGCAAGCGGCCCGGCGTGCCCGTGGAGCTCCTCCTCATCAAGCGGGCGGAGCACCCCCGGGATCCGTGGTCCGGGCATATGGCGCTACCCGGGGGGAGGACCGCCTCTCCCGAGGTGGAACGGATCCGATGGGTGACCCTGGAGGCGCTGGCGGCCCCGGACACCCTGGACGAGATCCGGATCGACATCCGGGGGGAGCCTCGACGCTTTCCCGGCTACCGCTTCGGCGACGATGTGGTCTGGGGCCTCACCTACCGGATCCTCACCGACTTCCTGGATCGCCTGAGGTCGAGTCCCGGGGACCCTCCGCCAGCCCTCTAGGGGAAGATCCCCGGTCTGCTCTGCCGCGGGCCCTCGGGCGTCCGCCCGCTAGGGGTTCTCCACCCACTCGGCGATGAACAGGTTGGTGTTGGCCTCGTGGGAGGGATTCCGGTTCGATCCCCAGACCAGGTATCGGCCGTCGGGGCTGAACATGGGGAAACCGTCGAAGTCCGCCGTATAGGTGATCCGCTCCTCGCCGGTACCGTCCACGTTGATCATGTACAGATCGAACTCGCGGCCCGAGGGGTCCCCCTGGTTCGACGAGAAGATGATCCGCTCCCCGTCGGGGTGCCAGAAAGGGCCGAAGTTGGCGGCGCCGTTGTCCGTGACCTGCCGGACGTTCGAGCCGTCGGCGTCCATCACGTAGATCTCCAGGGCGCTGGGCCGGATCAGGCCCTGGTCCAGGAGCCGCTGGTAGTCGGTGATCTCCTCCTCCGTCTCGGGATAGTGGGCCCGCCACACGATCCTCGAACCGTCGGGGCTGAAGAAGGCACCGCCGTCATACCCGATCCGGTCCGTGAGACGAACCAGCTCCGATCCGTCCAGATTCGCGGAGTAGAGCTCCAGGTCGCCATCCCGGACCGAGGTGAAGACCATGCGGTCGCCGAGGGGGGAGATGGTGGCCTCGGCGTCGTAGCCCGGCGTGTCGGTGATGCGGACCAGGTTGCTGCCGTCGAGGTCGATGGCCCAGAGGTCGTACTCCGGATAGAGGGCCCAGACATACCCCTGACGCATGTCCGGCGGGGCGGGGCAGACGTCGAGCTCGGCACGGGTCGACGCAAAGAGGATGCGGTCGTCCCCGGGGAAGAAGTAGGAGCAGGTGGTTCGTCCCTGGCCGCTGGACACCGCCGTGGTGTCGCCCGTCGCCAGGTCCATGCGCCAGATCCGATCACAGCTTCCCTCCGCCCGCTCCGTCCGCTGGAAGGTCAGCTGCGTTCCGTCGAAGGAGAAGTAGGCTTCGGCGTTCTCCCCGTCGAAGGTGAGCTGGCGGACGTTCCGGAGCCGCACCTCCTCCGGGACCGCGTCGAAGGGCTCTCCGGCGGAGACCTGGAATTCCGTAGTTTCGGACGGGACCTCCGGAGAATCCGAAGGGTCCTCTCCGGCACAGGCGACGAGACCGAGAACGCTGAATACGAGCAGGGAACGACGGATCATGGGTCGAGTGCGAATCCGGTTGTGGATGGGGGTGTGCGCGGCGGCGACGTTGCTGCCGGCAGCGGTCCGGGGTCAGAGCTGTCCCGACCCGGCGAGGGTGGTGGGCAGCGAACGGGGAGTCCTGGCCCACGTCCGTTATCTGGCCGACGACGGCCTGGAGGGCCGAGGCGTGGCGAGCGCCGGGGAGCGCTGTGCCGCCGCCTATATCGCCGACATCTTCGATGAGGTGGGCCTGACCCCCCGGGGTGACGGTGGTTCCTTCTTCCAGTCCTTCGACGTCCGGACCGGCAGCGAGATCGTGGGCCCCGGATCGCTGACAATCTCCCCACTCGAGGGGGAGGGGGGCAACCCGTGGGACGTGCCCGCCCGGGACTGGCGGCCCTACGGGTTCTCCGGCAGCGGCCAGGTGGAGGGAGTGCTCACCTACGCCGCCGAGGGCGTGAGCCGGGCGGGAAGAGGGGCCGAGGCTCTTCCCTCCATGGAGGGCCGCATCGCCGTGGTGGAAGCCACGACGGCGGGGTCTCCCGCCGGCGACCTCTACGCCGATCCGCACTTCAAGGCCACGGTGGCCCAGGGGAGAGGCGCTGTGGCCCTCCTCATCCTGCACGACGACGGGCCCCTTCCCGACCCGGTCCGGGAGGACAGGCCTTTTCTCCGGATCCCGGTACTGGCTGTGGGTGGCGACGCTGCAGACGAGCTCCGGCGCGCTGCCCGGGCCGGTGGTGAGGCCCGACTCAGCGCCGAAACCCGACCGGCCATGTCCCAGGCCCGAAACGTGGTGGCCTTGCTGCCCGGCTCCGAGCCGAAGCTGGCTCGGGAGTTCGTCATCGTCGGGGCG
>JARRPL010000084.1:0-15455 GCA_037382905.1 Gemmatimonadota bacterium | reverse complement strand
CAGCGGAGGAGACCGGGCGCCCGACGACCCCGCCAACGGGGTGACCCTGCACTTCTGGATCGGAGCCCAGGTGGAGGGGGAGGTGGAGATCGAGGTTCTGGACGCCGACGGGACAGTCATCCGGGAGTTCGAGGGTGAGCTCCGGGAGCCAGACCCGGAGGAGGAGGACGAGCCGGAAACCACGGAGGCCGAAGAGGACGAGCCGGACGAGGATGAGAGCGACGACCCGGAGGATCCGAACCTGGAGGAGGAAGAGCTCGAGGTGGAGCCCGGCATGAACCGCTTCGTCTGGGACCTGCGCTACCCGGGCCCCGACGTCATCGAGGGTGCCCAGTTCTCTCTGGCGTACACCGGCGGGATGTGGGCCCCCCCGGGCCTCTACACCCTCCGGGTGGAGGCCGGCGAGGAGGAGCGGGAGGTCCAGGTGCGGGTGGGTCTGGACCCCCGGAATCCTTCGGTGACGAACGCCGACATGGCCGCCCAGTTCGAGCTGGCGCGCCAGGTTCGGGACCGCCTCACCGAGGTCCACGAGGCCATCCGGGAGATCCGCTCGATCCGCGAGCAGACCTCGTCCTACGTGGAGCGGACCCGGGAGGGAGACCACCCCGAGGCCACTGTGGAGGCTCTGGAGGACCGGGCCGAGGCGCTGGACGAGGCCCTCACGGAGATGGAGGAGGCGCTGATCCAGACCCGGAGCGAGTCGGGGCAGGATCCGATCAACTTCCCCCCGAAGCTCGACGACCAGCTGGCCTACCTCTACAGCCACGTCACCGGCTCGTACGGGCGCCCCACGGCGGGGTCGTACGACCGCTTCCGGGACCTGGTCCAGGAGACCCAGCCCGTCCTGGATCGGTTGGACCGGACGGTGCTGGAGGAGGTGCAGGCCTTCAACCGGGCCCTGGCGGATGCGGGGATCGGTTCCGTGGTCACCCGCGTCCGTTGACATGACCCAGTACACCCTGGAAGAGATCCGGCGACTGGTCCCGAGGCGCTACCGCGTGGAGCGGGAGATCGCCCGGGGCGGGATGTCCCGGCTCTACCTGGCGGAGGAGGAGCATCCCCGGCGCTGGGTGGTCATCAAGGTCATGGATGCCAAGCTCAACGAGGATGGTCGGGCCCGCTTCCTGCAGGAGGTGGACCTGACGTCCAAGCTGTCCCACCCGCACATCGTCCCCATCTTCGCGGCGGGACAGGTGGGCGACTCCCTCTACTACGTCATGCCCTACATCGAAGGGCAGACGCTGGCGGACCGGATCGCCCGGGAGGGCCCTCTGCCGTTGGACGAGGCGGTACGAATCGCCTCGGAGGTCGCCGGGGCCCTGCACTACGCCCACGAACGAGGTGTGGTCCACCGGGACGTGAAGCCCGACAACATCCACTTCCGGGACGGCCACGCCCTGGTGGCCGACTTCGGTGTGGCCCGGTCCCACGGAAGCGTGGAGAGCCGCCTCACGGAAGAGGGGCACACTCTCGGGACCGTGGCCTACATGGCGCCGGAGCAGGTCTCGGGTTCCTCCGACGTGAGTGCCCTTGCGGACCAGTATTCCCTGGGGTGCGTCCTCTTCGAGATGCTCACGGGAGAACCGCCCTTCCAAGGCCGCACCCCCCAGTCCACCCTCGCTCGCCACCTGTCGGGTACGGTCCCCTCCATCAACACCCTCCGCCCCGCCGTGCCCTCTTCGCTGGAGTCGGTGGTGCGACGGGCGCTGGAGAAGGTGCCCACGGACCGCTACGCCACCCTCGCGGAGTTCACCGCCGACCTGCAGGGGGCCCGGGAGGACGGCACCGGCGCCCCGGCCGGGAAGACGGAGGACGCCCCTGCAGGGCCCTCCTATCCTCGCTGGGCCGCCCTGGCGGGAGCAGGGGTGGTGGCGGTGGCCCTGGCTCTCCTGCTCCCCGGTGGGGACTCCCCCGGCGACCCCGGGCCATCGGCGGACGGGTACCTCACCTCCGTCGCGGTCCTGGCCCCGGAGGGATCGGTTCTGGGCCCCGCCGCGGCCACCGATCCCGACGACATCGGAGACGCCCTCGCCAACGAGATCAGCAGCACCCTGGCGGCGGTCCCCTGGCTGGACGTCAAGTCCTACTACTCCGTCCGGGTCATCGAAGGGGAGAATCTCACGGTGGGGCAGATCCTGGACACGCTGGATGTGGAGCACCTGATCCAGCTCAACCTGGTGGTCCAGGGGGAGCGCATGAGTCTACGGATCGGCTACATCGACGAGGACGAGCGTCAGCAGCCGGGGCTCCGTCGTGAATTCCTCCTCGGTGACTGGCTCGACGAGCAGCCCCGCATCGCCCAGGCCGTGGCCCAGGACTTCACCAGCCGGGTGGCCGGAGACCAGCCGGTGGCCCTGCGACGTCGGGAGACCCCGGGGCCGGGCTACCGTGACTACCGGATCGGCACCGTCTTCCTCGGTCGGAGGACACCCCGGGAGGTCCTCCAGGCCATCGACGCCTTCTGGCGGGCCATCGCCAAGGATCCGAACTACGGACCCGCCTACTCGGGACTCTCGCAGGCGTACGCGCTGGCCCTGACGTACCGGTACGACGTGGGGGTGGACCCGTATCGGGCCGCTGGACTGGCCCACGCCCTGGCCGACCGGGGAATCCAGGAGAGTCCCACGGCGGCGGGAGGATACGCGGCCCGGAGCTACATCCGGGCGTTGGCGGGCTCGCCGGTGGAGATGGCGGCCCGGGACATCCAGGAGGCCCAACGCCTGGAGCCCAACAACCCCTCCGTACCCAGCTGGTCGGCCCGGATCCACACGTTGGAAGGGCGCCTCGACGAAGCCTATGCGGAGGTGGTGCGGGGCGCCGAGCTCGACCCCCTTCATTCAGGGCGACAGATCGCCGTCGCCTACCAGGCGTTCCACGTCGGCCGCCATCAGGATGCGGTGAAGTACTCGGACATCGCCCTGGAGCTGGAGCCGGGCCTCATGCTGCCCCGGGTGATCAAGGCCCGGAGTCTGGTCCTCCTGGGACGGGCCGACGAGTGCCTGGAGATGGATCTGGGACCCCACGAGGTCACGCGGGCCCTGTGCCTCTGGGCCTCCGGGGCGCAGGAGGAGGCGATGGCCATCGTCGACCGGCGAGCCTCCTCCTACCCCCGGTCACCGGGAGAGGGCTTCAGCTCCGTCCTCGACGCCGAAGACCTGGCGGTCTTCTACGGATATACCGGCAACGCCCGGGAGGCGCTCCGCTGGATCGAGACCGCCTACGACGCCTCTCCCACGGGGGTGGAGCTCCGGGTGCTGGAATCGGACTTGTTCGACCTGGTGCGGCACACGCCGGGCTTTCAGACCACCGTCCGTCGCCTGCGGGCCGAGCTCTGGCCCAGGGTGCAGGAGGCGTGGACCGGGGACGTCCGACCGCCCGGCGCGCCGATCCAACCCCTCTGAGTTCGTCCGGAGCCCGCCTCAGGCCGCCGGCGGAGGAGACAGCCGGTCACGCCGGGCCTCGTCTTCCGAGGCCATCTCCCGGGCGAGTTCGGCGATGCTGTCGATCAACTGGTCGAAGATGAAGGCGTGCGCCGGATAGACGCTGTACCAGTAGGCCCAGCCCAGGAATCCCCGGGGTTGGAAGAGGGCCGCCTGAACCAGCCGTGTCCCCGTCCCTTCGGGCTCGGCCTCGAACTGGAGCCAGGCACGCCCCGGCACCTTCATCTCGGCACGCAGACGGAGCAGGCTGGGCTCCTCGATCTCCTCCACCCGCCAGAAGTCCACCGCATCGCCCGCCCGGAGACGAGCCGGGTCCCGACGCCCCCGACGGAGCCCCGGCCCCCCCACCAGCTGGTCCATGAAGCCCCGGAGCCGCCATGCCCACTTCCAGACCAGCCACCCCCGATCGCCCCCCAGGGAGGTGAAGGCCCGGAAGACGGCCTCCCGAGGCACGTCCAGGAGCCGCGTCCGAACCTCCCTGAACAGACCTTCCCGATCCTCGAAGGAGACGGTCTTCTCGTCGCCGAGTGCGTCGCTCCACCGGGTATTGACCCGCTCCTGCTGAACCCGGAGCAGGGCCAGCTCCACGGCATCGGCGTAGGGCATGGGGTGGATGTCCGGGAAGAGTTCCCGGGCCCGGGTCAGATCACCCACCACGGGCTTGGACATCCCCTCCACGAGAGGCACCGCCAGGCAGTTGAGGATGGGCGTGACGAGCCCCACCCACCGCGCCGCCAGGCCCGGCGCCAGGATCGGCAGCGGCACGATGACCCGGGGCAGGCCCCGGATGCGCGCGTACTCCAGCATCATGGAGCGAAAGGTCAGGATCTCGGACCCCACATCGATGACGCCCAGGGCATCCTCCCGGCCCAGGACCGCCACCAGGTACTCGAGGATGTTCCGCACCCCGATGGGCTGCACCTCGTTCTCGATCCAGCGGGGCGCCACCATGGCAGGGAGGCGCTCGGTGAGGTAGCGCACCATCTCGAAAGAGGCGGATCCCGAACCGATGATGGGGCCGGCGCGGAACTCGGTGGTGGGCAGCCGCTCCCGGAGGATCTCCCCGACCTCGGCCCGGGAGCTCAGGTGCTCCGAGTTCTCCACCGCGTCGGCGCCGGGAAGGATCCCTCCCAGGTAGACGACCTGCTTCAGGTGGCCGGCGGCATCCGCGAAGCTCCGGGCCGCGGTCCGGTCCCGCTCCGCGAAGTCGTCCCCCGAGCACATGGAGTGGATCAGGTAGTAGGCGGCGTCCACCCCCTCCAACGCCCGCCCCAGGGACTCCGGGTCGAAGACGTTGGCCTCCACCTTCTCCACCCAGTCGGTCCACGGGCGTGAGGAAAGCCGATCCAGATCCCGGGCCATGACCCGCACGTCGTGCCCCGCATTGAGGAGCCGGGGGACGAGTCGACCTCCGATGTAGCCGGTGGCGCCGGTGACGAGAACTCGCATGGGAACGGCCGCGGGCGGGGAACGAAAAACGGGCTCGTTCATGAACCCCCCTGCCCCGGCTCCGATCCGGGGGGATCAGCCCAGGACGCTCTGGACGGTGATGGCCAGAACGGTGGCGACACCCACCAGGGTCACGAGCGTCCACGCCAGGGCACGGTTGCGGGCCCGGACCGAATGCAACTCGGTTCGGTGCAGGAAGCCCGGCGTCTCCAACGGTGTCGGGACCCCCTCTCTGCGACGCAGCGGTCGAACGCCTCGAACCCAGCGGCCGCCGGAACGCTTCGATTCCAGGGTGCCCGTGCGACCCCCCGTACGGGCTGCGCCCCGCTTGGACGACGGGCCGGGGCGCATCCAGTCCCGGGGAGCCGGATCCCGCCAGCGCGCCATCTCAGCCGCCCTTCGCGTCCATCGACGCCGATGCCGGAGGGATTGGAGACGGAACCATGAGCATCCTCACAGGGGTGATTCACGGGCGGTGGATGACAACTTTTCCGCCCTGATCCGGTCGCGCAAGGTTCTACTCCGATGCGGCGGAAAGGAGCCCTGGAATTTCGCGAGGTCCATCATCGGTCCGCGGACGACGGTCCGCCGGTGGGTGCGGATCCGGCTCCCGGGACCGCCCCCCGAGGCGTAAGTCGGTGGGCTGCCCCGTCGTCGGCCGGAGCCGAACCACGCTTGCAGACCCCCGGCGTGGGCCCACAGGTTGACGCGCCGCCCCCCCGTCCCCCACACGCCCCCAGCCATGCCCGACGTCGATCCCCTCCCGGCAGCTCCGGACCCCGAAGCCCTGACCTCGTCCTGGGCTTGGCTCACGGAGCGGGAGCCCCATCTCCGCATCCGGGACGCCGCAGCCCGGCTCGGCGTCGCCGAGTCCCAGCTCCTGGCCACGCGATGCGGCGACGGCGTGGAGCGGATCCGGCTGGAGCCGGCCCGGATACTGCCCCGCCTCCGGGCGCTGGGAAGACTTCTGGCTCTGACCCGGAACGAGGCCTTCGTCCACGAGCGCAGCGGGGTCTACGAGGAGTGCCGGACCGAGGGGCCCGTCCTGTCGGTGACGGGCCCGGAGGTGGACCTGCGGATCTTCCCGGCGGCCTGGGACCACGCCTATGCGCAGACGGACGTGGGGGCGCACGGCGCCCGACTCAGCCTCCACTTCTTCGACGCCCACGGGGAGGCGGTCCACAAGATCCACAGCACGTCCGAGACGGATCAACCGTCCTTCCAGGCCCTCGTGGCGGAGCTTCGGGCGCCGCGCCAGGACCGGGTGCAGCCGGTGCGTCCCCCCTCCCCCGTTCATCGTGATCGGCCCGATTCCGAGGTGGACCCGGATGCCCTCGAGGCGGGGTGGCGGGCCCTGACCGACACCCATGCGTTCCACGGCCTGCTGAGACGCCTCCGCGTCGGACGCACCCAGGCGCTGCGCATGGTCCCGGACGAGCTGGCCCGCCCCACCCCGGTCCTGAGCCTTCGCACCGTACTGGAGACCGCGGCGGCGGAAGGGCTGCCCATGGTCCTCTTCGTCCGAAGCCCCGGAACCCTCCAGATCCACCATGGCACGGTCCACGACGTGCAGGAGGCCCAGGGGTGGTTCAACGTGCTGGATCGGGACTTCAACCTCCACGTCCTGGAGTCGGCCATCGGCGGTGCCTGGGTGGTCCGCAAGCCGGTGGAGCCCGCCGCGGGCTGGGTCACTTCACTGGAGTTCTACGATCCCCGGGGGTCGTTGCAGGCCCTCTTCTTCGGCCAGCGTCCCCGGGGTGCACCCGAGGACCCGCGCTGGACCGGACTGCTCACCGATCTGCCGGGGGCCCCCGTCCCCCACCCCGGCTGACCGCATCGCCATGCACCCGCCTTCCGACCCGGACCCCGCCATGCCCGTCCCACCACGTCCCGCCACCCGCTTCGCGAGCCTGGCGCTCGCCGTCCTGACGACGGCCACGGCTGCTCCGGCCCGGTCCCAGGAGTCTTCGCCCGGGACGGTCCGGGATCGGACGGAGCGGGAGTGGGAGGTCAAGCTGGACAAGCTGGAGACGACACTCCAGGACCACATGCGGGCGAACGGAATCGACATGTGGCTCATCCTGAGCCGGGAGAACGACCCGGACCCGGTGGTGGAGCTGTTCGGCGACTACATGAGCACCTGGGCCGGTCACCGCAATGCCTTCATCTTTCACGATCCCGGGGGTGAACGGCCGCTGGAGCGGATCATCCTGGGAACCCACGTCCGGGGTCACATCCTCCCCTTCTTCCCCGACACCCCCGGTGCGGGACACGGATACGGGGAGGAGGGTCTGGCCCCCCACCTCAGGGCGTACGTCCACGCCCGGGATCCCGGCACCATCGCCATCAACCGTTCCCCCACGGTCACCATGGCCGACGGCCTTTCCCTGGAGGGGTACCGCTACCTTCTGGAGGCGCTGGGTCCCGGGAACGAGTCCCGTTTCGTCTCGGCCGAACCCCTCCTCATCGACTACGTCTCCCACCGGACCCCGGCGGAGCTGGCCATCAGCGTCGAGGCGTCGTGGATCACCTTCAACCTCCTGCGCCGCGCCTTCTCCAACGAGGTGATCACCCCCGGCGTCACCACCAACGGCGACGTCTACTGGTGGCTTCTGCAGCAGGTGGAGGATCAGGGGCTGGAGCTCAACTTCTCCCCTTCCGTCACCATCCACCGCCAGGGGGCGGACCGGAGCTTCGGGGTCCACGAGGACCGCACCATCGAGCCGGGGGACATGCTCCACGTGGACTTCGGGGTGAAGCTCATGGGCATCGGCACCGACCAGCAGAAGCAGATCTACGTGCTCCGGCCCGGGGAGACCGAACCCCCCGACGGACTCCGTGCCCTCTTCGAGCAGTCGAAGCGCATGGCCGAGATCATCACCCAGGAGCTCAGGCCCGGTGTGGAGGGTCGCACGGTGAAGGCGCGGGCCGAGGCCCGGGGCGCCGAGGAGGGGATCCGCAACCTCGTCTATTCCCATGCTCAGGGAAGCTGGGTTCACGACGCCGGGGCGTGGGCCATCGCCGACTGGCCGGAGCGCTACGGCAACCATCCCCGGGAGCCGGTGCGCCCCACCGAGTTCTGGTCCGTGGAGTACTCGGTGACCGGGCGGATTCCCGAGTGGGGCGGTCAGGAGCTCGGGATGGGGCGTGAGGAGGACGGATGGGTGGACGCCGACGGAGCCTTCCACTGGATGAGCGGGCCCCAGCTCGAGCTCTGGACGGTCCGGAGCCCCGAGGGCGTCCGAACCGCTCCCGTCGAGGGCTCCGCGCCACTTCCCCCGGGCGGTCCATCCCTGCCATGATCTCCTGCATGCAATCCCCGATCGACGACGAGGTCCCCATGAACGTGTCGTTCCCCCTGCGTTCCGTTCTGGCCACCGCGCTCTCGGGAATCATCCTGCTCTCGTCCGCAGGCCTCCGGGCACAAGAAGGGCCCCGGGCCATGACCGTCACCGATCTCGTCGAGCTTCCCTCCCTCTCGGAGCCCCGTCTCTCTCCCGACGGAACGCGGGTGATCTTCCTCCGGAGCCGGCCGGATTGGGAGGAGAACCGGACGGTGCGGCACATCTGGAGCGCGGCGGTGGAGGGCGGCGACGAGCGCCAGCTCACCCGGGGCGACACGGGTGAGTCCAGTCCCCGATGGTCCCCCGATGGAGGGTGGATCGCCTTCCTGGCCGACCGTTCCGAGGACGGCCCCACCCAGATCCATCTCCTCCGGACGACGGGCGGCGAGGCCATCCCCCTCACGGAGCACCCCACCTCGGTGTCCGACATCCAGTGGGCCCCCGACGGCTCGGCACTCTACTTCGTCGCCCCGGACGAGAAGAGCCAGGAGGAGCAGCGCAGGGAGCGGCTGGCCGACGACGTCTACGCCTACGACGAGGATTACCAGCACCGGCACCTCTGGCGGGTGGCGGTCCCCTCCGGCGAGACGGAGAGGATCACCTCCGGCGACTGGTCCCTCCTGGGCTACCAGCTCTCCCGGGACGGCACCCGCATCGCCCACCAGCGGGGTCCCAACCCCCTCTTCGGGGACTTCGAGAAGGGGGAGGTCTGGGTCATGGACGCCAACGGGGGGAGCGCCGCGCAGCTCACCAGCAACGGGGTGGCGGAGGGGGACGCCACCCTCTCCCCGGACAACCGCTGGGTGGCCTTCACCTCGGGATCCCGGGGCGACCTGGGGGAGAGCTACTTCAACACCAACGTCTTCCTGGTGCCCTCGGGCGGCGGAGAGATCCGGGAGCTGGCGCCGGGGGTTGGGTACGGCCTCGACGCCGTCGAGTGGTCTGCGGATGGCGAGGCGCTCTACGTCCTGGCCAACACGGGCCTTCGCGACCAGCTGTTCCGCCTCGACCTGGACTCCCAGGAGCTCACGCCCCTCACCCAGGGGGACCATCAGTTCCTGGACTGGAGCTACCACCCCGGCGAGGATGTCCACGTGTTCGCCCGCCGTACCGGCACGAGTCCCGGCGATATCTGGACCGCTGACGCCTCCAGCGGGTTGCGTCAGGTCACCCGGGTCTTCGACGACATCGGCGAGCGCTTCCTGCTTCCCCGGGAGGAGGCCGTCACCTGGGAGGGCGAGGACGGCGTCGCGGTGGAGGGGCTGCTCTACTATCCCCTGGACTACGTGGAGGGACGGCGCTACCCGCTCGTCGTCCAGACCCACGGCGGTCCGGCCTCCAGCGACCAGTTCGGCGAGTGGGGCTCGTACGACTACGTGCAGGTCCTGGCGGAGCTGGGCTACTTCGTCCTCAAGCCCAACTACCGGGGGAGCACCGGGTACGGTGACGACTTCCTGCGGAACATGGTGGGGAGCTACTTCGATCAGGCCCACCTGGACGTCATGGCCGGGGTGGACCACCTCATCGACCAGGGGCTGGTGGACGGCGACCGCATGGCGAAGATGGGGTGGAGCGCCGGCGGCCACATGACCAACAAGATCATCACCTTCACCGACCGCTTCCGGGCGGCGTCGTCGGGGGCCGGGGCCGCCAATTGGATCTCCATGTACGCCCAGTCCGACGTCCGCACCTACCGGACCCCCTGGTTCGGCGGGACGCCGTGGGAGGAGGGCGCGCCCCTGGAGGTGTACCGGGAGCACTCCCCCCTCTTCCAGGTCCACAACGTGACCACCCCGACGATCTTCCTGGTGGGGGCCGAGGACGTGCGGGTCCCTCCGCCCCAGTCGGTGGAGATGTGGCGGGGCGTGCAGGCCCAGGGCGTGCCCACCCACCTCTACGTGGCGCCCCGGGAGCCCCACGGAGCGGGAGCTCCGGCACCTCCTCTTCAAGGCCAACGTGGAGCTGGACTGGTTCGAGCGGTGGGTCCGGGACCGGGAGTGGACGTGGGAGACGGCCCCGGGCGACGAAGCGGAGGGCTCCGGGACCGGGCAGCCGACCTCGGACCCGGCCCCCGGACCGGCCGGATGAGGCGGTTCGACCCTCGGCCCGATCCGCTACTCGATGAAGATCCGCTCCTCCGCCGACACCCAGAGCACGTCCTTGAGCCCCCGGTGCCTGGTGAAGAGCTCGGCTCCCTTCTGCTCGAGCTTGGTCTCGGTGAAGCCCCGGATGACCAGGTCCGCCGCATCGGACTTCACCTCCATGAGGCGGGAGAAGTCGGTGCGGTCGTCGGTACCGAACACCCGGACGTTCTTCTCTGAGATGAGGAGTCGGCCCTCGGAGATCATCTCCTGGAGCTCCGCCGTCCGGTCCTTCACCTCGGGCTTGGGATAGGCCGCGTACAACGTGATCTCCCCGTGCTTCCAGTCGGGGTGGCCCAGGAGGATGTAGGCCAGCAGGATCATGAGATTGGCGTTCCGGTAGTCGTGCCAGGTCAGCCACACGTGGATGTCCCGGCGGTTGCCGAAGAAGTGATCCGTGTGGCGGAGCACCAGCCGGTTCATCTGGGCCACGGCCGCCAGGCGGCACCCGTCCCGGATCTCCTCCAGGACGCCGGGCTCGTCGTGGATCGAGGTCTCGAAGAGCACCGTGTTGTTGTCCATCCCCGAGATCCCGGGCATCTGTAGGCTCTGGGCCAACGCCGAGCGCATGGACGGGCTCACCATGGTGTCCACGAAGACGGGGCCGCGGCGTTGGCTCGCCAGCGCCACCAGCCGCCTCTGGGTCTCCCTCGCCTCCTCTACCGTCTCGGGCTCGAGCCGGCCCTTCACATGGTGCAGGTAGGTGCCGAATCCATAGCGGTGCCCCAGCCATTCCAGGAGTTGCATGGGGGCATGGCGGTCGAAGGTACGGGGGGTGATGAGGATGACGCTGGGCCGCCAGTCGGTCCCTGGCGTCTTCTGCAGCTTCACCTGGCTCCAGCGGGTGGCCTGGGTCAGAACCCCGTGGAAGATGGCCTGCAGGTCATCGCCCTCGCCGCCCCGGGCCCGGCGAATCACCAGGTACAGGGCCAGCATCAGCAGGATCGCCAGGATGGCGAAGACCAGGTCCATCTGGAGCATGAGGAGGAGCGAGGCCACCGCCCCGAAGAGGCTCAGCCACCACTTGGAGCGAAAGCTGGGGCGATACGAGGGCCGGGCGGCGAAGTGCTCCAGAAAGGAGATCGCGCAGAGGGCGCCGTAGGTGACCATGAAGAACATGGAGACGATCCGGGCCACCAGATCCACCGAGCCCACCGCCACGAACACCAGCGCCACCACCGAGGTGACGAGGGTGGCATTGCGAGGCTCGTTGGTGGCCCCCTCGCCGGCGGCCAGGAAACGGTTCAGGGCCGCCAGGGGGACCACCTGGTCCCCCCCAAGCGCCTGGAGGGTCCGGGGGGCCACGACGATGGAGCCGATGGCGGAGGACAGGGTGGCGGCGGCCAGGCCGATGGGGATGATGGGCCCCCACAGGGCGATGTCCGCCATGATGAGCTGATCCGCCACCAGCGACTCGGCAGGGGCCGAGAAGGCGAGCTTGGTGACCAGCGCCATGTAGACCAGCATGCCCACCACCGTGGCGGACATGATCCCCAGCGGGATGGACCGGCGTGGATTGGCCAGGTCACCCGAGAGCCCGACTCCGGCGGTCATCCCCGTGAAGCCCGGGAAGCAGATGGCGAAGACCAGGATGAAGGGGTCCGCGTCGGGCAGGCTCGACACCAGGGGAAGCCTCGATGCGTCGTATCCCTCCACGGCGCCCCCAGCGAAGAAGAGGAGGAGCGACAGCGCCAGGATCGCCGCCACGCCGTAGAGGGCCTTCACCCCCAGGTCGGCACCCCGGGTGAGGACCAGCGCCACCAGTCCGATGGCGGCGGGGATGGACACGAACCGGGGGTCGAAGGCGATCCCCAGCGTGTCCTGGAACCAGGGCGCCGTGAAGGAGAAGGCCTCGGCGAACGCGATCATGTAGAAGGCCACCGAGATGGCCTGGGACACGTAGAGGCTCAGGCCGATGGCGCCGCCGATGGAGGTCCCGAAGGAACGGGAGATGATGAAGTACTCCCCTCCCCCCTCCACCCGGCGATTGGTGGCGATCTCCGCGATGGCCAGCGCCGTGGGTACGGTGACGGCGTGCCCGATGAGGATCAGCAGGAAGGCCCCGAGCAACCCCACGCTCCCCACGGCGTAGCCGAAGCGGAGGAACATGATGGCCCCGAGGATCGTGCTGATGCTCGCCAGAAAGACGGGGCCGGTCCCGAAGCCGTAGCCCCGGGCCGGAGAGTCGGCGGGGGCGGCGGCGGCGCTCGGTGTGGTCATGCGTCAGGAGACGGGGCGACCCGTCCGGGTGGGGTAGCGGTCGAACCACCCCAGGATGTGGGCCACCTTGCTCAGCAGCTGGCTCGGCCGGGACGCGATCCCGTGGGAAGCCTCCGGGATGCGCACCATGGCCGTGGGCACGCCTTCGAGCTTCAGGGCGGCGTAGTACTGCTCCGTCTCGGACATGGGCGTCCGGTAGTCGACCTCCCCGGTCACCAGCATGGTGGGGGTGGTGACGTTTCCGACCAGGGAGAGGGGGGAGCGGGACCAGTAGTGCTCCGGGTCCTCCCAGGGCGTCTCGCCGAACCAGTACTTGCTGAAGTAGCCGATCCCGTCGGCGTGGAGCACGAAGCTCGCCCAGTTGATGACCGGCTTCTGGACCGCGGCGGCAGCGAACCGATCCGTCTTTCCCACGATCCACGCGGTGAGCACGCCACCACCCGACCCGCCGGTGACGTAGAGCCGATCCTCGTCGGCGAACCCCCGCGCCACCACCGCGTCGACGCCGGACATGAGGTCGTCGTAGTCGTTCCCGGGGTAGGCGTGGTGGATCAGGTTGCCGAACTCCTCTCCGTAGGAGGTGCTCCCCCGGGGGTTGGTGTAGAGGACCAGGTTCCCGGCGGCCGCCATCAGCTGCACCTCCGGAGAGAAGTGGGGACCGTAGCTGGAGAAGGGTCCGCCGTGAATCTCCAGGATGAGCGGGTACGCCCGGGTGGAGTCGAAGCCCGGCGGCTTCACCAGCCAACCCTGGACGGGACGTCCGTCGAAGGAGGACTCCCACCACAGCTCCTCCACCTCACCCAGCTCCTTGTGGGCCAGGAGATCCTGGTTCAGATCCGTCAGACGACGGACCTCACGACCCTCCCGGGCCAATGCGACCTCGGCGGGGCGCAGCGTCGAGGAGAGGGTGAAGGCCACCGTCCCCTCCGGCGCCACGGAGAAGGAGCCGCCGCTGTAGGGCCGACCCACCGAGGTGCCCCCCAGATGCTCCGCCAGCACGGTGACGTCGCCGTCCAGGGAGACGTGGGCCACCTGCCCGTCGCCCTGGTCCGTGTACTGGAGGTAGAGTCCCTCTCCGGCCGCATCCCAGACCAACCCCCCGACGTCCCGGTCGAGCCCGGTGGCGATCTCCCGGGGGTTGTTGCCGTCCCGATCCATGACGTAGAGCCGGGTCACCTGGTACCCCTGGAGGCGGTCGTCGAAGCCCGTGTAGGCGATCCGGGTGCCGTCGCGGGAGACGGCGGGATCTCCGTCGGGCCCGTAGCGGTCCGTGAGACGGGTCAGCCGCCCGTCGGCCAGCGCCACCTCGTAGAGGTCCGAGTCCCGGGTCTCGAAGTCGGCGTCCTCCCGGCGATTCGCCACGACGATGAGGTGCTCGCCGTCGGGTGTCCACACGGGGTCCGTGTGGTCCCAGGGCCCCGAGGTGAGCTGCCTGGGCGTACCCCCCTCGGCCGGGACGACGAAGACCTGGGTGTTCCCGATGCGAGCGAAACCCGTCTGCCCGTCGTTCTTGTACTGCACCTCCTCGATGACCACCGCCGAAGCCGCCCATTCGGCCCCGTCGGGAGGCGCCGGGAGCTCGGCGAGGGGAGCGCCGCCCTCGGACTCCACGAACTGCGTGAAGGCGATCCACCCCCCATCGGGAGACCAGGAGAAGGAGCCCGGACTCTCGGTCAGGTTGGTGATGCGGGCCTCCTCTCCCGTATCCATCCATCGCATCCAGAGCTGGGAGGAGCCGTCCTCGGTGGACACCCAGAGGAGCCGGTCCCCCGAGGGGGACCACCGAGGCGAGGCATTCGACCGGGTCCCGCTGGTGAGGGGCCGGGGGAGGCTTTCATCGGCGGTGACGAGCCAGAGATTGGTGCGCCGGCGATCCGTCATGACGTCGAAGAAGTTCCGGACGTACACCACCTGGCGACCGTCGGGGGAGACCTGCGGGTCGGTGGCCCACTCCAGCCCGAAGACGTCCATGGGCTCGAAGTGCTGCGGCTCCTGGGCAGCCCGCGGCCCGGCAACGAAGACGGCCAGGAAGGCAAGGAGGACCGACGTCCTGGACGCACGGATCTTCATTTCAGGGGCTCCTGTGGGACGAAACGAGGTGAGGTGCCGACGGAGGAAGGGCGAATCTCGCGGCACGCCCCGGGGCAGGGCAAACCCCGGCCCTCAGCCGGATCGCCTCTCCCGCTCGGCGTCGGTGGCCAGCCCGGCGTCGAAGCCCGCGGCCTGAAGTCGGTCCCGCAGCACCAGCGCCTCCGCCCGGGTGCCGAATCGCCCCACCCGGACCCGCACCAGGTCATCCCCCGGGAAGATGGCGATCCGGGGTTCGAAACCCGCCGCCTGCACGCGTCCCGCCAGCTCTTCGGCCCAGCGGCGTTCGCCGAACGCCCCCAGCTGAACCGTATAGCCGCCGGTGGCGGCCGGGGGCTCGGTCCCATCGGGAGCGGCTCCTTCCCCCTCCGCAGTCGTCTCGGTGCCGGGGTGATTCCTCAGCCAGCTCGCCGCCTCCTGGTGCAAGGGGCTCGTCGGGTAGTCCCGGGCCAGCTGGGCGTAGTGTTCCCTGGCCTCGTCGGTCTCGCCTCGGAGGTCCGCCGCCATGGCCATGCGGAGCAGGGCCCGGTCGGTGAAGGGCCCGCCGGGATACTCCACCACCAGGCGAGCGTAGCTGGAGGCGGCCTCGTCGGGATCGAGGGTGAGGAGGCCCCTGAGCCAGAGGCCCCGCTGGCGGTCCGCGCGCCCGGGTCGGGACTCGGCCGCCTCCCACTGCAAGAGCGCCCTCCGGGCTGCCTGAAGCCGGCCCTCCTGAAGGTGTCGGTCCACGGCGTCGAGCGTCTGGGCAGTAGCCGCATGCCCGGCACACAGCA
>JARRPL010000083.1:0-10294 GCA_037382905.1 Gemmatimonadota bacterium | reverse complement strand
CCGGGCCCGGACCCACCGACGGCCCTGCCGCTTCGGGTACCTCAAGCCCGGCGCCGACGCCCCGGAGCTCCGGCGGCTCCACTCCTACGCCCTGGTCCACGCCGAGGGTGCCTGGTACGCCGCCGGCCGGGACCCGGACGCCGGCGAGCCCCGGGTCTTCCGGGTGGACCGGATCCTGGCGGTGGAGGCGGACGGGCCGGCGGACGCCTACGAGGTGCCCCAGGACTTCGATCCGGAGCAGCTCCTGGACGGGAGCCGCCTCTTCCACCTTCCGGCGCCGGACGCCGCGCCCTCGGTGGAGGTCCGCTACCGCGCCCCGGTGGTGCCCTGGGTGCGGGAGCAGTGGCAGGGGGAGCCCGATGCCGACGGGGGCTACCGGGTGCGGCACCCGGTGGGAGACCCGGCGTGGGTGGTGCGCCACGTACTCCAGTACGGCCCCGACGCCGAGGTGGTGGGACCCCCGGAGATGCGGCGGGCGGTCCGGGCGGCGGCCACCCGGCTGGCGGAGGCGGAGGGCGGGGGCGTCGGCTGACGCCGGGCCCCGAGGCAGCGGCCCGGGGGAGAGGGAAACCCGCCGGTGTATCAGGGGACGGAACCGGTGCTGCCCGGCGCCGTAGTCTTCACCGGCGGGTCGTCCCTGCAGACCCACGGGACGCACGGGTCCTCGGGGCTCGACCCCCGGATCCCACCCGCGGACCACGACGGCCGTCCAGGCCCGACATCCAGGAGAGGCATTTTGGCACAAGAACGCGCAGTCCTCGCAGGCGGTTGTTTCTGGGGGATGGAGGACCTGATCCGGAAGCTCCCGGGCGTCGAGAACACCCGGGTGGGCTACAGCGGCGGCGACGTCCCCAACGCCACCTACCGCAACCACGGCACCCACGCCGAGGCGCTGGAGGTCCTCTTCGACCCGGAGCGGATCTCGTACCGGCGACTGCTGGAGTACTTCTTCCAGATCCACGACCCCACCACCCTGAACCGGCAGGGGAACGACCGGGGGCTCTCCTACCGCTCCGCCATCTACTACACCAGCGAGGAGCAGCGGCGGGTGGCGGAGGACACCATCGCCGACGTGGAGGCCTCGGGGCTCTGGCCCGGCAAGGTGGTGACGGAGGTGGAGCCGGTGGGGGACTTCTGGGAGGCGGAGCCGGAGCACCAGGACTACCTCCTGCGCTACCCGAACGGATACACCTGCCACTTCCCGCGCCCGAACTGGGTGCTCCCACGCCGGTCCGCGACGGTTCCGGGGACGGAGTCGGCCGGCTCGTGACGAATTCCGACTCCTTCGCGTTCGACAACAGCTACGCGGCGGAGATGGAGGGGTTCTACGTCCCGTGGCAGGGCTCCCCTGCGCCGGATCCCCGGGTCGTGGTGCTGAACGAGCCGCTGGCCCGGGAGCTGTCGCTGGACGTGGAGGGTCTGGCCAGTCCCGAGGGGGCCGCCGTGCTGGCGGGGAGCCGGGCGCCCCAGGGGGCGGCGCCGCTGGCCCAGGTCTACGCGGGACACCAGTTCGGGGGCTTCTCGCCCCAGCTCGGCGACGGCCGCGCCCTCCTGGTGGGGGAGATCATCGACCGGCACGGAGCGCGCCGGGACCTGCACCTCAAGGGCTCGGGGCCCACCCCCTTCGCCCGGGGTGGCGACGGGAAGGCGGTCCTGGGCCCCGTCCTGCGGGAGTACCTCATGGGCGAGGCCATGCACGCCCTGGGCGTCCCCACGACCCGGGCGCTGGCGGCCGTCACCACCGGGGAGCGGATCGTGCGGAACGGCCCGGAGCCCGGCGCGGTGCTGGCCCGGGTGGCGGCGAGCCATCTCCGGGTCGGGACCTTTCAGTTCTTCGCCGCCCGGGGCGAGATGGACAAGGTGCGGCAGCTGGCGGACTACGCCCTGCGCCGGCACTTCCCCCGGTGGGTCGACGCCCCGGACCGCTACCTCCGGCTCTTCCGGGAGGTGCGGGACCGGCAGGCCGCCCTGGTGGCCCGGTGGATGTCCATCGGCTTCGTCCACGGGGTCATGAACACCGACAACATGGCCATCTCCGGCGAGACCATCGACTACGGGCCCTGCGCCTTCATGGACGCCTACGGCCCCGGTACCGTGTTCAGCTCCATCGACCACCACGGTCGCTCCGCCTACGGGAATCAGCCCCGGATCGCCCAGTGGAATCTGGCGCGGTTCGCCGAGACGCTCCTCCCCCTCATCGCCCCCGACGACGTCGAGGGGGCCATCCCCGGGGTCACCGCCGAGGTGGAGGCCTTCATGCCCCGCTACCAGGCCCGCTGGCTCGAGGCCATGACGGCCAAGCTGGGCCTCGACGCCCCCCGGGACGGGGATCGGGAGCTGGTCGACGACCTGCTCTCCGCCATGGACCTGCACGACGTGGACTTCACCTCCCTCTTCCGGCGCCTGGCGGACGCCGCCCGGGGAGCCCCCGAGGGGGTCCGGGCCCTCTTCGGCGACACGCCGGAGTTCGATCGTTGGCTGGAGCGGTGGCGGGTACGGCTCGAGCAGGAGGAGGGCGGTCCGTCGGAGCGCGCCGAGGCCATGGACCGGGTGAATCCCGTCTACATCCCCCGCAACCACAAGGTGCAGGCGGCGCTGGACGCGGCGACGGCATCGGATCTGGAGCCCTTCCGCAGGCTTCTGGAGGTCCTCCGCCGCCCCTTCGAACGGCGGCCCGGGCTGGAGGCGTATGAGGGGCCGGCGCCCCCGGACTTCGGGCCCTACCGGACCTTCTGCGGGACCTGAGCCGGTCGGCGCCTCCTCCGGGGAGTCGGGGGCGGGACCCCGCTACTCCAGCACCTGCCGGAAGTACATCTGGGTGAGCTGCTGGATGCGCCGCACGTAGCGCACCGGCTCGTGACCCCGGACGTAGCCGTAGCGGGTGGTCCGGTAGACGTCCGGGTCCGACAGGGAGAGCATGGCCTGCTCCACCTGGCCGATCCAGCGGTCCGGATCGAGCCCCTTCCGCTCCGCCACCTGCCGGGCGTCCTGCAGGTGCCCGAAGCCGGCGTTGTAGGCCGCCAGGCTGAAGGCGATGCGGTCGTCCAGCGCCAGATCGTCGTCGAGGCGGTCGTAGAGCCAGCGGAGGTAGCGGACCCCCGCCTCGATCTGCTGCTCCGGGTCCTCCAGGTCCTCCACCCCCAGCTCCTGGGCGGTGGCAGGGAGCATCTGCATGAGCCCGTAGGCCCCGGCGAAGGACCGGGCCCGGGGATCGAAGCGGGACTCCACGAACATCTGGGCGGTGATCTGGCGCCAGTCGAATCCCTCGGCGGCGGCGTACCGCTGGACCAGGTCGTCCCAGGGCGACAGGCTCCCGTCCGACGTCGACCGGGGGAGGGGGACACGCCACCGTTCCGGGTCGAAGTACTTCTGCAGCAGTACGGCGTGGGTCAGCCCTCCCCGCTCCAGCTCCAGATAGCGGTCCAGGGCGGCGAAGAGCTCCGGCTGGTCGGCCCGGGTGGCCCACACCCGCCCGTCGCTCTCGAAGGTGTAGACGATCTCCAGGCCCTCCCGGTCCGCCAGCTCCACCTCCGCCAGGTGGCTCTGGAGGATGGTGACGTCCGCCTCGCCGGCCTCCAGCCGGTCCAGGAGGTCCGCCGTGGACTCCTCGTCCCCGGTGATCCGCAGCGCGAAGTCCAGGCTGTCCCGGGCCGCCTCCACCACCGCAAGGAAGGGGCTGTTGAGCCCCACCACCGCCGTGCGTCCCGCCACGTCGTCCCCGCTGCGGATGCCGTCCCCGCTCCGGGCCACCATCACGGGCCGGACGTCGTGGTAGGGCCGGGTGAGGCGCAGGCCCGCCGTGTCCTGGAGCGCCCCGGGGAAGACGCCGACGCCGATCACGTCGCCCAGCCCCGTCTCGAGCCAGGGGACCAGCCGGTCCGCCGAGGGGGCCACCACCATCTGGAGGATCAGCCCCTCCTGGGCGGCGAACTGCTCCATGAGGTCCAGGTCGAAGCCCACCACGTCGCCCCGATACACGAAGTAGCTGGAGGGCGCGTTGAGGGTGAGCACGCGCAGGACCCGGCGCTCCCGGATCTCCGACAGATCCCCGAAGAGGGGCGGCGCGTCCACCCCCACCGGGAGGGCGTTGAAGGCGAAGTCGTTGATGCGGCGCAGCAGATCCGGGTTGGAGGCCCGGACCCCGGCGGCGTAGAAGACGGAGCCGAACTCCATGCCCAGCTCCAGCTCGGGACGCACCGCCACCAGCGCCTCGCCCACCCATCGCTCCACCAGCGTGACGTCCACCTCGCCCTCCGCCAGCGGCTCCAGCACGTCCTCCACCGTCACCGCAGCCAGGGTGTCCACCGTCACCGACGGCACGGCGGCGGCCAGATCCTCCCCGGCGGCGATCATCCCGTCGTTCCTCCCGAAGCTCACGGTCCGGCCCTCCAGCTCCGCCAGCGTGGTGGGAGCCGCACCGGTCCGGGCCAGGAAGACGCCGGGCTCCACCCGGAACGGCCGGGAGAGGGCCACCTGCTCCGACGGCGGCTCGGAGCCTGCCACCTCCCGGGCCACCATCCCGTCGATGCGCCCCTCCACCAGCGCCCGGGTGGCGGAGTCCACGTCGGGAAAGTCCACCACCTCCAGCTCCAGCCCCACACGGGCGGCGAAGGCCCGGGCGATGACGTCGCCGGAGGGGGACCCCCAGGCCAGCGCCGGGACGTCGTCGAGGCGGGCCCGGACGGCGTTGCCCAGCCGGACACGGCCTCGAGCCCGAAGGCGGTCCATGTCTCCCGTCTCGATGTAGGTGTCTGGCGCGCCCTCCCCACGCCCTGGAGCCGCCTCACCGCCGCCTCCGCACCCCACCGTCCAGAGGAGGAGGGCCGCCAGGGCAGGGGGGCGCGCCCGGCGGAGGACGCCTCCCCGGGTCGGGGCAAGCGCCCGGCCCCGGCCGCTCCACCGGGCCAGGGCATCCGCGACGCGGTCGGGGCCGGGAGACGAGACGACCCCTTTTCGGGCCAACGGCGACCTCACCCCTTCGTCTTCCGCTTCTTCCGCTTCGGGGGCGGCAGCTCCGCCACCGTGATCCGGGCGAGCTCGCTCAGACGCTCGCCGTCCTCCAACGCCTCGCCGATCCGCAGGCTGGGGCGGGCGCCGGGGTAGGGCGGCGCCTCGTCCACCTCGTCGCCCAGGAAGGCCCGCCCGCCCTCGGTGGGCTTCACGAACAGGTGGTTGTCGCAGATCATGGCGAAGAAGACGTCCCCGCTGTAGAGGCCGTACTCGCCGAACATCTTCCGAGCCGTGACGTCCAGCTCGGGGGCGAACTGGCCCACGGCGAACTCCGCGAACTCCGGGTCCGAGGCCATGCTCCTCCTGGGTTGGAGAGGTGGATCGGCGTCACCGGTTCCCCGATCCCGGACCCACCATACCCATGGCCGGCGGGTGTGCGCCACACGGGCCACGCCGCCCGCGGATGCGGTCCCGACACGACTCGACAGGCCGTCCTCCACCCGGGACATTGCCCTGGGGGCCGTCGAGGACCACCGTCGAGGACCACCATCGGCGGCGCCTCCCTCGGCCCACACGGCCTGCCCCGGCCCACACCGCCTCCCACCTCCACCCCGTGCCCACTCCATGCACGCCTCCCCCATCGCCCGTCGCCGCAGCAGCCTCGCCCTCCCGTGTCTCCTGGCCCTCCTGGCGGTCCCGGGGTCGACGGCCCCCGCTGCCGGCCAGGAGGGGATCCCGACGCCGGCGGCGGCCCGGGGGGACTCTCTCCTGGCCGACGCCCTGGCCCGACCCGGGGTGCAGGAGGCGCTGGAGGTCCTGGACGGCGCCCGAAGGGAGACCGCCGAACACCTGGTCCGGATCGGCGGCATCGTCTCCCCCTCCGGCGAGGAGGAGGAGCGGGCCCGGGCGGTGGCGGAGCGGATGCGGGCCATCGGGCTCGATTCGGTGCGGGTCACCGAGGACCCGAACGCCATCGGCGTGATTCCCGGACGCTCCGGCCGGGCGCTGGTCTTCGTCTCCACCCTGGACGACCTGGCGACCGTGGCGGAGCACCAGCGGGCCGCCCCGGGCCCTCCCCGCATCGAGGGAGACCGGGTGGTGGGGCCCGGCACCAACACCTCCCTCACCACCGTGGCCATGCTCGCCGCCGCCGAAGCGCTGGTGACCGCCGGGGTGCGGCCGGAGCACGATCTGGTCTTCGCCGCCGTGGCCCAGGAGGAGACGGGGCTCCGAGGGATGAAGGCCCTGCACCCCCTCTACCGGGACCGGGCGGTGGCCTTCGTGGACGTCCTGGGAGACGGGCACAGCATCAGCTACGGCGCCCTGGGGATCCACTGGTGGCGCATCGAGGCCCAGGGCCCTCCGGGGCACACCCTGGGCGGCGGCCTCCCCAACGTGAACCAGGGGATCGGCCGGGCGGTGGACCGGATCCTCTCCCTTCGCTGGGCGGCGCTGGACGGGGAGAGCCGCACCCGGATGAACGTCTCCATCCTGGAGAGCGGCACGGTCTACAACCACAAGCCGGCGGAGGGGTGGTTCAGCCTGGACCTCCGCTCCCTGGACGCCCAGGTGATCCAGGAGATGGAGGCCGCGGTGGAGGAGGTCCTGGACCGGGTGAGCGCCGAGACGGGGATCGAGTTCCGCATGGAGCCCTTCCAGCTCACCCCCGGCGGCCAGATTCCCGGGGCGCTGGAGTCGGAGCTGGTGACGGTGGCGGCGGCCGTGTCCCGGCACCTGGGCTACGAGCCGAGCCTCTCCAACGCCGGCTCCGCGAACCTGAACGTGGCCATCGCCGCCGGCTCGCCGGCCATCGGGCTCGGGGGCTCCCGGGGCGGCGATCGGGGCCAACCCGGCGAATGGGCCGACATCGACGGGATGATGCGGACCGCCCGGCACGTGCTCCTGCTGGCGGCGACGCTGGGGGGGTGACCCGGTTCACCGGCCCACCCCCGTCGTCCTACCTTTCCCCGCCCATCGCCCGGATCGCCCTCCCTCGTCCCCTCCGCCCATGCCCCTGGCACCCCTCGCCCGTCCCGTCGCACGCGAGCTCTCCCTTCCCCGGGACGGCGTCGCCGCGGCGCTGACCCTCTTCGACGAGGGCAACACCCTCCCCTTCATCGCCCGGTACCGGAAGGAGCGCACCGGAGGGCTCGACGAGGTGGCCCTCCGACGCATTCGGGAGCGGGCCACCTACCTGAAGGACCTGGAGGACCGGCGGGAGACCATCCTGGCCTCCGTCCGGGAGCAGGACGCCCTGACCCGGGAGCTCGAGCAGCGGATCCGGGAGGCCGGGACCCGCCAGGAGCTCGAGGATCTCTACCTGCCGTACCGGCCCCGGCGGCGCACCCGGGCCACGGCGGCCCGGGAACGGGGGCTGGAGCCGCTGGCGGATCGGATCTGGGCCGGAGCGGTGGACGACCGGGGCGCCCGGGCGGCGGCGGCGGGCTTCGTGGACCCCGACGCCGAGGTCGCCGATCCGGAGGCGGCGTTGGCGGGAGCCCGGGACATCCTGGCGGAGCGCCTGGCCGAAGACGCCGGACTCCGGCGGTGGGTCCGGGAGCTGGCCCGGACAAAGGGGCGGGTCACCTCCCGGGTGCGCCGGGGGAAGAAGTCGCTGCCGGAGTCCCAGGCGTTCCGGGACTACTTCGACCACCAGGAGCCGGTGCGACGGGCGGCCCATCACCGCATCCTGGCCCTCCGTCGCGGGGACGCCGAGGGCGTGCTGACCTGGGGGATCGAGGTGCCGGACGAGGCCCTGGCCCGGGTGATCTCCCACGCCACCGCCCGGGGCCCGGCCCGGGAGCAGCTCACCGAGGCGGCCCGGGAGTCCTGGAGCCGGCTCCTCCACCCCGGCATCGAATCGGAGATCAAGAGCGAGCTGGTGGACGGGGCCGAGGAGGAGGCGATCCGGATCTTCGGGACCAACCTGGAGAACCTCCTGCTGCAGCCGCCGGCGGGGGAGCGGGTGGTGCTGGGGCTGGACCCGGGATTCCGCACCGGGGTGAAGGCCGCCGTCACCTCCCGAACCGGCGGGGTCCTGGCCACCGACGTCCTCTATCTCCACCAGGAGGAGCGGTTCCGGAGCCAGCTTCGAGCCCTGGTGGGAGAGCACGGGGTGGAGCTGGTGGCGGTGGGGAACGGGACGGCCTCCCGGGAGACGGAGCGAGCCGCCCGGGGGGCGCTGGGGCCGGACGGCCCGCCGGTGGTCCTGGTGAACGAGGCCGGCGCCTCGGTCTATTCGGCGTCGGAGCTGGCGGGCCAGGAGCTGCCGGAGCTGGACCTGACGCTCCGGGGCGCCGTCTCCATCGCCCGGCGGCTCCAGGACCCCCTGGCGGAGCTGGTGAAGATCGACGCCCGCTCCATCGGGGTGGGCCAGTACCAGCACGACGTGAACCAGACCCGGCTCGCCGAACGGCTCGACCAGGTGGTGGAGGGGTGCGTGAACCGGGTGGGGGTGGAGGTGAATACCGCTTCGGCGCCCCTCCTCTCGTACGTGGCGGGCATCGGCCCCACCCTGGCGGACAACATCGTGGCCCTCCGGGAGGAGCGAGGTGGATTCTCCACCCGTCAGGAGCTTCTGGAGGTGCACCGCCTGGGTCCCGGGACCTTCGAGCAGGCGGCGGGCTTCCTCCGGATCCGGGACGGGGACGAGCCGCTGGACGCCACCGCCGTGCACCCGGAGCGCTACGGGCTGGTGGCCCGCATGGCCCGGGACCTGGGCGGTCCGGTGTCCCAGCTCGTGGGCGACGAGGGGCGGTTGAGCCGACTGGAGGCGTCGCTGGACCGCTACGTGGGCGACGACGTGGGCCGGCCCACGCTGGAGGACATCCTGGGGGAGCTGCGACGCCCGGGCCGGGATCCCCGGGACGAGTTCGAGCCCCCTTCCTTCCGGGAGGACGTGCAGAAGCCCGAGGACCTGGAGGTGGGGATGGTCCTCCCGGGCGTGGTCACCAACGTGGTGGCCTTCGGCGCCTTCGTGGACGTGGGGGTGCACCAGGACGGCCTCGTCCACATCTCCCAGCTCGCCGACCGCTACGTGAAGGACGCCTCCCAGGTGGTGCGCGTGGGCGAGGCGGTCCGGGTCAAGGTCCTGAGCGTGGATCTGGAGCGGGGGCGCATCGGGCTGTCCATCAAGGCCGCGGGGCAGGAGCCGGGGTGAGGCCGCCGGGCGGGTGTCCGCCCGGCGGGAGCGTACCGCTGCACGCTCCGCCTCCCCCCCGGGATGCCCGTCTCACAGCCAGAGATCCTCCCGTCGCGCCAGCTGCTCCCCGATGAGCCGCTCCCGGGCGTCCCGGTCCTGGCCTTCCAGGATCGCCACGTGCTCCGGCGGGGCACGGAAATACCAGGCGGACCGGAGGTAGGTGGGCTTGGCGAGGCCTTCGGGGCTACGGGAGGTGGACGAGAACGAGCCCGTGACCGGCTCCCGGTCGAAGAGGATCTCGCCCACGCCGAAGAAGCGGGGGAGACCCGCCTCCATGGAGTGCTCCCCCTCCCAGTAGTACCGGAGCGTCAGCTTCTGTTCGGACAACTGGGCCGCCACGCTCCGGTAGCTGGACCTGCGGCGTCCGTCCGGGTCCCACGCCTGCCCCCGGAGCTCCACGTTCCGGCCGTCCACGGGGATGAGCTCCACGAAGCTCACCACCGAACCCTCCCCCGTCGCCGGGACGAGCTGCCACCAGGGACCGGAGATCCGGTGGGCGAGTCGGGCGCCGAGCTCGCCGACCCGCTTCCGGATCTCCCGGACGGCGTCCGAGAGGTCGGGATCGTCCCCGTCGTAGCGGGCCATGGTGACGCCCAGGTGATCGGTGGGGATCTTCGTGTCCAGGGCGTGGACGATGAAGGTCCGGTACTCCCCCAGGTTGCCGGCGAAGAGGCCCGCCTCGTAGACCACGTTGTCCCGGGGAGAGGAGGCCTGCTTCTTCCGGGAGGTGGTGACGTCGTCCCGGCCGAAGACCAGCACGGCGAAGTCCACCTGGTTGGCGGCCCGCTGAAGGGCCTGGAGCGTGTAGTCGCTGAGCCGGAACACGTCCCGCCACGACCAGACCTCCGCTACGTCCGCGAGCCCTTCCGAGAGTTCGGCCACCAGGTCGTCGCTCTCGGCGGCCCCGCCGATGAAGACCCTGGGTTTCGTCATGGTGTCGCCTCCTTGGTCTCGAGGAATGCGGTTCGGGACGGCGACGCCGGGACGGGACCCCCGAACGAGGGACCCCCACCGTCGCCCGAGCCCACGGTCAAGGTACGCCGGCCGGGCTCCCGGCACGACCGGTGCCGGGCGGGTGGGGCGGGCCGCTCCGTCGGCCTCGTCCTTGACCCTGCCGGAGACGGTGCCCCATCCTCGGAACGT
>JARRPL010000082.1:7811-29100 GCA_037382905.1 Gemmatimonadota bacterium | reverse complement strand
TGGAAGAGCCGCTCGTAACGGTCGGCCACCTGGACCGTGAACTGTCCGCCGGCCAGAAAGTCCACCACCAGGCCCCCCCGCAGCGTCCTGGTCTCCACCTCGTCCCGGAGGTCCGTGTACAGATCGGCCTCCACGTAGGGATTGAACTCCCGGATGCCCCACCGGTTCACCCGGGGGTGGACGCCGGCGGTGGCGTAGTAGCGCCGGACGGCGATACGGTCCACGAAGCCCGTCTCGGGCTGGAACCCGTCCCCCACGTGCTTGACCAGGGTGGACAGGTTCCAGAAGACGTTGCGCCAGGCCGCCTGAAACATGCCGATGTTCTCGTCGGACCCCACGGGATTGCTGTCGTCCGTCCGGGCCCAGTAGGCCGAGAGCAGGAGGTTCTGCGTGGCCTGGACGTTCAGATCGACGCCGTACGAGCGGTTGTACGCCGAGGGATCCGGGCCACCGGTCTCCTGCCGGTTGATGAACATGCCCCCTACCGTCGCCGCACCCACCTGACTCTTCACCCGGGCAACGGCGAAATTCTCCGCATCGTAGTCGGAGCCGTCGGAGAGTCCGTCGGAGGAGCGGGTCTGCATGTTCAGGAAGCCCACCTCGAAGCGGTCGCCGATCCGACCCGTGAGGCGGGCCCCGCCCCCGATGGGCAGGGGCTCCCGGGTGGGCGACAGGCCGATCCGTCTCGAGTTGAAGAGGCGGAAGTTCCGGGAGCTGCTCCCGGTCCGGTAGTTGCGCAGGGAAACGTCGGAGAAGGTGAACGTCCCCTCGTTCTCCAGGAAGAAGTCCCGGCGCTCTGGGAAGAAGAGGGAGAAGCGGGTGAGGTTCACCTGCTCGGCGTCCACCTCCACCTGGCTGAAGTCGGTGTTCACCGTCAGGTCCAGCGTGAGACGGGGGGTGAGTCCCCACTTGGCGTCGACCCCGATGTCGCCGTGGGCCTCGGCGCGGTCGTACCGGGCACCGGTGAAGCGGTCACCCAGGACGTAGGGTTTGACCCACAGGTTCCGCCCCCGGGGCAGGTCCGCCAGACCCTCCATGGTCCCGGCCATGGAGAACTTGTAGACCCGGAACTGGACCGGAAGCGGGGCCCACATGGCGTCCTCGTTCCGGCGCCGGATGCGCCGGGAGAAGTTCACCCCCCAGACCTGCTCCTCCTGCGCCGGGTTGAAGCGCAGCGTGGCGAAGGGGATCGCCATCTCCACCACCCAGCTCGAATCGTTGATGGAGGTGCGGACGTCCACGATGCCCTCCCAGGCCATGGACATGTCCTGCTGGTCGTTGAACGCCTGGGCGTCCCAGAGCGCGCCCGCCGGGTTCACCGCCCACAGGAAGCCGTTCTTCCGATCCAGGTACGTGTCCAGCGCCACACCGAAGATGTCGGCGTTCGGCGTGTCGAAGTCCTGCTCCAACCCCGGTACGGCCAGGTGGTAGGGGTCCTCGTCGAAGAGCACCGCCCCGATGTAGAGGTGCGTGTCGTCGTAGATGATGCGGAGGATGGTCTCCTGGGAGGCGGGCATCCCCGGGTCCGGGACCGTCTGGATCCACGGGTCCCGGTTCGCCACCGCCCGGCTCCAGGCCTCCTCGTCCAGGAGGCCGTCGACGGTCACGGGCAGCTCGACCCGCGTGGCCTGGATCGTGGGGCGAGGCACGGCCATGGGATCCACCGGGTAGCCCGACGTGTCCCCGGGAGGATCGGCGAGCTGGGCCCGGGCCGGTGCCGCGAGGAACAGTACGGCCAACAGTGAACCGACTGCCGGCAGGCGCGACGCCGTCCCCCCCGATGACCTGGGCGACCGCCTCTCCCTCATTCGCCCTGGCCCGGTTTCAATCCTCGGGCTTCTCCCGGTCCCTCCCCGCGTCTGCGGCGAAGCAGTAGAAGAGCCCGTCGCCGCCGGTGCCCTGGAGATCGGTCTGACTGCATCCCCGGCTCCCGTGGGCGGAGTTCCAGGAGGTGGGGTTGTCGCCGCCGCCGGTGCGATCGTGGTGTCCCACCAGCGCGCTCCCGTCGGAGCCGCTGCTCGTCCAGTTTCCGCAGGTGGTGTCCCCCGGCCCGTCGACGGCCCGCCCCTGGAGGTCGGAGCCGGTGAGGATGTCGTGACGGTTGGGGTCGTCGCCCCGGCCGTTCACCATCTCGCCGCCCTCGGTCAGGACCGTCTGCTTGGTCAGGTTGTTCTGTTCACTGTGGAGGTGGGCCAGGTCCCGGGCGACCTGCACGCCCTCGACGTTGTGCCAGGGACCCGATCCGATCCGATCCCGGGCGTTCACCGCCTGATTGCCGTCGGTGGCCACGGTGCTCAGGTAGGCGCGCCAGTCGTGGTCCGGGAGTCCGGCCTCCTCCGCCAGAGCGGCGCAGTGGGCGTCGGCACCGGCCAGCCCCCCGAGGTCGGCCCCGTCTCCGGGCCCGGCGCTGGTGATGAAGAAGCTGGCCTCCTGGGCTGCGGCGGGTGCACCGCCGAGGGCCGGGAGTGCCAGGGCCAGGGCGGCGGCGGCCGTCCGGCCAAGCTGTCCGGCGGTCCTGCGGGCGAACGGATGCATGTCTTCGCTCCAGTGTGGGGGTTCGGTTGCTCGGGCGCCGGGGTCAGCGCCGCTCGTACTTCCGCACGGTCCGGGGTCCGACCTCGGCCCCGTACAGATTGCCCATGGCATCCACGGCGATCCCCTCGGCGCCGCTCGTCCCGGAGTTGTCCGGGTCGGGCTCGGGGTCGAGGATGAAGTCCGTCACCTCGCCGGTGAGGGCGTTGCCGATATAGATGCCTCGCTGCACCCCGGGATTGCGCTGGGTGTTGGACTCGGAGTCCGTGGCGTAGAGGACGTCGTCCTGGTCGATGAAGATCCCGCTGGGCCGTCCGAACTGGGTCCAGGTGTCCAGATGGTTCCCGTCCTGGTCGAAGATCTGGATCCGGGAGTTCGCCCGGTCGCCGACAAAGAGCCGGCCCCGGCTGTCCATGGCCAGGGCGTGGGGATCCTGGAACTGGCCGTCGGCCTCACCGGTCTCGCCCCAGGCCATCACGAACTCACCCTCGGGGGAGAGCTTCACGATCCGGTTGTTCCCCCCGGCGTCGTGGCCGTCGGCCACGAAGATGTGACCGTCCGGGGCCACGAGGATGTCCGACGGCTTGGCAAACAGGCCCGGCTCTTCACCGGCGACGCCCCGCTCGCCCAGCGTCATGAGCACCTCGCCCTCGGGGCTGAACTTGTAGATCACGTGTCCCCACCCCGGCGGCACCTCGGCATACCCGGTGGCGTCCGCCACCCAGACGCTCCCGTCCGGCTCCACGAACATCCCATGGGGCCACGCCATCAGGCCCGCCCCGAAGGAGCGGATCAGGTTCCCCTCCAGGTCGAAGTGGAGAACCGGATCCGCCTCGCTGTCCACGCACACGTTGGCCCCGCAGCGCTCGGCGACCCAGATGCTCATCCCGTCGGGCGCCGGGTAGATCGCGCTCACGGCCCCGTACTCCCGGTCGCCCGGCAGCGCGTCTTCTCCGAAGGTCGAGTCGACCACGACGTACTCGGCGCCCGGGGCCTCCGCCGGCCCGGGAGCCGCGCAAGACGGAGGCCCCGGGCGGGGCGGGCCGGCGGACCTGGCCGGGAGAGTTCCCCGCCGCGGCGCCTACTCCCGAGTCCCCCCCAGGAGGGCGTCGTGCTGCTCCGCCCGGGCATTCCCTCGATCCACCGCGTCCGCCGTCCCGCCCACGCGTCGCGAACCCGGGGTGGGGCGCGTCCCGGGCCAGGGGGTCGATCCCGGGGGGGCGAGGTCGGGGAGCGCCGGGCCACCCCGGACAGTCCCCTACCGCCCGGGAGCGTCCGGACTCTGGACTCGGGCGTCGGCCCCGGAGAGGATCTCTTCGATCGCCGCCTCCGTCTCCGCGGCCAAGGTCTCGTCTCCGGACGCCCGGGCGGCCTCGGCGAGCCCTCGGAGCGAGGGCATGCGCCGAGGCGCCAGGGCGAGGGAGCCCTCGAAGGCCGCCACCGCCTCCCCGGGACGGTCGAGCCCCAACAGCGCCTCGCCCCACAGCTCGTGGGGCGGCTTGAGGGAAGCCGGCGGTCCGAATTCCATGGGGAGGGACTCCTCCAGCTTCGCGGCTTCCCTGAGCATGCGGAGCCCCTCGTCCGAGCGGTCCTCCTCGAGCGCCAGGAGCGCCTCCAACTCCAGGATCTGGATGCGCAGGCGATCCGGATCGTACCACCAGACCGCCTCCCCTTGCGCCTCATCCAGCGCCGCCTTCCAGCGCTCGACGGCCGTCCGGGCCGGGGCGGGATCCCCCCGCTTCAGCGCCGCGTAGGCGTCGACGAAGTCGTAGCCCGGGACGACCGAGGCGACGTCCGAGACGTCGAAGCTCCAACGCTCCGCCCCCTCCCACCGCTCCGAGTCCAGCACCTGTCGCGCCCGCATCCTCACGTAGTAGGCCCGGTCGTCCCGGTCCGGCGCGAGCTGATTGGCCTGGCACAGGTCCATGATCGCAGCCGCCTCCTCCCACTCCCCCCGCATCAGGTGGCCGTACTGCTGCCAGGAGGGGTAGTGCCCGCAGCGGTTCAGGTCGGTCATCCCCCGCTCCGCCCGCCCCCGGTCCATCACCCGGACGGCGTTGACATTGGCCCGGACGACCTCGTCCCACATCCCCATCGCCACGAAGATATGGGAGGTCATGTGCTGGGCATGGCCCGCGTCGGGCGTCGAGGCCCCGTAGGCCCGGGCCGCCGGCAGTCCCAACGGCGCATGGATCGGGTCGTCGAAGGCGTGGATGATGTAGTGGGCGGCTCCCGGGTGATCGGGATTCCGGTCGAAGACGGGCTGCGCCACGGCGGCGGCCCGCACGTAGGTACGGAACTCCCTCACTCCGTTGGTGAGCCCCAGGATGGAGAGGGCGTGGAAGACCGTCGCCTCGTCGTCGTCGGGGTAGGCCTCGTGGAGTCGTCGCATGGCCTCCATGTAGGCGCGGTCCCGCTCCGCCTTGTCCTGGATTCCCCGTCGGTAGAGGGGGTCCAGCGCCGCGAGGTACAACGCCTCCCGGTCCGACGGGGGGGTGCCCCGGTACCGGTCCAGGACCGCGCGACCCGCCTCGCCGTCGTACTCGCCCCAGATGGGTGGTTGTACGTCATGGCCTCGCCCCAGTAGGCCAGGGCGAAGTCCGGGTCGGTCTCCTGGGCCCGGCGGAAGGCCGCTGCCGCGTCCGCGTACTCGAAGGAGTGGAGGAGGAGGACGCCCCGCACGAAATCGTCCTGGGCCTCGGGAGCCCCCGAGTTCGGAAAGGTGAGGGTCCCGAGACGCCGTTCCTCCTGGGCGTCGCCCGGGAGGGCCGAGAGAGCCCCCAGAATCAGTGCGAAGAGGCCCGAGCGGCGGGTGGACCCGGGCCTGGGTGTGCGGTCGGCGAGATGCATGAGATCCCTCGGGGCGACGGGTCGACGGTGACCCATGATCTCGTTGCCGCATCGCTCCCCGCAAGCGAAGAGTCTGGAGCGCCCCTTTCGGCTTGGTTACCCTGAGAGGCTTCCAATCCATCTCAATCCGGACTCCCCATGGCCAACCGCACCGCCACCATCGAGACCAACCACGGCACCTTCACCCTCGAGCTCTTCGAGGACAAGGCGCCGAAGACCACCGGCAACTTCATCAAGCTGGCGGAGAAGGGATTCTACGACGGGATCGTCTTCCACCGGGTGATCGACGGCTTCATGATCCAGGGTGGTTGCCCCATGGGCCGGGGAACCGGGGGACCGGGCTACACCATTCCGGACGAGTTCGGCGAAGGGCTGACCCACGAGGGCGAGGGGATCCTCTCCATGGCCAACGCCGGCCCGAACACCGGTGGATCCCAGTTCTTCATCACCCTCGCCGCCACGCCGTGGCTCGACGGCAAGCACGCCATCTTCGGAAAGGTGACCGATGGAATGGACGTGGTGCGATCGATCGGCAAGACACCCACCGGGACCGGTGACCGGCCGCGGGCGGATGTGGTGATGGAGAAGGTCACGATCTCCGAGGACTGAAGGCACCGGGCGTCCCCGCCCCTGCGAAGGGGCAGGGACGTTCGGGTCAGAACCCCGGGTCGTCCTCCGTCCCCACCTCCACCTGGGGGATGCCGTGCTGGATCCGAACCCGGATCTCCATGGGCCGACAGCAGACCTGACAGTCCTCCACATAGGATTGCTCGGCTCCCCCCATGGGGTCCACGTGGACCTCGGAGGTCTCGCCGCAGTACGGACAGGAGATCTCCACGGGGGCGTCGGACGTCCCGTCCCCCATGGTGAGCTCTTCCTCCTCCGAACCGGAGAATTCGTTCATGCGGGCTCCCGCGTACACGCCCCTCGTCCCGGCCCGAGACCGGGGCTCCGGCGACGTGGTGATCTTCGACGGTGACTGCGGAATGTGCCGTCGCTGGGTTCGACGCCTGGAGGCGTGGGACCGGGACGGCGTGCTCGAGACGATCCCGTATCAGGACCCGTCGGTGACCGACCGGTTCCCGTGGATTCCCCCGGACGCGCTGCGGGAGGCGGTCCAGGTGGTGGCCCCCGACGGCCGGACCTGGTCGGGAGCCGGTGCGGCGGAGCGCCTGGCCCACATCCTGCCCGGTGGACGACCGCTGGCGTGGCTCTTCCGGATACCCGGGGTGCGGGGGGTGGCGGACCGGGTCTACCGGTGGGTCGCCGTGAACCGGGGCCCCGCAGGCGGCTGCGGTCTGCACTGCGACTAACGGCCCACTGCCACGGTTCCCCCGATCCCCGGCAGTCGCAGGTCCCCCGGCGGCAATCCGGCGCTCCGCCAGGCACGACGGGTCCGTCTCGGCGGCTCCAGGGGGTGCTCGTCGGTGAGGCGGAAGGTCCCCCAGTGGGTCCCCACGAAGACACCCCGCCCCCCGAGGTCCCGGTAGGCCTGGACCGCGTCCTCGGGATTCATGTGGGAGGTCTTCATGAACCAGCGGGGCTCGTATGCCCCGATGGGAAGGAGGAGAAGGTCGAACGGCCCCATCCTCTCCCCGATCTCCCGGTAGCCCGGGAAGTAGCCCGAATCGCCCCCGAAGAAGACCCGTTGCCCCGCCGGTCCCTCCACCCCGTAGGCGGCCCAGAGGCGCTGGTTGGTCCGGAATCCTCGTCGGCACCAGTGCTGGGCCGGGCAGGCGGTGATCCCGGCCGGGCCTCCCGTCCCGTCCAGCTCCCCACGCTCCCACCAGTCCAGCTCCCGGACCGCCTCCACCCCCAGCTCCCGAAACCAGTCCTGGTACCCCAGCGGGGTGATCCATTCGAGTTCGTCACCGAAGCGCCGGTGCAACCGGATCACCGAGGGGCGATCGAGGTGGTCGTAGTGGCTGTGGGACAGGAGGACGGCGTGGATGGACGGGAGCTCGTCCACCGAGAGGGCGGGGGGCACCAGTCGACGGGGGCCTGCCCACGACACCGGAGACACCCGGTCTGAGAAGACGGGATCGGTGAGGAGGTTCAGACGTCCCAGCTGGATCAGGAAGGTGGCGTGACCTATCCAGGTGACCCGAATCTCGCCTGGAAGGGCCAGGGGCCGGGCCGGATCGGGCGTCTCGATGGGGATGTGCCCCGGCGGGGGGTCGGGTGGGGGCGGATCCATCCATCGCTCCCAGCTCCAACGGAGCATTGCGCCGATCCCCGGAAGCTCGCGTCCCTCGAACCAGGGGATCCGGAAGCCGCCGCCGGGGCGGTGATGGGAGGGAGGCGTCATAGGGCCCGATACAGGCCCTCGTCAGGCCTCGGTCACCGCCACTGCCCAGTCCCCGTCCAGATCCACCAGGAGGTAGCTGTTGGTGGAGCCGCACAGCGGGCAGACCGCGTGCTCGCCGTCCACCATCTCCAGCCCCGTGATCTGTCCGCAGGAGGCACACTCCCCGTGGATGATCCGGAAGGCCTCGTCGTTCAGGTGGCTCCGGGCGAGGCGAACCCCCATCACCACACCGGGCCGTGAGGTGAGTGGACAGGTCCCCTCGGAGCAGCCCTCGCCGAAGTCCAGGCACACCACCTGGGCGCCCTCGGGGAGATTCGCCTGTCCGTCGAGGTGAGCCTCGGTGACGACGAGCTTCACCTTGTGGTTGCAGCCCGGGCAGTATACATGCCGCGTCTCCATCTCAATCCTCCTCGTTCCGGGCCCGCTCCAGGAGTTCTCCGTACCGGGCCTCCATCTCGGCCGACGGGACCCCGAAGATGGGGCAGAGGGAGCCGGTGCACGCCTCACCGTGCTCCAGGCAGATGAGGTCGGCGGCGGTGGGTTCTCGGCCCTCCTCCACGACGGCGGGGTTCACCGCCACCCGCACCTGTCGGTCGCAGCCCGAGCAGTAGGCCAGGTGGACTTCCATTCCTTCGTGTGCGCTCATGGTGCGCCTCCAGGTTTCAAATGCTGTGGGCGATGCGGAGAGCGCCCTCACGGCGCTCCAGAAGCCCCGAGGCGACCTCGGGTCCCGTGGTGAAGGCCATGGTGGCTGCGGCGTCGGCGGCCGCCACCTCCGAAGCCGTCACCGTCACGCTTCGGATCCCGCTCCTGGAGGGAGCCCCCGTGGTCCCGTCCAGGATGTGATGGTACCGGCGGCCCCCATGCTCGAAGTATCGCAGGTAGTCGCCTGAGGTGGCCACCGCCTGGTCCACCACCTCCAGGGTGGAGATCAACTCGTCGGGCCGCGCCGGGTCTCGTACGCCGATCCGCCAGGGCCGCCCTCCGGGCCCGTCCCCCAGGGCCATGAGATCTCCGCCGACGTTCACCAGCCCCCGGAACACCCCGTGCTCTCGGAGAACCGTCGCCGCCCGGTCGACGCCGTACCCCTTGGCGATGCCCCCCAGATCCAGGGCCGTGCCCGGGACGCGCCGCAGCCGCGGGCCCTCTCCCGGGCCGGGCAGCTCCATGGCCCGCCACGCGCCGCTGGCCGCCGATTGGATGAGGCGGGCGTCGGGAGGGGCGTGCACCGTAGCGGGATCCCACAGGACCGACAGCTGGGCGAGGGTGGGATCGAAGGCGCCGTCGCTCCACCGGGCCCACTCCAACGCAGCCCGCACCACCTCCGCCGTCTCGGGGGAGACGGAGACCGAGGCGCCCTCGGCGGCACCGTTGTAGCGGCCCACATCAGAGGTGGCGGTGAACCGGGTCATGAGAGACTCCACGCGCCGGAGCTCCGCAGCAGCGGCGGAGAGGGCCTGGCGGGCCATTCTCTCCTCCCGTGCGGGGACCGCGAAGTCGGCCACCGTGCCCATGACGGGCACGCTCAGGCGGACCAGCCGCTCCCGGGGGCGCAGCCAGGACGGCACGGCCCAGACCGCCAGGGCTCCGCTGCCCAGAGCCAGGAAGGTCCGTCGGTCCAGTTCCCGTCGGGCCGGAGTCACCGTTACAGGGAGTTTCATGACCCTTCCTCCTGGTCCAGTGTGCAGCTGCCGCAGTGCCCGGAGCACGATCCGCAGTCCCCGCTTCGGGTGCCGCCGTGGAGCCCGAAGAGGGCGAAGAGACACGCCGTGGCGAACACACCCACCAGGACCTCGACCATCGTCATCCCCACTCCTACGAGCTGAAAAGCCCGGCGAATCCCATGAAGGCCAGGGAGAGGCTCCCGGCCACGATCAGCACCATCCCCATGTTCCGGGCCACCGCAGGCACGTCCGCCAGCTCGATCTGCTCCCGGATCGAGGCCATCAGCACCAGGGCCAGCGTGAGTCCCGCACCGGCGCCCAGGGCGAAGAACAGCCCTTCCAACACCCCGGAGCCCCGGTTCGTCTGGAAGATCGCCAGCCCCAGGATGGCACAGTTGGTGGTGATGAGGGGGAGGAAGATCCCCAGCTCCCTGAAGAGCCCCGGGCTCAGCTTCTTGATGGTCATCTCCACGATCTGCACCAGCGACGCGATGACCACGATGAAGGAGATGAGGCGCAGATACGGAGCGTGCACCAGCACGAAGGCGTTCAGGAAGGACGCCACCAGCGAAGTGATGGTCAGAACGAAGACGTTGGCCCCGCCCATGCGAAGGGCCGTCCCCACCTTGGCCGACACGCCCATGAACGGGCACAGCCCCAGGAAGAGGACCAGGGTGAAGTTGTTCACCAGCATGGCCGAGACGAAGATCAGGAGCAGCTCAGCCATGGGGGGCCTCCACGTTCGGGGCACGGCGGGTGCCCTCCGAGCCCGTCCGGACCTGCACCGTCACCCCGTGGGGCCAGCTCCGGGGGTGGACCGGCACCTTCCGGCGCTCCTCCCACCAGGCCAGCCCCAGGAGCAGGAGCCCCAGGGTGAAGAATCCGCCCGGAGGAAGGATCATGACGATCCAGGGCTCGAAGGCGTCGCCGAAGAGGGGCATTCCCAGGAAGGTGCCGTTCCCCAGGACCTCCCGCACACCACCCATGAGGAGGAGGGCGATCATGAACCCCGTGCCCGTGCCCACCGCATCCAGGGCCGCCCGGCGCACGGGCCGCTTGGAGGCGAAGGCCTCCTGACGGCCCAGGATCATGCAGTTCACCACGATCAGGGCGATGAAGGCCCCTAGAGCCTTGTGGATCTCGGGCACCACCGCTGCCAGCACCATGTCGGCGATGGTGACGAAGGTGGCGATGATGAGGATGTAGGCGGAGATCCGGACCTCGCCGGGGATGAAACGCTTGAGGGCCGAGACCAGGACGCTGGAGCCCAGCAGCACGAAGAATGTCGCGATCCCCATGGCCAGGGAGTTGGCCACCGTGTTGGTGACGGCCAGCGCCGGACAGAGCCCCAGGAGCTGGACCAGCACGGGATTCTCCCTCCAGACCCCTCGGAAGAAGTCCTGGGACGGCGTGGTGGTCCGGGGACTCATGGGGCGCCTCCGGGGCTCGTGGACGGCGACCCCACGGGGCCGCTCCGGTCCACCGACGCCTGCGTGGCCGTCGGCCCGGGCACCCCGGCGTCCCAGAGGCTCCGGAGGGCACCCTCCAGCGCCGCGACACGGTGGTTGATGATGTCCACCACGGCCTCGGAGGAGATGGTGGCACCGGTGATCATATCCACCTCGTTGGGCCCCCCGGTGGCCCGGGCCGGCTTGACCCCCTGGAGGGGCGCCTGGACACCCCGGAACTCCGAGACGAAGGCCGAATCCTTCACGATCTTGTCTCCCAGCCCCGGCGTCTCCTTGCTCTCCAGGACCTTCATGCCCAGCACATGTCCGCTCCCGGGGTCGAAGCCGAAGATGAGGCGGATGACGTCCTGAAATCCGGGCTCGGCAGCGGCGGCGGCGATCCCCATCACTCCGCCTGCGTCGTCGTAGCCCACGTAGATGCGGTCCAGGCCCGCGGTGTCCACCGACGCCGGAGGCGAGCGGGTGAAATCCCCCTCGTGGAGGTAGAAGGTGGTGGTGGTCTCGGGACCGCCGAGAACCTCCTGGACCGCCTCGCCCAACACCCGGGCCTGGTAGGCCTCGATGCGGGGTTGGGACCAGAGGTGGACCAGGACGATGAAGAAGCCCGCCACGGCGCCCGCCACCGCCAGGGTGGCCACCAGACGGCTCGACGAGGTGGGCGGCGGCGCCACCGCCTCTGCCGCCGGACCCCCGGGAGTCCCGCCATCCACCACCGGAAGACGCTCGCTCATGAGGCCTCCACGGCTCGACCCGTGCCGAAGACCCGGGGCTGGGTGGCTCGGTTGATGAAGGGGACGAGGGCATTCATGAAGAGGATGGCGTACATGACGCCTTCCGGCAGGCCGCCCCAGACGCGGATCAGGACGACCAGGGTGCCGATGCCGGCGCCGTAGATCCAGGCGCCGGCGTTCGTCACCGGTGAGGTCACCATGTCGGTGGCCATGTAGACGGCCCCGAGCATGAGCCCACCGGCGAACAGCATGAAGGGCGCACCCGGCGAGACGGTCGGGCTTATGGCGTGTACAGCGCTGGAGAGAGTCGCCACCACGACCAGGATACTCACCGGGATACGCCAGTTCAGGTAGTTCTTTGCCGCCAGCACGACGCCACCCAGCAGAATGAGGAGGGCGGAGGTCTCGCCGGCGGACCCCCCGATGGAGCCCATGAAGAGGTCCGTCGCGGGGGTGATGATGTCCTCGAATTTCGCGAGCCCCAGCGGCGTGGCACCGGTCACGGCGTCCACGGTGGAACCCAGGAGGGGGAGGGCGAAGGTGTCGCCCCGCAGCGAGGCCCACGCCACCGTCCCGCCGCCGGGCAGATCCGCGCCGGTGGGGAGAGACCAGGTGGTCATGGCCGCCGGGAAGGCGGCCTGGAGGAAGGCCCGGCCCAGGAGCGCGGGATTGAACACGTTCTGCCCGAGGCCGCCGAAGATCAGCTTGCCGAAGCCGATCCCCACGACGCCACCCAGGAAGGCCATCCAGAGGGGCAGGCTCGCAGGAAGGGTGAGCCCCAGGAGGAGACCCGTGAGGGCCGCGGAGCCATCCCCCAGCGCGCCCCGGCGCCCCCACACCCGCTCCGTCACCACGGCTCCAGCGGTCGCCGCCAGGATCACGACGAACGCGGAGGGGCCGAAGGTCCAGACCGCCGTCGCCACGACCGGCACGAGGGTGGCCACCACCGTCCACATGATGCGTGGCGTGGTGTCGGGCGCCTTCAGATGGGGCGACGCGGCGAGCTCCAGCTGCCGGCCACCGGCCGCAGGGGCCTCGGGGCTCCTCACCGCGCCCGGGACTCGCCCTCCCGCCGGCGAGCCCAGACCCCGGGGAGTCGGCGTGCCCCCTCCCGCATCGGCCCTCCGCTCGGGCCCCCGGCCGTCCGGGCCCGGCGTCGGCCTGCCCGTGCCGTCCGTCACGCCGCCACCTCCTCCTCCGCCTCACGAGCCCGCACCCGCTCCGCCTCACGCCGCACCGCCCCCTTGGCCAGGGCGAACATCTGGGAGAGGGGGATGCCCGAGGGACAGACGTAGGAGCACGAGCCGCAGACCATGCAGTCCATCAGGTGCATGTCGGCCATCTCTTGATACCGTCCCGCCTGGGCCAGCCGCCCGAGCCGCGCCGGGTTCAGGAAGACGGGGCAGGCTTCCAGACAGTGGCCGCAGGAGATGCACGGGTGGACCGTCCGGGCGTTGGATTCGGTGAGGGCCACGATCCCGCTGGTGCCCTTGAGGACCGGGGCGTCCAGATCCGGTTGGGGTGCGCCCATCATGGGGCCGCCGAAGAGGACCTCGGTGGCGTCCTCGGTGAGGCCGCCGCAGAACTCCAGCACGTCCCGGGCCCGGGTCCCCACGGGGATGACCAGGTTGGCCGGTTCCCGGATCCCGGGTCCCGACACGGTGACGATGCGCTCGATGAGGGGGTATCCCGTCTCGAACACCTCGGCGATGGCGGCGATGGAGCCCACGTTCTGCACCACGGTGCCGGCATGGGCCGGGAGCTTTCCCGACGGCACCTCGAGGCCGGTGGCGGCCTTGATCAACATCTTCTCGGCGCCCTGGGGGTACTTGACCCGGAGGGGGAGGACGGTGATGTCCAGGTCCGCCGGGAGGGTGGCCCGGAGCCGCTCCACGGCGTCGGGCTTGTTCTTCTCCACTCCGATGATGGCCCGATCCACCGCAAGGCACTGCATCATGATGCGGATGCCGAAGTGGACCCTCTCCGGGTGCTCCACCATGACCCGGTGATCCGAGGTCAGGTACGGCTCGCACTCGGCGCCGTTCACCAGGAGGAGCCGGATGTGGGTCCCTTCCGGCGCCTTGAGCTTCACATGGGTCGGGAACGCGGCGCCCCCGAGGCCTACGACACCGGCGTCCTGCACCGCAGCCCGCACCTGGTCCGGTGTGAGGCCCTCCCAACGGGGTACGAGGCGGGGCCGGGGGATCTGCGCCGAGTGGGGATCCACCCGGATCCGGACCGCCTCACGATATCCGCCGGCGGGGTGGGGCCACATCCCCACCTCCACCACCTCGCCGCTCCTCGCTCCACCCGGTCGCCGGGTCGAACCAGGCACCGGGCGGGAGCGCCGGCGTGCTGCGACAGAGGCAACACCACCTCGTCGGGGAAGGGCATCCTCCGGATGGGACGCCCCGCGGACGCCTCCTTGTGGTCCGGAGGATGCACCCCGTGGCGGAAGCCGCCACCGAGCCAGGACGAGAGGGCACCGATCATTCGCCGAACCTCAGTTGAAGGGCTCGGCCCGGGCGATCCACTTGTCCAGGTCCTTCTCGGAGGAATCCATGGGGTCGCCGGGATGGATGATGGCCGCCGGACACTTTTCCGCCGCCTGCACGAGCTGGGCGAAGGTGCCCGCCGTGGGGTCTTTGATGTACGCTTGCTTGTTTCCGTCGTAGGCGAACATCTGGCCGTTGATGTTGATGCACTCGTTGCACGACGTGCACATGGCCGTGTCGATGTAGGGCTCCATTCGGAGCTCGTCGTCTTCCTCCTCCTCCTGGGGAGCGGCCGCCGCCTCGGCCACCGGGGCGGGCTCCGCCTCCGGCGCCGCAGGGGTCGCCTCCGCCGGTGCCGTGGCCGTCGTGCCGGACGCCGTCGGTCCGCCCCCGGCCTCGGCAGCGGCCGGAGCAGTCTCCCCCGAGGCCCCGTTCCCTCCGGCGCCCCCTGCGATCGCCGGCGCAGCCGGCTCCAGGGGTGGCGTGCCGGCGGCCTGGGCCAGCAGATCCCCCACCGTGCGGTCCCGACCCCCCGCCAGAAGACTCTCGGCCATGCGCCGGGCCACGATGCGGGGGTACTCGGCCTTCAGCTCCTCGAGCTTCCGCTCGTGCTCGGCCGTCAGGGAATCCAGCTTGGCCTGGAAGTCCCGGTTCAGGGCGTCGGTCACACGGTCCCGGACGTCATCGGGTACGTCCAGACCCGCCAGCTCCCGGAGTTGGTGCCAGAAGAGGAGCCTCTCCTCCGCCAGCTTCACCATCTCGACGGAGGACACGATGCGGGAACGGCGTCCCTCCGAGTCCACCGTCCAGATGAAGGGTCGCTTCCCCTCCCGCTCCTCGTCCCCCAGGTCCAGGAACTCGTGGAAGAGCACCAGGTCGTCGTCCCCGTCCCGAGCGGGCTTGAAGTGCTTCCGGAACCGGGTCTCGGTAAAGGCCCAGTCGGCGATGGTCAGGGGCAGCTCCTCCTGGACCTCGTTCCCCTCTTCGTCCTTGAAGGTCAGGGCGTAGGTGGGCCAGGTGGCGTCCAAAGCCGGATTGCCGTCCAGCGTCAGACAGTCGGCGATGTCCCGGCCGCCGTCCGGGTCGTAGGTGAGGAAGGGGAAGGCCCGGGCCTCCAGGGCGAGCTTGGCCGCTTCGGGCGCCCACTCGTCCGCCAGCCCATGCTCTACGGGACAGGGGGTGTAGATGTTGAAGAGCGCCGGTCGACGGGAGTTGAGGCCCTTGATCACCCCCTCCATGAGGTGCGACGCCAGCGCCTGGGACGACTGATGGACGAACACGCCCCGGTGGGCCATGGCGATGTAGGAGAGCTCCTTGCGGACCTCCTCCTTGCCGTGGTGGGCGGCGCCCCAGGCCGACATGTCGGCGATCTGGCCCGTGAAGCCGGAGGTGCAGGCCTGACCGCCGGTGTTGGAGTAGACCTGTGTGTCCAGGACCAGGACCCGGATCGGCTTCCCCGACGCCATGAGGCGGGAGAGGTTCTGGAAGCCGATATCCAGCATGGCCCCGTCTCCGCCGATGGTGAGGATGGGGGGGCAGAGCTTGAACTCGGTGTCGTCGAACTGCTCCCAGTCGAAGGCTCCGAAGAAGGGCTCGTCGACCTCTGCGTCGTAGCTCCCGTCCACCAGCTTGCCGGCCCGGCGGAGCGCCACGAAGGCGTCGGCCATCTTCCGCATGTGCCCCTCGAAGATGCCGATGGCGATGGAGGGTGCGTCCTGGAAGAGGTGGTTCACCCAGGGGAACGGATAGGGGTTGTAGGGATAGGTGCTCCCCCACACCGAGGAGCAGCCCGTGCTGTTGGTGATGCCCAGGGGCGCCCGCCCCCGTCCGCCGGGACCCGAGGTATAGCGCCAGCGCAGATCCTCCAGCGCACTTCGGCTCCGGTTGAGGAGATCGACGCGGGCCCGGACCTCCTCCGGGAGTTCCACGTCCACGGCGCCGGTGGTGGCGGCCTGATCCACGTCCGCGTGCTCACCCAGGGCCTCCCGGGCGAGCCGCTCCAGCTCCGTCGTCAGCCCGTCGATCCGCTCCAGCAACGTCTGCACCCGGGGCTGCATCACCGCTTCGATGGTGCTGACCACCAGGTGGACCGCCGTCTTCTCGCCGCACCCCATGCAGGCTCCGTCGCCGCCGGCCATGGAGCGGTAGTTCTCCTTCTTGAGGAGGAGCGAGGACAGAACGCCGATCCCTTCGTCGAGGTTGCGGACGTTGATGAACCGGTCGGGCGTGTCCGGAAGCGTCTCCCAGAAGTCCCAGTTCCGCCGGAGCTGCTCCACGATCTCGTCGTCCTGCTTGACGGTGACGAGGGCCTGCTCGGGGCAGACCTCGACGCAGATGTTGCAGCCCTTGCAGGCCTCGGGGTTGATGGTGACGGCCAGGAGACCTCCGGCGCCCTTCTCCTTTCGCTCGGGCACGTCGTAGAAGGGAACCGTCTTGGCGGCGGGGAACTCGGCCAGCACCGAGTAGACCGCGGCCCATTCCCGGTCGAGCTCCTGCCGCCGGTTGGCGTCCCAGTTGAGCTTGTCCGCCACGTTGGCGTAGGCCGAGGCCAGCGTCTCCCCCACCGTGTGGAAGGGGACGCCGTCCAGCAGCTTGCGCGCCTCCCGGGCCAGGTGCTTCGAGACCTGCTTGATGCGCTCCCCGCCGACGGTGCCGGTGGAGCCCCGGCGGAATGCCTGCTGGACCGCCCGGTCCAGGAGGTCCTCCACCGTGACCACCAGCCCCGGAATGGCGGCGTCGGGGCACTGGACCCAGCACTGGCTGCATCCGGTGCACTTCTCGGCCACGAACTCCGGAACCTCGAAGCGGATGTCCGTCATGTCCCGCACCGCGCTGGTGGCGGCGGGGATGGCGCTGATGGCGGCGAAGGGGTCGGCAAGACCGTCCTGGCCCACGGCGCAGACGCTGCAGACCTGCTCGAAGAAGCGACCGCCGTCGGCGATTCCCGGCTGGGCCGGGGCGTCCATCATGCCCGGGATCCGGGCCCCCGGGGCGTCGGTGGCCTCGTCACCCCCGCTCTCGGCGTCGATGTCGATCTCCACCAGCTCGTCGAAGCCCCGGCGGATCACCCGGATGTTGTCCTGGACCACCTGTTCGCCCTTCTTGCCGAACTTGCTCCGGATCTGAGCGGCGATCCCCTCGAAGAGATCGGCCTCACTCACCCCTTCCCGCTCCAGGATGGGAGACGCCCGGAAGAAGGCGCCCATGAAGGCGGCCCCCTGCATGCGGTAGCGGAGCTCGGCGTCGGTGGCCTCGCTGCTGGCGATGCCGAAGCCGTCGAGGGCGTAGACCTTGATCCCCCGCTCACGGGCGTCGCGCCGGATGTACTCGGGGAAGGACTCCCAGACCTCCTGGGGGGGCCGGTCGCTCTGGATGACGAAGACCCCTCCCGGCTCGAGCCCCGCCAGGGGATTGGAGTGGCGGAAGACGTTTCCGTCGGGGGACAGGACCACGTTGACGTGCTTCAGCTCGGCGTTGGGACGCACCTCTTCGTGGCTGAAGACCGCGTAGAAGGTGGTGGGCTGGCCCTTCTTCTCGGAACCGTACTTGGGGTTGGCCTTCACACGGAGTCCGAAGAGCTCGAAGGCCGACGCCGCCAGGTTCTTGCCCGTGGTGATGGCGCCCCAACCCCCCACGGAGTGGATCCGGAGCGAGATGGCGTCCTTCGGGAGGAGGTTCAGGTCCCCGGCGCTCCGGAGGGCCCGCTCCCCGATGTCGGGGTAGGCGGTCCGGAGCTGATCCTGCCAGATCTGGAGCTTGGGAAGCCGCGTGTCCTCTCTCAGGAAGTCCACACCCAGGTAGAAGTGACGACGTCCGCCTCCGCCCTCGAGCATGTTGTGGACCGCCGCCACCAGGTCGCCGGGCTGCAGATCCCGTGAACCGAAGCCGAACCCTGCGGCGAAGAAGTCGGGAACGTCGTCCGGAGCCACCGCCGCCAGCTCCGGGAAGGGAAGCGCCCGGCCCTCGTCGTTGCGGCGGGCCCAGCGGGCGTTCCGGACACCCCGGTCGGCCCGGAAGTTCTCCACCGCCTGGCTCATGGCCGTGCGGAGCTCCCGCAGGAGCGGGGGATCGGCGGCCAGCGGCTGGTCCACCCGCTCCAGGACCGTGACGCCCCGCTTGCCCGCCAGCATCCGGGTGACCAGGTCCCCGGGGAAGGGCCGGAACATGGTGAGGTTCAGGACCCCGACCTTCAGGCCCTCCACCTCCCGAAGATGGTCCGCCACCGCCTCGGCGTTGGGGATCACCGACCCCTGCCCCGCCAGCACCCACTCGGCGTCCTCCAGACGGTAGCCCATGGCGCGGGCGTAGCGCCGTCCCGTGAGTTCGGCATACTCCCGGAGCGCCCGGTCCGACAGCTCCCGGATATGATCGAAGTAGAACGGTCGCTGGGCTGCCACCCCCTGAGCGTAGGCGTCCTGGTTCTGGACGACGCCCAACATGGCCGGGTAGTCGAGGTTGAACAGCTCCGGGATCCTGCGACGCTGCTCACCGAAGACCAGCCGCTGGGCCGGCGTGGGGGAATCGATGAGGTCGTCCGGGTCGCCCAGGTAGGTCCGGATGAGCTCCGGTTCCGGGAGGAGGACGTCCTCGATGACGTGGCTGGTGAGGAAGCCGTCCTGGGCGCAGAGACCCGGATTCAGCGACAGCTCGGCGATCCGGTGGGCGATGAGCGTCAGGTCCGCGATCTCCTGGACGTTCTTGCCGAAGACCTGGAAGAAGCCGGTGTCGTCCACGGCGTGGTAGTCGTCGTGGCCGGCATGCACGTTCAGCGCATGCTTGGTCATGGCCCGGGCCGCCACGTTCAGCACATACGTGAGACGCTTCCCCGCCGCGGCGTAGAGCGACTCGTGCATGTAGGCGATCCCCTGACCGCTGGAGAAGTTCGTGGAGCGGAGCCCCGTCATGCTCATCCCCGCGGTGACTCCGGCGGCGGCGTGTTCCCCTTCGGGCTCGAAGAAGATGAGCCGACGGCCGAAGACGTTCGTCTGCCCGGAAGCCACGGCCAGCGCCCACCCCTCTCCCATCTGTGTGGAGGGTGTGATGGGGTAGGCGCCCGCGGGTCAGCTTGCTCATGCCACGGCGCTCCGTACGGCGTCGGCCAGGGTGGGGAACTGTTGTCCCTCCACCCAGACGATGGCCCCGGTGGGGCATCGCTCGATCGCCTTGGGGTTTTCCAGTTCGATCTTCTCGTAGTCGATGATCGCCAGCCCCTGGTGGACCTCGATGAGGCCCGGGGCGGCGTCCTGCACGCACCGGCGACACCCGGTGCAGGCCACGCTGCAGACCGCCTCGGCAGCGTCACCGTCGAGGAGGTTCCTGCACTGGACGAAGAGGTGGTCGTCCATGGGGAAGAGCGCGAAGAGATCCAGCGGGCAGGCGTCGACGCAGTCCCCGCAGGCGGTGCACAGCTCCGGGGACACCACCGGCAGATCCGTCGCGCTCATGACGATGGCGTCGAAGTCGCACGAGACGGCGCAGTCGGCGAAGCCCACGCACCCCCACGCGCACCCCTTCCCCCCGCCGGATACCGCCACGGCCGCGGCACAGCTCTCGATGCCCACGTAGTCCGCCTTGCGTCCGGCGACATCCGACCCGCCGGCGCAGAGCAGACGCGCCACCTTCCTGTTGGCTTCCCCCACGTCCACGCCCAGATATTCCGCCACGTCCTCCCGCTCCATCTCGCTCATGACGGTGCAGGTGGAGGGGGGTTCCTTGCCCTGAATCACGGCCTCGGAGAAGGCTCGGCAACCGGCGTAGCCACAGGCGCCGCAGTTCGCCCCCGGAAGGAGGTCCGTCAGGGCGTCGACCCGGGGGTCCTCCTCGACCCGAAGGCGCGCGTTCGCCAGGGCGATGAGGGCTCCGAAGGCCATGCCCACCCCGCCCAGGATGGCCACAGAACCGACGACGGTGTCCGTCGGCAGGGCCAGGGCGAGAGGGAGGAGCGACACCGTCTCACCCCTCCGGCAGGTCGGTCTGGGCCAGGAGCCACGCTGCCAACTGGTCCGCCGAGGCCTCGACTGCCCCGTCCGCATCGTCGGAGGAGGGCGCCGGAGCGGGGGTGGGTGCGCTTGCGGTCACGACCGCCGCCTCCGACGGCGCCGACCCAGCGGGGGCGGCGGCTCCGCCGGCGGCGCTCCGCATGGCCTGGAGCCAGCGGAGGTCCGGGAGGCCGGGCTGGCCGGCACTGCGGGCGGCCTCTTCCAGGGCCGCATCCAGCTCCGCGGCGTCCAGCTCCACGGCCCCCTCCCCCGGATACGCGAAGGTCAGCGCTCCCGACCCCTCCCGGACGAGGCCCAGGATCCCGGGCCCGGGATGGGCCGCAAGCTCAGCCGCCCGGTCCAGCCCCGCCTCCCCGACGGCCTGAGCCACCCAGACGCCGGGAGAGGCCAGGCGGGCCAGAGGCGCCGGCGGCGCGTCCCCGCGCACCAGGAGCACCATCTTCTGGCTTCCCTCCATGAACTCCAGGAGGCCGGCACCCCGGAGTCCCGTTCCCCCGACCTCCACCACCAGGGGGGGAGCGAGAGCCCGCTCGGCCGGTGTCCAACGATGGAAGGGGTGGGCGTGAAGGAGCGCGTGGTCCCGGTCCGGGTAGTATCGGGGGTCCCGCGCCTTCTCCACGGCGTGGGCCATCCCGAATGCCCGGCCGAGCTCCCCCAGGGCATCCTTGACGGCATCTCGCAGATCCGCGCCCTCGGGCACGCTCACCACGAAGCTCCCGGCGCCGCCGGTGCCGGCGGCCACGAAGAGATCGTGGGCCAGCGCCATGAGCCGGTCCGTGAGGGGATCCGGGAGGTCACCGTTCCCGACGAGCGCCGCCAACCTGGCCGGGTCGATGCGGCCCTTGGCAAAGGGCCCCAGCTCCCGGGCCAGCCGGTCCGCCGGATCGGAAGCAGCGTCCTCGTGACGACCCCGGTAGACACGGACCTCCTCCGCCGCCTCGGCGACGGCGGAGCGGAAGGCGTCCAGCGCCGGTGACAGTCGCTCCAGGACCGGCTTCAGGATCGTGGCCTCGAGTCCCATGGCGTCAGACGGCATAGCGGTCGAACTCCTTGCCCAGGAGGGCGATCTTGTCCTCCGCCGAGTGGTGGGGCAGATGCCGGGTCTCCTCGTACCGGGGGCGATCCTCGTTCTGGTAGAACAATCCCAGGCGGATCCGGTCCGTGTTCTCCGCCAGCTCCCGAGCCTCGTCCAGGTCCGACGGATCGTGCTGCACCTGGTGCTCGAACATCTTGTCCAGCGC
>JARRPL010000082.1:0-7762 GCA_037382905.1 Gemmatimonadota bacterium | reverse complement strand
CCCGGGTCCTTGACGATGTCGCCGAAGATGTCGGCGGTGAAGTGAGGACACCGCTGAAGAATCCGGACCCAGGAGAAGCCCCGGTGCCGGCGGGCAGCCTGCAGCGTGGCCATCAGGTGGGCCGGCAGCCATTCCGCGGTCTGGGCCACGAAGGAGGCGTTGGTCACGCCCAGGGTGGCCTCCAGCGGGTTCATGGCCGGGAGGTAGCTCCCCCGGGGCTGGGTGTTGGAGCTGTAGCCCTGAGGAGTGGTGGGGGAGGTCTGCTTCTTGGTGAGCCCGTAGATGTTGTTGTCCAGCATGAGGGCCACCATGTCCACATTGTAGCGGACGGCGTGGATCCAGTGGCCGGCGCCGATGGACACACAGTCCCCATCCCCCATCACCACCCAGACGTCCAGCTCGGGCCGGCTCAACTTCACCCCGGTGGACAGGGGGAGGGCCCGACCGTGGATGCCGTGGAACCCGTAGGTCTTCAGGTAGTGTGGGAAGCGAGAGGAGCAGCCGATACCGGACACGAACACGGTCTTCTCCGGCTTGCTCTGCTCCTCCGTCAGGATGCGCTGCACCGCCGTCAGGACCGAGTGGTCACCGCAGCCCGAGCACCAGCGGGCCACGGGCCCCTGGTAGTCATCCATCTCGAAGATGCGGTCGTCTTCTTCCTGGGCGAGCTGGAAGAGTGTGCAGCTGCTCATCGGTCGGCTCCGGCGGAAGTCGCGGTCAGGGAAGCTCCGTCCTGGTGCAGGGCCTCCTCCATGGCTCGGAGGATGGCCCCGGGACGCAGGGGCTCGCCCAGCACCCGGGTCCAGCAGTCCACGTCCACCAGGGTTGCGGACCGAAGGAGCGTGCAGAGCTGGCCCCGGCGGCGGTTCTCCTCGTTGATGAAGGGGTCGCCCCGCTTGTCCGAGTAGTTGATCTCCACCGTCATCACCTTCCGGAACCGGCCGAAGAGCTCCTTGAGCCCCGGCTGAAGCGGAGACAGGAAGGTCAGGTGGGCCGACGAGACGGCGAGCCCCGCGTCGCGGGCACGATCCACCGCCTCCTCGATGGCTCCCCGGGTGCTTCCCCACCCCACCACCAGCAGGTCGCCGGTGTCGTCGCCGTGGACTTCCGGCGGCAGGAGGGCGTGAGAGAGGGCGGCCAGCTTCCGGCTGCGCATGGTGGAAGCCCGCTCGTTGCTGGCCGAGTCGTAGGCCACCTTCGAGCCCTCGTCATGGGCGAGCCCCGTGACGGTGTGCATCCCGCCGGGGCGGCCCGGGATGAACCGGTCCGAGAGCCCCGTGACGGGATCCCAGTCGTAGGGCCGGCGTCCTTCGGGTACCGGGCTCTGGTCCGGCGGCCCGCCCTGCCACTCGGGGATCATCCGGGGCCGGTGGAAGGGGGCGACGCCGGTGGCCAGATTCGCGTCGGACAGGACCATGACCACCGTGCGGAAGAGCTCCGCCAGGCGTCGCGCCGTGGTCATGACGTGGAAACACTCCTCGATGGTGGCCGGGGCCACGACGATCTTGGGGGCGTCCCCGGGCTCGCCGAAGACCGCCGCCAGAAGGTCCGACTGCTCGACCTTGGTGGGCAGGCCGGTGCTGGGTCCGCCCCGCTGCACGTCCACCAGGACCAGCGGCGTCTCGGTCATGACCGCCAGGCCCAGGAACTCGGTCTTGAGGGCCAGCCCGGGACCCGAGGTGATGGTGAAGGCGCATCGGCCGGCATAGGAGGCACCGATGGCCACTCCGGCGGCGGCGATCTCGTCCTCTGCCTGGTGGACGATGCCGCCGAAGCGCTCGAACACATCGCCGAGCTGATGGGAGACGGAGGTGGCGGGGGTGATGGGGTACATGGCCGCCATCTCCATCCCCGACGCAACGGCACCCAGGGCGATGGCCTCGTTGCCGTTCATCACCACCATGTCCCGCTCGGCGTCCATGGTGGGCACCTCGATCCGCACATCGAGGTTCTCCTCGGCCCAGCGGTAGCCCAGATCCAGGAGCGCATGGTTCTTCTGGACCACCACCTCGCTCTTCTTCCTGAAGGCGTTGGCGATCTGCTCCCGGGTCGTCTCCAGGTCCCGCCCGAAGATCCGGCAGAGGAGGCCCAGGGCGAACATGTTCTTCCCTCGCCGGGCGTTCTCCACCACAGTGAGGCACTGATCCTCCATGGGCACCTGGATCACCCGGTAGCCCGCCCCTTGAAGCTCCTCGAGGGCCTGGCTCCACTGGGCCCGGATCCCTTCGTCCGGATGGGTGGCCCACATGTTCTCCAGGAGGATGGTCGCTCCCTCCTTGAGGGCGTTCAGGCGATGACGGCCCAGGAGGACCTGCTCATTGAAGGCCACCACCAGGTCCGTCTCGTCCCCCCAGTTGGTGACCGGCTGGTCCCCGAGGCGGATCCGGATGCCGGATGCACCGGCGATGGACCGGGGTGGCGGCTCCACCTCGGCGGGAATGATCTCCACGGTCCAGACCCCGTTGCCCATACGGGCCGAGACCTGGCCGAAGATCTGCCCGCACTTCTGGGCGCCTTCTCCGGAATCGGAGACGATCTCCACCGAATGGTCGCGGGTCACGAATGCACCACGACCTTCTTCACCGGGCCCGGCAGATGCCGGCCCGACGGTATCCAACTTCATGCCCATCCGCTCTCTCCAGCGCGTCGGAACGAAGTCCCCGCCCGTCTCGGGCGTGCACCATGATCGGGGTTCGGCCCAGGGTGCTGCCGTCGGGAGCCGGATGGGGCATGTGTGGGGAAATGCCCCTGCAAGCCTTCGCGCCGATCAGGATCCTCGCGGAAAGCCGCCGCCGAGAACCGCCAGGGAGTCGGTTCCCACCGCACCTCGAAGAACCAACCAACCGCCCTCCAGGGGCCGGACCCACTGGGCGACACCCGGCTCCGTCGCCGGCAGGAGCGAAGGCTCCCAGGGCGTCGTGACGCGGATCACCTCCAGCACGTCTCCGCCGGGGAGGGCCTGGAGAATCCGCACCCCGGCCTGTGGCTCCACCGGGTCGATCCATTCCACCGACAGAACCGCCAGGTCGGGGTGGGCCAGGCCCGGGGATGCGGGAACACCGTGGGCGGGCTCCGTATCGGCGGCGGCCGCCGAAGCGACGACCCGCTCCTGGGTGGCCGCCACGTCCCGGGGCACCACCTGGGAGCCCTCCACATTCCGGTCCGAGACCGGCGGCGGAGCCGGAGCACCCGCATCGGCCCGGACCGACGCCGGATCGGGCACCGTGGCGGTGGCCGACGCGACGGCGGCCTCCTCCCCCGGAGGCCCGGAGGCGGCCTGCCCGGCATCCGCAAGGGCGTCCGCCGTCCGCCCCACGGCCTGGCGCCCCGGGGTGGGTGCCTCGTCCCGGGCCTCCTTCTCGACGGCGGACACCTCCACCCCGCGCCCGTCGAACTCCGCCGCTCCCGGGGCCTGGACGGAGGGGGCGTCGAATCCGGTGTCCGCCACCGGGCCGAAGGTCGCCCCCCGGGCCAGCCAACCGGCCCCGAGTGCCACCACGAACGAGGCGGCCCAGGCCAGTCGCCACATCCCGGACGGAGCGGCCCCGGAGCTCCGCCCGTCGTGGTTCCGATCCCGACGGTCCCGGGCCTCCCGGGTCAGATCCTCCAGGGACGGGAGGGTGACGCCCTCCAGGGGTGCAGACGCCAGCACGGCGTCCGCCTCGTCCCGAAGCGCCCGGGCCGCGTCCAGCCGCCCTGCGCAGGCCTGACAGACCTCCAGGTGCTCCCGGATCCGACGGGCCTCACCCGACGCATACGCCTGGTCCAAGGCCCCATCCAGATAGGCGTGCAACGCCCCGTCATCCACGTGCCGCATCGTTCTCCTCCCGGGCTCGATATGCCTCGGCCAGTCGCTTCCGGGCCCGGGACAACGTCGTCCCGACAGCCCCCACCTTGAGTCCGAGCTGCTCGGCGATCTCGGGATAGCCGCACCCGGCCTCCCAGAGGAGGAGCGCCTCCCGATCCCGCTCCGTGAGCGCCTCCAGCGCCGCCCGGACCCGTCCCGCCCGCTCCCGCTCCGCCACATGCACCGACGGATCGGGCTGCGATTCCTGCCGCACCTCCTCCTCCGCCTTCAGGAGCGTCAGGTGTCTCCGCCGCCGTATGCCGGTGCGAGCCTCGTCCCGTGCCAGGTTCGACGCTACCCGGAAGAGCCAGGCCCGGGGCTTCTCCGGCTCGGCGTTCAGCGCCCGCACGAAGGCCTCCTGGGCGAGATCCCGGGCCCGGTCCGGATCCCACACCTTGCGGTGGAGGAACCGGACCAGCTCCGGGAAGGTGCTCCGGTAGAGGGCGGACCAGTCGGGCGTCACCGGTCCTGGACTCCGCGAAAGCGCTTCACCACGTCCAGCACCTCGTCCACCGACAGAGACCCGTCCCCCCCGTCCTCGAATCGGAGGTTGACCCGGGCGCCGTGAAGGAGGACCGTCCCGTTCAACCGGGAAAGGTCCCGGAGCTCGGGCATCGCCTCCAGCAGGGTGAACCAGGCGGCGCTGAACGGCTCGACCATCCTCGTGTCCTCCGTGCTCCGGGGGGTCTGGTCGGTCCATACCCCGTCCAGGAGGATGAGGGGCCGTCCCCCCACCAGGCGCAACTCGTCGGCGGAAGCCTGCCGCTCCAGCGACGCCTTCATCTCCGACTCGGCCCGGTCCAGCGCCAGCGACGAGGAGGTCTCCCTCATCCGGCGGGCCTCCTCCGCCTGTCGGACCGCCTGGACACCCGTGGCGGCCATAGGGGGCTTGGCGGCCGCTGCGGCAGCGACTGCCCGACCCCCTCCTGGACCCGGGAAACCGTCGAGATCGGCCATCACGAGGTCCGGCTCGGTGACCAGATACGAGGTGTAGCGGCTCGGGAGGCCGTAGCGCAGGGCCACCGACCGGATCTGCTCCACCAGCCCCGGCGTCTCTCCTTCGGTCCAGATCTGCCGGGTCAGGTGGCCCAGCTTGCGGGAGGCCCAGAGGCGGGGAATGAAGTCGTTGGCCTCGGACCGCTCCGGAAAGCGGCTCGTCACGCGGAAGGTCTCGACGCCGCCGGCACGATGCCCCCGGATCCGCACCGGGCCGTCACCGGATCCCTGGTACCGGCCGAAGATCACCAGCTCCTCGCCGGCGAAGAGATCCGGCAGCGTCACCGGGTAGATCTCGGTGAAGCGCACCGGAGCTCCCTCGATCTCCAGCTCCGTGAGCACCGGATGGCGGATCTTCGCTGCCAGCAGCCCCACCGCCCGCTCCACGTCCTCGCCGGGCTGGACGTACCCGGTACTCCCTCGGCCCGCCTCCCCGAGGCGGTCCAGGAGGTGCGTGTTCACGTCGTGGCCCACGCCGAAGGCGAAGACCCGGGCCCGCCCGACCTGCGCCTCCGCCCGGTCCGCCAATCGCTCCGGAGAGCGCTCCCCCACCGAGGGCAGGCCGTCGGTGAGGAAGAGGATCAGGGGGAGCCGGTCGTCCGGCGATTCCAGGCGGAAGGCCTCGGACAGGGCCGCCTCGATGTGGGTGCCGCCGTCGGCGCCGATCCGGCTCACCCAGGCACGGGCGTCCTCCACCTCGGTCCCCTCTGCCCGGGTCCAGCCCTCACGGTAGCGGCGAACCGCGTTGGAGAAGGTGATGAGGCGGAAGCGGTCGTCCCGGTCCAGCGTCCCCAGGAGGGCATGGAGGGCGGAGCGGGCCTGTCGGATCTTCTCGCCGGACATGGAGCCCGACACGTCCAGGACCACCGTCACGTCCCGGGGCTGGCTCCGGACCTCGCTCCGTCCCGGGCTCAGCGTCAGCATGAGATAGCCGTCCTCTCCCGCCGGCCGGTGGGTGGCCAGGGCCAGTCCCACGTGCTCGTCGGCGAAGGGGAGGAAGACGGAGAGCCGGCGCTCCAGCGGAGCCTCCACCAACACCTCCATGGTGCCTTCGCCCCGGGTGACCGAGAGGGTGTGGGTGGGGGAGAAGGGATCCAGAAAGGCCTCCGCCCCCGCCACCGTCACCCGGAAGCGGGTGCTCGCCCGGGACGCCGCCTCCTCCTCGGGGAGACTCCCCGTCGGCTCCGGCCGCATCCCCTCGGCGGCGCCCCGGACGCCGGCGGCGTAGCGAAGCTGGAGTGCGTTCCCCGCCCGGTTCAGGAGCTGCGTGTAGCGCAGCGTGACCTTGCGCTCCTGCCCCGGCTCGATGGGAAAGACCCGTGCCCGGATCAGCCCCTGGCCCGCCAACTCCAGGAGGGCGGGATCGGCGCGGCGCCGGACGATCTCCTGGTAGATGGACCGGGCCCGGTCGGCGTCCATCACCTCACCCCGCAGCTCCTCCTCTCCCTGGAACAGGGAAAATCCCTGGAAGACCGCCTCCCCCGGGAGGGGATAGAGGTAGTGCCCCTCCGCGACCCGTGGACCGTCGTTCCGGAACCACTCGGTCACCTCCACCAGGGCCACCCGCCCGTCCACCGAGACCTCCACCTGGCTGCCGACTCTGGAGACCGCCGCCCCATTCACGGTCCCCTGCGGCTCGATCCAGCCCTGCGCTCGGGCCTCCGCAGGCGTCACGAGCATCACGAGGGCCGCGACCCCCGCCCCCATCGTCCCGACCCACGCCCCCCACCGTCGTACTCGAAGCTCTGCTCCCGGTCCCATGATCGCCTCCGTGTCGGTCCCGCCGCATGGCTGCCGGCGGGTCGTTCAACTTGCCGTTCGACCCGGATGACGTCCGAGGTGGAGGATCTTGCACACGGGGAGTGGACAGGAGGCGGTCCACAAACCGGGGCGGGGGTGGGACCGCAGGGGACGGCTCAGCGCTTCGAGCCCGGAGGGCGACCCGCGTCCGGTCCCTCCGGAGAGCCGTCGGGAGGGGGCGGCGGTGGGTCGGGGGGACCGGGATCCTGGGGCGACCCCGCACGCCGGTCGGGCCCCCGACGCGTCTTCTTCGTGTCTCCCCCGCGAACCAGATCCTCGATCTGGCCCAGAAGGGAGTCGCTGCCGGCCTCGCTGGCGGCGAACAGCCCGTCGTCGTCCAGCTCCTCGCTCTCCAGTCGGGTCACGGCGCCGCTGAGATTCAGCCAGAGATCGAAGCGCTCGCTCATGGCCAGGACCGTGTAGAAGAGGCGGGGCCGACGCCCGCCGCCCGAGAGGAGGTCCAGGACCAGGGCCCCCACCGACAAGGCCGCCAGGATTCCGTCCTTGGCGGCGTCCAGCAGGAGCTTGAGCTGGAAGATGGCGAAGTCCCGGATCACCACGCTGCGACTGGCGTGAATCCGGCGGGGTCGGGAAGCAGGGGGTTCGTTCATGGTCCCTCTCTACGAGTGCCCGTCGGGCTGGGATTCGCTCCGGCGCGACCCCGGCGGCCCGACGTGGAGATCACGATCCGTCCCTCGGGCCCGGACGATGGAGGCGCAGGACCCCCACCGCGTCCTGGTAGCGGGCATCCGCCTGGACTCCCACCAGCAGGCTGTCCCGGATGACGCCCAGTCGAAAGCGGGGCGGAAGGTCCACCGTCCCCAGATACCGGCCTTCGGGGTCCAGGACGTCCCACGCCGAGCCTCCCCAGCCCCGGGGTGGATCCGGGGTGCCGGTGGCCATGGGGTGGGCGCGCCGCAGATCTCCGGTCCGCTGCACCCAGATCGTCCCCTCGGGCCCCGCTGCAAGATCCGTGATGACCGGGAGCTCCGTTGGAGCTTCGAGTGGCTTGCGATCCTGCTTCCAGGGGTCCCCCACCAGATTCCTGATCCGCTCCGCCTCCAGTAGAACGAGGACCTCCTGATCTGCAGCTGACGTTGGCCGGGATAGCCACCCCTG
>JARRPL010000081.1:14176-19383 GCA_037382905.1 Gemmatimonadota bacterium | reverse complement strand
GCGAGCGGGCCGGCCGCCTCCTCTGGACCAGGACCGAGTGGCTGGAGCCCGTCGGGCCCCAGGCCCCGGAGCAGCTGGAGATCCTGGTCCAGCAGGTCGGAGACCGTCCCAGATGATCCGGATCGCCGCCGCGGCGATTCGAAGGGCTTGGCGGGTCTGGCCCCAACTGGTCGCTGCCGCCCTGGCGACCCGGGTCGCCGCCACCCTCCTCATCGCGCCCGCGGTGGCGTTCGTCGTCCAGAAGGCGCTGGCCCGCGCCGGCGGGGGCGCCCTCACGGACCAGGACATCCTCTGGTTCGTTCTCTCGCCGGCGGGTCTGCTCCTGGTCCTTCTGGTCGGGGCCGCCTCGGCGCTGGCGGGGTTGGTGGGACATACCGCCATCATGACCGTCCTGGCGGGGTCGGTGGAGGATCGGGCCCTGAGCTGGCTCGACGGCCTCAAGCATGCCGGGAAGCGCTTCCTTTCCATCTTCGAGATGGCCTTCGCAGGGCTGGTTCGACTCCTCCTGGACGCAGCCCCCTTCCTGGTCCTCGCCGGCGGAGCGTACCTGCTCCTTCTGCGGGAATTCGACATCAACTACTACCTGACGGCGCGGCCCCCCAACTTCTGGATCGCCGGCGCCATCATCGCCGTGTCTCTCGCCGGGATCGCCTGGTTCGCCGGGCGGCGGCTCTTGAGCTGGTCGGTCGCCCTTCCCCGTCTCCTCTTCGGCGGCGCCTCGCCCACCGGAGCCCTCTCCGACAGCCGCGCCGTCGCCGGGGACCGGCTTTGGCAGGTCTTCCTCCTCTTCCTCCTCTGGGGCGGCGCGACCGTCGCCGTGTCCTTCGTCCTCACCGGCGGAGCGGCCTTCCTGGGCCGGGCCCTGGTTCCCGAGGGCAGCACGAACCTGACCGTGATGGTCTCGGCCGTCACCGTCGCGGTGGTGGTGGGGACGCTGGCCAACCTCGTGGTCTCGGTGGTGAGCAGCCTCACGTTGGCGGCCTTCCTCTTCGAACTGGATCGAGTCTGGTCCGAACCCTGGGTGCTGCCCCGGGAGGTCGCGGCGGACACGCCTGTCCTGGGCGAGCGGGCGTCGCTGCACATTCCGGGCTGGGCCTGGATCATCGTGCTGGTCCTGGTACCCGCCGGCGTCCTGGTGTTGACCCTCACGACCTTCGATTCCGTGGAGGTGGACACCGACGCCGAGATCACCGCCCACCGTGGAGCTTCGGGCCGGGCACCCGAGAACTCCCTGGCGGCGGTTCGGGCCGCCATCGCCGACAGCGCCGACTGGGTGGAGATCGACGTCCAAGAGACCTCCGACGGGGTGGTGGTGGTACATCACGACGCCGACTTCATGCGGGCTGCCGGTGACGCCCGGAACGTCTGGACGACGACGTGGGCCGAGATCGCGCGCATCCCGAACGGCGCCTGGTTCGGTCCCGAGTTCGAGGGGGAGCGGGTCACGACCCTGGAGGAGGTCCTTCGTGTGGCCCGGGGCCGGATCAACGTGAACATCGAGTTGAAGGTCTACGGCCACGGACAGCGCCTCGAGGAACGGACCATCGAGCTGGTGGAGGCCATGGGGATGGCGGACGACGTCGCGCTCATGTCGCTGGACCGTCCCACGGTGCAGACGCTCGACAGCCTTCGGCCCGACTGGACGGTGGGGATGCTGGCGGCGGTCTCCATCGGCGATCTCAGCCAGGTGGATGGGGATTTCCTCGCGGTGAATGCCCAGACCGCGAGCCCCGGCTTCATCCGCCGGGCGCACTCCGCCGGGAAGGCCGTTCTGGTCTGGACCGTGAACCATCCGGCCCAGATGGCGTCGGTGGTGAGCGCAGGGGCCGACGGCATCATCACGGACGAACCAGCCATGGCCCGGGAGGTGCTGGCCCAGCTGGGTGACCTCTCGCCGGTGGAGCGATTCCTGCTGGCGATGGGCTCCCGCTTCGGGGTGGTGCCGGGCGCAGACGATTCCTCGGAGGTGTCAGAGGCCTGACCGGATCGCCTCGGTCTCTGCCGGCCGGGGTCCAGCCTGCAGGGAATTTCCGACCACCATTCTGCCGTGATGCCTTCCACTCGCCTCCGCCGACTCCTGGTCGCCTGTGCCGTCCTCGCCGGGGCACTGGGATCCCCTCGCGCCGCGCAGGCCCAGGATCGGATGGTGCTGGTGACCGGGGTCTCCCTGGCGGGAGAGATCCAGTCGGCGAGTCGGGGGAAGGTCTCGTTCGACAACGAGGAACTCGACGTGGTACGGGTGGACGTGGAGGACATCGCCACCCTGGCGAGCCCCCGTTACTTCGAGGTCCAGGACCACCTCGGCCAGGTCTACCGGGGATCGCTCCAGCCGGCGGACTCGGGGGACGTCCGGGTGGCGGGCCCCGGAGGCGGGACCGTGCTGAGGATCGTGGACATCGTCGAGATTCTCGCCTTCGACGATGGATTCTGGGGCCGTACGAACGGGTATCTGGACGTGGGCGTGAACATCGCCCGGGCCAACTTCCTCTCCTCCTACAGTCTGGGCACCCTGTTCGCCTACCGGGGACCCCGGCTGGGTGTCAACGCTCGGTGGGACGGATACTGGCAGAATCAGGTCACACAGGCACCCGACGGCACGGAGTTCGAAGATGCGGCCCGGCGTGTCTCCGCCCAGCTGAATGTGAACCGGTACTTCAGCGTCTGGAGGGTTCAGGGTTCAGCCACCTGGGAACGGAACGACGAGCTGGACCTGGAATCCCGATTCCAGGCCGGGCTCCAGGGGATCTACACCTTCGTCGAGAATTCCGCCTGGCAACTGGGGGCCGGGGCGGGGCTGTTGTCCAACACCGAGGACTACGTGGGCGAGGACCGGACCAACACCGCAGAGGTGACCGCCGGTGCCGCCATCGACGTGTTCGACCTGGGTAACATCGACGTCTACACCTTGATCCAGGGCTACTCGACGCTGGGTCAGGAGCGCTACCGGATGAAGATCGACAGCCGGATCTCCTGGGAGATCATCGAAGACTTCTTCCTGAACTTCACGGTGAACGAGAACCTGGACAGCGCACCCCCGGCCGAGGGGAGTACCAGGCGGGACTACCGCTACGGCTTCAGCCTGGGGTGGAGCTGGGGCTGACGGCCCGGCGGCCGACTCTGAACGTCCCCTCACGAGACCGCCCGGGGTGGTGGCCCCGACCCGCCGTCAGCGTCGGACCCCTCCCGGTCGCCTCACCTGGGCGCCCCGGCTCGTCCGTGCCGTTCCCCGGGCCCGGTTCCCCAGATCCTGTTGCACATGGGCCGGGGCCGGTCGGGTCTGCGGCCTCGTCTGAGGCCGGGTCTGCGGCCTTGTCTGAGGTCGGGTCTGGGGTCGGGTCTGGGGCCGGGTGTCAGGCCGTGCCGCCGGTCGGGGCGCAGGTCGGGTATCCCGCCACTCCCGATCCTCACGGCTCTGCCAGCTTCCGCTCGGATCCTGCCGGAAGACGTTTCCGTCCCGATCGGCGGCCACGTTGTTGGGCCGGTCCCGGGATACCCGATCCGCCCGGATCCGGTCGGGATTCCGGCTCCGGTCCGCCAGCGCCGGGGTGGCCTTCCGATTCACGTTCTCACCCCGGTTGTAGATGTTCCGGTTGCCGAGGTTCGCGGTACGGTCTCCCACGCTGACCCGATTCCCCACGTTCACCCGGTTGCCGATGTTGATGTCACCCGTATTGATGAACACGGGGGGCCGATATCCTCCTGGCGGGTAGTATCCACCGCCCCAGGGGCGGCCGCCCCATCCGGGCCGGCGGTACCCTCCGTATCCCCCGCCGAACGACACCCCCACGTGCATGAAGCCCACGCTCCAGCTGAAGCCCATGCTCCAGCCGTTCCAGGGGTTGTAGGAGGTGTGGAAGCCCCAGGTGGGAAAGCGGGGATAGTAGTATCCTCGTCCCCACCAGGGCCGGTAGTGCCAGCCCGTCCCGTAGAATGGGACTCCCCAGAAGGGGTAGCTCCACATGTAGCCCGGCGTGTAGCCCACGTAGACCACCTGCGGGGTGGAGTCGTAGACCTTCACATGGGTCACGTTGTAGACCGGCTCCGTGGGCGGGATCTCGGCGATCTCCGCGCTGGGTACGTTGTCCGCCACCCGCCACGGGCCCTGGGCGTTCGCCGATTCGAACCAGACGCCCTGGTCGCATACGTAGTAGTGGCCGCCGATGCGGAGGACCTGGGCCCCGGTGTTGACGGCGTACTCCACCTCGGTGCCGTCGATGTGGACGAACTGGGGCTCCCCGTCGTAGACCACCTCGGTGCTGGCGGATGACCGGTCGATGGCGGCGGTCTGGGGGATCTGGGCATCCAGGACGGCATTCTCCGCTTCTTCGGTCCCGGCCACCGACACCCGCACCCCTCCCAGGTCCGAATCGGCGGGGATCGCCTGGAAGGTGTCGGGAAGTCGGTCGGGCCGGATGAACTCCCACGGGCCCTCCAGGGCATCGCTCCGGTACCAACGGCCCGAGACCAGGAGGTAGACCGTGCCCGCGTTCACATCCCGGACGATCGGCGACTCGGTGTTGGTGACGTACAGGAGCTCCCCGCTGCCGATGGGGGCCCATTCCGGCGGTCCGTCGGTCACCACGAGCTCGGTGGGCGAGGTCGCGGTCACGATGGCCGGAGGCGTTTCGGGCGCGGGGACCGAGGTGGTATCCGGTGGGACGATGGACGACACCTCGCGGGGAGGTGCGTCGATGGGGGTCCACGGCCCCATGGGATCCGGGGCGCTGTACCAGATCTTGCCGCCGCTGAGGTAGACCGTGCCGGTACCCTTGTCCCGGACCACGGCGTAGGGGGCGTTGGCGATGTGCTCCAGGTTCGTGTCCGGGATGTCCAGTCCCCGGGGCTCGCCGTCGTACAGGAGCAGCTCCGCGAGCTCCTCCCGGAAGACCACGTCCGGCGGGTCGTTGTTCAGCCCTTCGAGGTTCTCCTGGACCGTCTCCTCCAGGGCGAGACTCGCGCTCAGGCGCTCGTAGGAGATGGGGATCTCCAGCTGGCCGAACTGCTCCGTCAGGTAGCCCGTGACCGAAGCCTCCGAATCGTCGGTCACGTCGGGCCAGCGGGCCCGGGTCACCGTGATGTCCCGGACCAGGGCCATACCCGCGTCGGCGTCTGCGTCGACTCGGGAGGTGAACCAGAGTGTGCCGAAGACCGGATCGCCCGCGTCCCGGACGTACTGGGCGGCGGCCCGCCCGGACAGGACGTTTCCC
>JARRPL010000081.1:0-14154 GCA_037382905.1 Gemmatimonadota bacterium | reverse complement strand
GCCATCCCAGCACGTCCTCCTGTGCGACGACGGTGGAGGCGGAGCCGAGAATCAGGACGACTCCCAGACCGACCCGTCGTCCCAGCCGCCCAAGGCGGCGGTGCAGGCGGGGCGCAGCGCTCCAGACGGTCCGGGTCATCGGCGGGACCCCCTCCCGAAGTTGAGGATCACGCCGGCGATCAGGTCCAACTGGAAGAAGGCATCGGAGCTGAATCCGAAGCTGCAGCCTCCGAACCCGCAGCCGATTCCGGCGCCCCCGCCTCCGGCGAAGGTGAAGTATCCCCGACCCTCGAGACGAAGGCCCAGGAGCGACTGGGGCCGGAGGAACTTGGCTCCCCCCGACGCGCCGAGCATGAACTTGGTCTGGGACTCGTCTCCGTCGGAAGAAGACATGTGGGTAAGGCCCACCAGGCCTCCGGCGAACGGTGTCAGGGCCTCCCCGGTGCGGGGAAAGTGCCGCTGCACCCCGAACGCCCACTGATCCACCTTCACGTCGAAGCGTTCCCGACCCTCGAACGGCACCGACAAGTTCAGATCGCTGTCCTGGCGGCTGTAGCCGAGCTCGAAGCCCATGTCGGGGGACTGCATGAAGGTCAGGAATCCGCCGAAGCTGACGGAGGCGTCCACGTCGATACTCGCGCCGGTGTAGTCCCTGAGGCCTCCGAAGAAGCGACCGCCTGCGAAGGGGGTGATCTGCACGCCCTGGGCATGGACCGGGACGGCGGGGATGACGGTGAGGAGGACGGCGACGACGCAGAGGGCGCGGGTGGAGCGCGGCATCGGAGATCCCCTTTCAGATGGTGTTGGGGCGATTGGATCTCGGCGACCCCGTGCCCGAGGCGGCGCCGATCTGGAGCAGGAGGATTGTTGCGCATTCTCTGTGACCGCGCAATCCGCTGTCAGCCACGAGGCCCCACGACGATCAGGGGTCCGGTGCGTTGCGGATAGGCCGTTGCGGAACACGGCAACGGATGCGATCCATTCCATCTGGCCCGGTCCCGATCATCCGATCCGGACCTGTCTCGAACAACGAACGGAGAGGTCACGATGCGCCGGATACTCACGGCACTTGCGATTTCGCTCATGCTCGGCGCCTGCGGCGGCGGCCTGAACGTGAATTCGGACTACGCCCCCAGCACCGATTTCACCCCGTACCGGACCTGGGACTACATGCCCAACCAGGGGTCGACCCCCAATGCGTCCAGCAATCAGCTCATCGACCAGCGTCTGCGCCTTGCGGTGGAGCAGACCATGGAGCAGAAGGGTTACCGGCGCGACACCTCAGACCCGGATTTCTACGTCGGCTACCAGCTCCTCCTGGACCAGCAGACGAACTACGAGACGGTGAACGACTACTGGGGCTCGGGCTGGAACTACGGGTGGTACGGACCTCCGGGGGGAGGGATGTCCACCTCCACCACCCGCCAGGTCAACTACACCGTCGGTACCCTGGTCGTGGACTTCTTCGACGCCGACGAGCGGCAGTTGATCTGGCGCGGTTCGGCGGAAGGCACGGTGGAGCCCGAGAGCGATCCCGAGGCCCGCCAGGCCCGGGCGAACGAGGCCGTGTCCGAGATCCTTGCCCAGTTCCCTCCGGGGATGTGACGGGATCGGGACCCGGGGCCCGCGAAGGGTCCCGGTAGCGTACGGGGCGCGGCACCCATCACGGAGTGCCGCGCCCCGTCGTGCGTTCAGCGACCCCGTTCGATCTGGTAGAGGATGTCGCCGCCGTTGGACTCCCCGCTCTCGGCCTGCAGTGCCCAGCTCGAGGAGAGGAGGTACTTGATGCGAAAGGTGTTGGTGGGCTTGAAGAGTCCTCGGCCGTAGGAGACGAAGACGCTGGGGCTGAGGTACTTGCCGGCCACCAGCTCCGCCGTCTCCCGGGACGTCCCCTCGATGCGGGCCTCGTCCAGCCCCACCGACCCGGCGAGCTGCGTGGTGAGCACGTTGGCCCCCAGGTTGGCGGCGGCCCCCACGACCTGCTCCTGTTGCGAGGCATCCCCGTCGCTGAGGGAGCGCCCGTACATGATGTAGGAGAGGACGTCGGCATCGGAGAGGGCAGGGTCCGAGGTCAGTTCCACCGTGGGCGTCAGCGCCGGGCCCGTCACCCTGACGCCGGCCCGGGTCCCGTCCTGGGCAAGGCGTTCGGCGGTGACGTCCAGCGCTGCGTCCAGGGGCGCCCCCGCCAGGATGATCCGGCCCGACTCCACATCCAGATTCTGACCGTAGGCGGCGTAGCGCCCGTCCACGAGTTCGAATTCCCCCTGCAGGAGCGGGTCGTCGGCAGGCGCCTGGATGACCTGGACGTCCCCCCGGACGTCCGACGAGAATCCCATCCCCTCGAAGTGGACGTCGTCGCCCACCACGACGTCCACCCGGGCGTCCACCTGGGGAAGCGGCGCCGGTTCCTCTCCCACGAAGACCACGTCCGGAGAGGAGCGGACCGCCGATTCCGGGAGCTCCACCAGTTCGATCCGGGCCCAGGGCACGGCCAGACGCCCCCGGACCGTGGTCAGCTCGCCATCGAACGAGACCTGGAGGTCCGGGGCGATCTCCACCTTGATCTCGGTCGTGTTCAGCGCCCGGAACTCCTGGCCGGTGATCTCCAGTCGGGCGGGCGCCTCCGGTGACGGGAGAGCCGGGGTCCGGCCGGCGACGGTGAGGGCGCCGTCGCCCGAGCGGACGTTGACGTCCATGGTGATCTCGCCTCCCGGATCCCCCCGGGCCCGGAGGGTCATGTCCCGAAGTTCCAGGCCCAGGGCGGGGACGTCCAGCCGGGCCTCCTCCACCGCCACGGACCCCAGAACCTCCGGATTCGCCAGCGTTCCCGACAGCGTCGACTCCAGCTGCATTCGACCCGCCGCGTCCGCCACCGCCGGGGCGAAGGCGGCCAGGAAGGACAGGTCCTCCGAGCCCGCCTCGAAGCGTCCCTCGAGTGCCTGCTCCCGGGGGATCACCGGGGTGCGGTTCATCTCCGGCAGGCGAATCTCACCCGATGCCCGCACGTCCCCCGACCCCGTCTCCGGAGTCAGGGCCACATCGAGCTGCGCGGTTGCGCCGGATTCGTCGATGGTGAACCGGAGCCCCTGGCCTTCCAGTCCGAAGCGGACCGCCTGCTCACCGGCCGTGGCGTCGATCCCTCCCGTGGCGGCGAAGGTCCCTTCCCCGGCGAGGGCTCCGTCCGGACCCACACCGAAGGTGGCGTTCCCCTCCAGCGTGCCGTCCAGGGCGATCCCCTCGGGAGCGGCGCCGCCCAGGAGTGCCAGGGGAAGCGCCTCGATCCGCAGCGCCCCCCGGGCCGGGCCCGTGGAGGCCCAGTCCCCCCCGAGGCAGGCTCGGGCGGATTCCTGAACGAGGCATGCCTCGCCCAGGGAGGCCGAGTCGGCGGCGGCCAGGAGGGGTGCAGGGCGTTCCAGCGCCCAGTCGCCGGCCAGCCGGGTGATCACCTCCAGCGAGTCCAGCGACCCCTCCCAGAGGAGGGGCGCACCGGCTTCGCCACCCCCCTGGAGTCCCCCGGCCAGCGCCAGGGCGAGGCGGTCCTCGGCCATCCACCCCCGGATGCCCAGCCGATGGGATTCCCGGAGCCCCGCGCCCGCCACGACCACGCTGTCGACCGCGGTGCTCCCGCTGGTCAGGGCGGTGGCGCGGAGATCGATGCGGCTGGGGCTGCCGGGGGCGAGGTCCACATCGACCTCGCCCCGAGCCCGTTGGAGGCTCAGGGAATCCAGGGCCACGTCGTCGGCCTGGAGCGTGGCCACGACGCGGGGCTCGGTTCGGGGCCCCGTCTCCCCCGCGGCGGTGCGGACATCCACGCCTCCGGAGAGGGGTTGATTCCGCAGGCTCCCGGAAAGCTCGTCCACGACGGCGGTGGCTTCCGGCCCGGCGTCCGCGAGTCGCCCCCGGGTCCCCAGGTGGAACGAGACCGCTCCCGGCCACTCGTCGGGGTCGGGGGTGAAGGCGGCCACCGCAAGGCCGTCGGCCCGGGCGTCCAGGTCCCAGGAAATCTCGGGATACCAGGCCGCGGCGCCCCTCAGCACAGCTTCACCGTCGGCGGTGCGGACCCGGGCCTCCTCCAGGGTCAGCTCCGTGAGGGAACCGGCGGCGGCCAGCGTCGCCGTCACCGGCGGCAGCTCGGGGTGGGAGAGCTCCACGTCGGCGTCCAGACGATACGCCTCCGGGGCGCCGTCCAGGGTGGCACGGGCCCCGAAGCGCTCCAGCGGGGCGGCGTTCCCGGCCAGGCGGGCTTCCAGGTGGAGCGACTCCAGAGATCCGGAGCCTCCCAGGGTGGAGGGCTCCAGGAGGGCACGCTCCCCCACCTCCGCCCGGGCCACCTCGATACGGAAGGTGTCCACCCGGATCTCCACCGGCAGCTGCGGAATCTCCGGGGGGCCGGCGGATTCCGGTGTCTCCTCCGCCGGCTCGGGGGCAGGCTCCAACTCCTCGGGGACGGTGGCCGCCACGCCACTGACGAAGAGGCTGTCCACGTGCACCGTTCGCCCCAGGAGTCGGGTCGGCCGCCAGTCCAGGACGACCCGTTCCACTCGCGTCCGCGTGCCCCGGAAGTCCACCTGGATCCCCTCCAGCGTCAGCGGACCCAGGAGGGTGCCCCGGACCCCTTCCACCGACGCCGGGACCGGGGATCGCGCCAGACCCTGGTCCAGAGCCCAACGGGCGCCGGACGGTGTGGCCACCACGAAGCCCACCAGAAGAACCACCAGGACGACCAGGCCCCCCAGACCCAGCGCCAACCAGGTCAGGATGCGTCGCAGGGTGGACGGGCCCGCCGTTGATTCGTCGGGTCCGGGGGAGGGCGTGGACGGGGAGGGATTCGTCACAGGTCCGGTCCGATGACCAGGTGGAGGCGAAGGGTCCGGTCGGGGTTCGAGAGGGGAAAGGCCAGGTCGAGACGGAGGAGGCCGATGGGCGAGACCCATCGGACCCCCACCCCCGCCGTGTATTCGACCTCGAGTCCCGGGAAGTCGTCTGCTGCGTTGCCCGCGTCGGCGAAGCCCGCCACCAGCCAGCCGGGGATCACCTGCACGTCGGTCTCGAAGCTGGCCACCGCCAGAGACCTCCCCCCCACGAGCGCCGTGTCCCCCGCCATCGGTCCGAGGGTCTGGTAGCCGAAGCCCCGCACCGACTGGTCCCCTCCCGTCACGAACCGCCGGGTGGGGGGAAGGGCGGCGAGGTCGTCGGTGAAGATCTGCCCCGCCTGGGCTCTACCGATCACCCTCACGCGACTCCCCAGCGAACGGATGATCTTCCCCTCCAGGAGGATCCCCCCGAAGGTGGTGCTGGACAGGACGGCATCGTGGGCGCCGGCCAGGGTCAGGGCGGCTCGATGCCCCCGGGTGGGGAGGATCCGGTCGTCGGCCCGGGTCCAGGACCAGTCGGCCTGGGCTACCACGAGCGTGGCCTCGCCGGGGACGCCGGCGGCCTCGTAGTCCGAGGTCTCCCACTGGAGCGTGAAGGTCTCCCGGAGAGGGCCCCGGGAGCTGGAGTAGCTCGCTCCCACCGTACCCACCGTGGTGGTGCTCCAGTCCGGACTCACGTCGCCGTAGCTCCCGAAGAGGCTCCACACGCCGTCGGAGGGGAAGGGGCGTGGAATCCTGTAGCGACCGGCGATGCTGGTCTCGATCTGGGAGAGGCGGATCTCGGCCTCGGCGTTGTGCGCCTTCCGGTTGAGACGTCGGAAGTTGGCCCGGAGCGAGCCCCGGACTCCCGTGTCGGTGCCGTAGCCCAGCCCCGCCTCGTAGGCCTGGGGCCGGGAGGGAGTGAGCTCGAAGGTCACCGGAACCGCCAGGTCTCCCGCACCGTCCCTGTCGACCCGAAGGTCGGCACGCCCGAACCAGGGCCCGGTGGTCAGGGCGCGCTGCGACGCCCGCAGCAGATCGGCGTCGAAGAGCTCACCCTCCCGGGCCACGACGTAGCCGTCCACGTAATCCCGTTCCAGGACGTCCTGCTCGATGACGATGGGTCCGAACCGATAGCGTGGGCCCGTTTCGAAGTGGAAGACCACCTCGGCGGTGGCGGCCTCCCGGTCCACTCGGATCTGAGCCGTATCGAAGTCGGCGTCGAAGAAGCCCTTGTTGGTGGCGTAGCGGGAGAATCGGGACTTCGCTTCGGAGTAGGGCTGGTGGTGCAGGGTGTCCCCCTCCGCAACCGGGAAGCCGTCGGCCAGCGCCACGAAGCCCGAGTCGAGGGCACCGGGACCCGTCAGGGAGAAGTCCACCCGGGTGACGATGGTGGCGGGCCCGGGATCCACGCGAAATCGGGCGGTCCACTCGTCCCCCTGGTCCACCAGTTCGGACTGGATGACCGGCGCGTACCGACCGAAGGGCTCCAGCGCCGCCCGTATCTCGTCCGGTGCCCGATCGAAGAGGGTCCGGGCCCGGGAGGGCGACAGGGCGTCGCCCTCTCGCACCAACAGCGCCACCCCGGCCCGGACGTTTGCCGCCAGCTCTCCCTCCAGACCCTCCAGCTCCACCGAGACCTCCACCTCCCGCTCCTCGGGGGCCTCCTCCTGGGCCACCACGGGGGTCCCCACGACGGTGAGCCCGGAGGCGAGTCCGGCCAGGAGTCCCATGATGAGCCGGAGACGGAACCCGGCGACCCGCCCGGAGGATTCAGTCGGGCGCCCCGGGTGTCGGCGTGCGGGCGAGGACGGGAAGGACATGCCTTCGGGTCGAGTCGGGAAGGAGGTGGTGGTGCGAAAGCGGTCCCCGGCCGGGGTGGCCTCCGGTAAGCCGGAGGCTAGTCGCAAGCGGGTCGCACCTCAAGGCGTGCCGGCCCGGGGCAGCCGGCGGTCCCCCTTCCGGGACTCGGAGAGTGTACCTTTGGCCCGTGAATCTCTATCTCCGCATCCTCCGATATCTGCGTCCCCACCTGGGGGTCTTCCTCGTCGCCGTCGGCGCCACCTTCGCCTTCGCCGGGCTGGACGCCTTCACGTACGTGCTCCTGATTCCCTTCGTCGGGGCCCTCTTCGGCGACACCGATCCGGCGAGCCTGCCGGGAGCGGGCTCGTCCCCCGCCGACCCCGGCCTCATGGACCGGATCCTGGACGCCACCGTCTACCGGATCGTGGATCTGCAGGGCGACCGTCTCGAGGCGGTCCAGGGGATCATCATCCTGATCCTCCTCACCTTCGCCCTGAAGAACGTCTTCGACTTCCTCCGGGCCTTTCTGGTGGCCCGGGTGGAGCAGGGGGTGACCCGGGACATCCGCAACGACGTCTACGACCACCTGCTGGAGCTCGACCTGGCCTTCTTCGGCCGGACGCGCATGGGGCAGATCATCTCCCGCCTCACCCACGACGTGGAGCAGCTGCGGACCCTCATCACCAAGGAGATGGCCAAGATCATCTCCTCGATCTTCGAGTTCGCGGTGGCCCTCTTCTTCATGTTGGCGCTCTCCTGGAAGCTCACCCTGGCGGCCTTCATCGTGATCCCGGGCACCATGGCGATCTGGGGTCCCCTGGTGAAGAAGCTGCGACGTGGGGATCGGCGGGTCCTGGAGCTGGCCGGCGAGGTCAACTCCCACATTCAGGAGACGTTGTCCGGCATCCGACTGGTGAAGTCCTCCGGTGCCGAAGCCGCGGAACGCACGCGCTTCCACGGGCTCACCGGCGACTACTTCCGGACCTTCGTACGCACCGAGCGTTGGCGGGCGCTGGCCGCTCCCCTCACGGAGATGCTGGCGGCGGTGGGCACGGTGGTCATCCTGTGGTACGGCGCACGCCAGGTCGTGGTGGAGGGCGCGCTCACCGGTGGGGAGTTCGTGGGATTCCTGGCCCTCTCCCTCAAGCTGTACGCGCCGGTGAAATACGTGGCGAAGTTCCCCGCCATCGTACAGCCCGGGCTGGCGGGCGCGGAGCGGGTCTTCCAGTTCCTGGACGCGCCGGTGGAGATCCGGGACCGGGAGGGGGCCGGACCCTTCCCCGGCCTCGAGCGGGAGATCGGCTTCCACGACGTCTACTTCAGCTACCGGGAGGGGACCCCGGTGCTCCAGGCGGTGAATCTCACGGTGCCCCGGGGAAGCGTGGTGGCCCTCGTGGGTCCCAGCGGCGCGGGCAAGACCACCCTGGTGGACCTGCTGGGCCGCTTCTACGAGGTGAGCTCCGGGTCCATCACCATCGACGGGGTGGATCTGAGGGACATCCGCATCCAGGAGCTCCGGAGCGCCCTGGGGATCGTCTCCCAGGAGACGGTCCTCTTCCACGACACGGTCCGGGCCAACATCGCCTACGGCCGCCCCGACGCCGGCGACGACGAGGTGGAGGCCGCTGCCCGGGCCGCCAACGCTCACGGCTTCATCTCCCGGCTGCCCGACGGCTACGACACGGTGGTGGGCGAGCGGGGCACCGAGCTCTCGGGGGGGCAGCGACAACGGATCGCCATCGCCCGGGCGCTACTCCGGGATCCACCCATCCTGGTGTTCGACGAGGCCACCAGCGCGCTGGACACGGAGTCGGAGCGGCTGGTGCAGGACGCCATCGAGCACCTGTTGGAGGGGCGGACCGTCTTCGTCATCGCCCACCGCCTCTCCACCATCCAACAGGCGGACCAGATCGTGGTCATGGAGGACGGACGGGTGGTGGAGCGGGGCCGTCACGACGAGCTCCTGGACCGGGACGGAACGTACCGACGGCTCCACGACCTTCAGTTTCAGGCGTGAGTCCACCCCCCGCCGCCGGCTCCCCTTCGCTGGCGCACCGGATCCAGTACGGGGCCTTCCGTCTCGTTCGCCGGCTCCTGATGGCACTCCCCGCCTGGCTCGCCCTGGGTGCGGGGGAGGTGCTGGGATGGGTGGCCGGGGTGATCATCCGGACCCGACGCCGCGTGGTGGACGAGAACCTCCTGCAGGCCTTTCCGGACCGGGATCCAGCCTGGCGGGCCCGGGTGGCCCGGGGGGCTTACCGGCACCTGGCCCGGGAGTCGGTGGTGACCTTCCGCATGGCCGGGGCGAGCCGGAAGGAGATCAGAGACTCGGTCACGGCGGATGCTGCCGTCCTGGAGGCCGTGCGGGCCGACCTGGCGAAAGGCCGGGGCCTGGTGGTGGTGTCGGGGCACCTGGGGAACTGGGAGATGGGAGGAGCCTGGCTGGCGGCCAACGACATCCCGGTGGACGCCGTGGTGCAGGTACAGCGGAACCGGCGCTTCGACGACGACCTGCGGGGCGTCCGTGAGCAGCTGGGTATGCGCGTCGTGCCCAAGCAGAAGGCACCCCGAGGTGTGCTTCGTGCCCTCCGGGCCGGCCGGGTCGCGGCCCTGGTGGCAGATCAGAACGTCGCCCGGGGAGGGATCTTCGTGGACTTCTTCGGCCGGTCCGCCGCCACGGCCCGGGGACCGGCGGTCTTCGCGCTGCGCTCTGGTGCGCCCTTGTGGCTGGCCGCCGCCATCCGCACCTCCCGACATCCCCAGCGGTACCGTGCGCGTCTGGAGCGCATCGCGGTGGAGCTCACCGGCGACCTGGAGGTGGATGTCCGCCGGCTGACCGAGGCGTACACGACCCGCCTGGAATCCTGGATCCGGGCCGAGCCCGAACAGTATTTCTGGCACCATAAGCGCTGGAAGACCCGCCCGGCGATTCTGGAACGTCCGTCTTCCGGCGATCATATAACCTCGGACCAGTCCGGATCCGCGTCACAACTCCCTCAGGAACCCTCTTGATCTACGTCTGCATCCCCTCCCGCGACGAGGCCCACACCCTCGGCCCGATCCTCTGGAAGGTCCAGAAGGTGTTCCGGGCCTTCGGGCGGGACTTCCGCCTCGTGGTCTTCGACGACGCCTCGTCGGACGAGACCTCCGACGTGCTGGAGCGCTATGGGGGGCGTCTCCCCCTGGACGTGCTTCGGAGCGAGGTTCCGGTGGGCTACGGCACGGCGGTGGATCGCCTCCTCCGGCACGTGGTGGAGAGCTCGGCGTATCCCAAGCGCGACGCGGCGGTGGTGCTTCAGGCGGACCTGACCGAGGATCCCGCCGAGATCGTGGACCTGGTGAAGACGCTGGAGGGGGGTGCGGACGTGGTGGCGGGCGCCACCCACGAGCTTCCGGAGGACGCGCCCTCGCCCCTCCGGTGGGGCCGTCGGCTCGCCCCGTGGGTACTCGGAGCCGCGTACCGGGAGGCGCCGGCCACGGATCCGCTGTGCGGGATGAGGGCCTACCGGGTGATCGTCCTGAAGAAGGCCCTGCGGGAGGAGGAAGGCGAGCTTGCCGGGGCCGAGATGCCGTGGGTCGCGAATCTCGAGCTCCTCCACAGGGTGGCGCCCTTCGCCCGGAGGATGGAAGACGTGGCCCTCACTCCCCGGTATGCGCTCCACGCTCGCGAATCCCGTTTCCGGGTCGTGCCCGTGCTCAAGGACCTCTTCCGGCGTCGCGCCCTTCGATGGGAACCCGGCTCCTCCGGGGGCGACCGGGACCGTGCCGCATGACGGGCCCCTTCCGGAAGGTCGTCCTGGCTGTCGCGGCCCTGGCGATCAGCGCCTTCCCCTCCCGGGCCCAGTCCGCCATCTCGGTCCCCGAGTCTCTGTCGGTGTCCAGTGACAGCGTGGAGTTCATGGAGGTGCCCTTCGACTTCGGCGAGGAGTTTCTCTACGAGGTCAAGTTCGGATGGTGGAAGGTGGGGGAGGGGTTCTTGAGGGTCCGGGACGACCTGGAGGAGGTTCGGGGGAGCCCCACCTATCACGTCGAGATGGGGTTGGAAGGGAGCAGCGCCGGCACGAGCATCGAGTACTACTTCCACTCCTGGATGGACGTGAGGAATCTGGCGAGCCGCCGCTACATCCAGGACCAGCGGGGGTTCAACGCCCGATTCCGGGAGTACGACATCTTCCCGGAAGGCCGACGTTGGGAGCGCGTGGGTGTCGACCAGGAGGGAGACACCCCCTCCGAGGTGCCCCTGGATCAGGTCTCCTTCATCTGGTTCGTCCGCACCCTCCCCCTGGAGGTCGGCGACGAGTACGTGCTGAACCACTACTTCAAGACCGAGGACAACCCGGTCATCATCCGGGTGCTGCGGCGAGAGACCATCGAGGTCCCGGCCGGGACCTTCCAGTGCGTGGTCGTGGAGCCCATCATCAAGACGTCGGGGCTCTTCGGAGACGGAGGGCAGGCCGAGATCTACTTCACCGACGACGAAGCCCGTCAGATGGTCTACATGAAGAGTCGGGTCAAGCTCCTGCCGGACATTCACCTGCGGTTGAAGGAGATCCGCTAGAACCCGTGGCCCTCACCCTTCGGAAGATCAGGCTCCGCCTCGTCTGGCTGCTGATCATCCCCTTCCTCTGGTTCGCCCGGCCGAGCCCCACGGCGCTCCTGGCCGGGGGTGTGCTCGCCCTGGTCGGGCTCGCCATCCGGGCCTCCGCCGCCGGAGTGATCCGCAAGGAGAAGGTCCTGGCCACCAGCGGGATCTACGGGCACACCCGCAACCCCCTCTACCTGGGGTCCCTGTTTCTCGGCCTCGGGGTCACCGTCGCCGGTGGGCAGCCCGTCTTCGTGGTCCTCTTCCTGATCTTCTTCCTCCTGGTCTACGGGCGGACCATGCGGGGCGAGGCGGACCTCCTGGAGGGTCTCTTCGGGGATTCGTACCGCCACTACGCGGAGCACGTGCCCCTGCTGCTTCCCCGCCTCACCCGGTACCGCGCACCGGGGGACCCCGCCCTGGCGGCCCCGGCGTTCAGCCTGGAACGGTGGCGGGGCAACAAGGAGTACGAGGCCCTCATGGGGGCGGTGGCGGCCTTCGCATTCCTGGCGATCCGCATGGTCTGGCCCTGAGCCCGACCCTACGCCTCCGACTGCTCCCACAAGTAGAGGACGGGGCCCTCGTGCCACTCCCCCTTCACCTGGATGCGGAAGCGGTACTCGCCGGGAACGGGGAACACCACCTCCTGTAGCGGCTCGATGTAGTAGGTCCGGGCCGCCGGTCCGTCTTCCGCCGCCTCCACCACCTCGGTGTACCCGCTCCCCCGGAGGCTCGGCTTTCCGTTGGGGTCCATGAGCTCCACCGTGAAATTGTAGCGGCCGTGGTCGTTCCTGCTCCACTCCAGCACCGTCACCAGGGTGAGGTCGTGCTTCGCCGGAAATCCCGGGGCGTACAGGTCGTGGTACTGGCCCTCGATGTGAAGGCGGCCGTCGGGAGCCTGGTGGGCCCGGTCGCAGACGAGGCCGAGAAGCAGGTTCATGGATGGGTCGTCCAGGAGGTTCAGGAGGATTCGGTTGCGTCGACGTCGGCGGAATCGCCCTCGTCGGGACGACCCCAGCCACCGCCCCCCGGGGACCGGACGCTCACCACGTCCCCGGGGCGGGCCTGGAAGGTAACCTTACCGGCGAGCTCCTCCTCCTCCCCGTCCCGGATCAACACGTTCCGTCCCGGGCGCCCGTCCTCGCCTCCGGCGGCTCCCGGGGGACCCTGGACCCTTCGCTCCGAAAGGAGCGTGATCCCCGCCTCGGCGAGGAGCATGATGTCGCGGCGGATGCCGTCCCCGCCGGCGTGGCGGCCCCGACCGCCGCTTCCCCGGCGCAGCCCGTAGTGCACCACCCGGAAGGGGTAGGCGTGCTCCAACGCCTCCACCGGCGTATTCAGGGAGTTCGACATGTGGGAGTGCACGCCGGAGAGCCCCGGTCCGGCGGCCCCGGCCCCCATTCCTCCCCCCACCGTCTCGTAGTAGGCGAAGGGCTTCGCCGTCCGGGGGTCGAGTCCACCCGCCGTGGTGTTGTTCATGGTGCCCTGGGAGAGTGCGGGAATCCGGCTGGGAAGGGCCTTCCTGAATGCCGTCAGGAGGACGTCGGTGATCCGCTGACTCGTTTCCACGTTCCCGGCCGCGACGCTGGCGGGGGGGCGGGCATTCACCACCGAACCCTCGGGCAGAACCCACCGGACCGCGTCCAGCGAGCCGCCTCCCGCCGGCACCTCCACCCCCAGCAGATCCTGGACCAGGCATCGGAGGACGTAGCGTGTGGCCGACGCCGTGATGGAGGCCACGGCGTTGACCCCTCCGGTCACCTGGGGCGCGGTGCCGGTGAAGTCCACGACGAGGGTGGGGCCGCGGACCACAAGCTTCACGCGGATGGGGATGGGACCGGAGCCGAAGCCGTCGTCCTCCAGGGCATCCTCTCCTTCCCACGTTCCGTCGGGGATCGCCTCGAGCCCCGACGCCACCAGTCGATCGGCGTACGCCAGGAGCTGGACCATCGCGTCGCGAACCTCGGGCAGACCCCGGCGGTCCACCAGTTCCAGGAGGCGCGCGCTTCCGGCGTGGAGGGCGGCGAGCTGGGCTTCCAGATCTCCGGCCCGCTCCTCCGGGGTGCGCACGTTCGCAAGCACGAGCCGCCAGATGTCTTCGTTCCGGCGGCCTCCCTCCACGAGCCGGACCGGCGGGATTCGCAGACCCTCCTGCACGATCTCCCGGGCCAGGGGCATGGAGCCGGGGGTCATGCCCCCCACGTCGCTGTGGTGGGCCCGGGCGGCCACGAACCCGAGGAGGCGGGAGGCCGGGTCGTCGCCCCTGGTCTCCCGGCCCGGGCTCTTCGGCTCCGGAGGCACGTGGACCGGAGCCAGGAGCGTGATGTCCGGGAGATGCGTACCTCCCTGGAACGGGTCGTTGACCATGGCCACGTCTCCGGGGGCCAGCGCGCCCAGGGCCTCCAGGCTGGCGGTGACGCTCATGGGCATGGCGCCGAGATGGACCGGCATGTGATCGCCCAGCGCCACGGGATTCCCTCGGGCGTCGAAGAGGGCGCAGGAGTAGTCCCGGCGCTCCTTGATGTTGGGGGAATAGGAGGAGCGCCGCAGCGCCGCCCCCATCTCCTCCGTCAGGGCGGCGAAGAGATGCCGGAATACCTCCAGGGTCACGGGATCCGCCGACGGGGCGGTCCGGGGCGGTTGGCTGTACGTCATAGGATGGTTAGGTTGAACTGCTAAGATTCCAAAACGCGAGCGGGCGACGCCCGCTCCCACGACATACAAGGGAGGTGTCCGTGGCCAATTCTCTTCTCGACCAGGCTCGCGACGAGCTCTTCAGTCACATCAACCGCTGCGGTGTGCTCCACGCTTCCCCCGAGGACCAGAAGACCTGGATGGGTGAGACGGTGGACTACCTCGCTGAGCGTTACCCCGATCTCGGGGATGCGGAGCTGGATGCCCTTCACGGCATCGGGC
>JARRPL010000080.1:0-10390 GCA_037382905.1 Gemmatimonadota bacterium | reverse complement strand
CGCCGGAGGATTTTGGAAAGAAAATTAGTCGCCAAAAATGGCGAATAGTGTCGGATTTTTTGTTTAATTCGTCAGAATGGCCGAATAAATGTCCTTGCCCCTGCGTTCGGAATTCGCCACATTCGACGAGGTTCTCACACGCCGGTCCGCGTCCCGCGAGACCAGGAGTCGCGCATCATGAATCCCTTCCGCCGACAGCAGACGGACCGCGCGGTCCTCTCGGAGGTGGCGGCGCGGTTGAATGCGGCTCGTCTCTCGCGAGATCTCACGCAGGCCGAGCTGGCACACGAGGCAGGGGTGTCCAAGAGGACCGTCGAGCGGCTCGAGGCCGGTGAGTCGACGCAATTGACGAGTTTCATCCGCGTCCTGCGCGCACTGGACCTCCTGGAGCGTCTTGAAGCGCTGCTTCCCGAGGCAAGGCCCGGGCCCATGGATCTTCTCCGGCGGGAGGGGCAGGCTCCCCAACGGGCCAGCGGACGACGGACCCCGCCGCCGGAACCCTGGACCTGGGGTGAGGACGTCTGATGGCACTGGCGAGTGTCCGCCTCTGGGGCCGCACCATCGGTGCAGTGTCCCGGGAGCCTGGGGACCGCTACGCAACCTTCCAGTACGAGTCCCGTTTCGCCGGCAGCGGGATCCAGGTGGCGCCCCTTTCCATGCCCCTGTCCCGGCAACCGTACACCTTTCCCCAGTTGGCCCGGGAGAGCTTCCACGGACTTCCCGGCCTGTTGGCGGATTCCCTCCCGGACGCCTTCGGAAACGCCCTGATCGACGCCTGGCTGGCCCGTGAGGGGCGTGCGTCGGACGACTTCGGTCCGGTGGAACGTCTGTGCTACATCGGGACCCGGGGCATGGGGGCGCTGGAGTTCCAGCCCTCCACGGGACCCGATCCGACGCCCGCCGGCCTTCTGGAGGTCGACGCCCTCGTCCAGCTGGCGTCGGAGATCCTCCGGAAGCGCGAGGATCTGCAGCTCATCGCACGATCCGGTGCCGAGGAAGAGGCGCTCACGCAGCTGCTTCGGGTCGGCACGTCCGCCGGCGGCGCCCGAGCGAAGGCTCTGATCGCCTGGAACCCGGAGACCCAGGAGATCCGCTCGGGCCAGATTCCCATGCCCGCGGGCTTCGAGCCCTGGATCTTGAAGTTCGACGGAGTGCGAGGGATGAACGACGAAGCGCTGGAGGGTCCGCTGGGGTACGGGGCCATCGAGTACGCCTATGCGCTCATGGCCCGGCGTGCCGGCATCGAGATGACCGAGTGTCGACTGCTGGAGGAGAACGGACGCCGACACTTCATGACCCGGCGCTTCGATCGCACGGTGGACGGTTCGAAGCTCCACATGCTCTCCCTGGCGGGGATGGCTCACCTGGACTTCAACCAGCCGGGAGCCCACGGCTACGAACAGGCCATCCTGGTGATCCGCCGGCTGGCTCGGGGGATGGACGCGGTGGAGGAGCAGTATCGCCGCATGGTCTTCAACGTCCTGGCGCGGAACCAGGACGATCACGTGAAGAACATCGCCTTCCTCATGGACAAGTCGGGACGCTGGTCCTTGTCCCCCGCCTTCGATGTGGCGTACGCCTACAACCCGTCGGGCCGGTGGACCGCTCGCCACCAGATGACCGTGAACGGGAAGGCCGAGGACATCACGCTTCATGACCTGCGGGAGGTGGCTCGAGCCGCATCGATGAAGCGGGGTCGTGGGGACGCCATCTACGACCAGGTCCGGACCGCGGTGTCCGACTGGACACGGTTCGCCGAGGATGCGGGGGTGGGGGAGCGCCGCGCCCGGCAGATCGAGGCCGCGTTGAGGCTGGAGCTGCCGGCCCGGTAGGGGACCGGGCGGAGGTGGGTGCCCACGACGTCCGTGGGTTCGGCAGGGGGGATCCGGGGTGCCGGACCACAGCCGTGGGGCCCTTTCCTGGACCCCGCCGACTTGTGGCGCCCGTGGAGGCCGCAGCCTACGTTGTAGATCCTGTCGGGTCCTCGGACTCCACGGCGGACCCGTGGGGGCCGCAGCCATGAACCTGAGGCAGCACGCGTGGAATAGGAGATTGGTCGCATGCCGGGAGACCTGAGCCGCCTCCGGTCCGCTCTGGAGGGACGCTACGAGTCCTTCCGGGAGTTGGGGGAGGGCGGGACCGCGACGGTGTATCTGGCCCGGGACGTTCGTCACGGGCGGGACGTGGCGTTGAAGGTCGTCCGCTGGCAGCTTCGGGGAACGACGGGGCTGGAGCGATTCCGTCAGGAGATCCAGATCGCGGCGGGTCTCCAGCATCCCAACATCCTCCCGCTGCTCGACTCCGGGGAGGTGGACGGGCTTCCCTTCTTCACCACGCCGTATACCGAAGCCTCCAGCCTCCAGGAGGTGATGGAGCGGCAGAAGACGCTTCCCGTGAAGCGGGTCTGCACCATCGTCCGGGAGGTGGCGGACGGGCTCGACTTCGCACACTCCAAGGGGATCGTCCACCGGGACGTGAAGCCCGGCAACATCCTGATCTCCGGCGGCCACGCGGTCCTGGCCGACTTCGGGCTCGCCCTGGCCGTGGAAGCCGATCCGTCGGAGCGGATCACGGATTCCAAGGACGGCGCCGGGGGCACGGTCTGGTATATGAGCCCGGAGCAGCTCAACGGAAGCGCCGAGGTGGACGCCCGGACCGACATCTACTCGCTGGCGTGCGTGGCCTTCGAGATGCTGTGCGGGGAGCCGCCCTTCACGGGTCGGACCGCCTGGGCCGTCATGGCCCGGCAGGCCACCGGGACGCTCACCTCGATCCAGGTCCTCCGCCCTGACCTTCCGGAGGAGGCCAACCGGGTCTTCGCGAAGGCGCTGGACCGGGAACCGGGTCGGAGATACGCCAGCGCCGGCGAATTCGCCGACGCGCTCATCGAGAGCCTCGCGGTCCCGGACCAGGGGGGTGGCCCGGCAGCCCGCCGGGTGCGGCGCGCCCTTCCCCTCGTGGCCGTGGCGGCGGTGATCGCCGCGGTTCTCCTCTGGCCGTTCTCGGGTGCCCCGACGCTGGACGCCCAGCGGGTGATGGTGTTCCCCCTGCTGGACGACCGGCCCGACCGGAACGGGTCTTCCGAGGGGGAGGAGGCGGCCATCATGATCGGTGCCGCCCTGGACCACGCCGAACCGCTGCACTGGGTGGACGGGTGGGACTGGCTCGATGAGGACGTGCGGGAGGACATGGCGGGATGGACCATCCGGCAGGGCACGACCATCGCCCGGGAGCACGGCGCTCGCTACGTCATCGATGGTCGCATCCTGACGGAGGCCGATTCCCTCCGGGTTCTGCTCCGGCTGCACGACGCCTCCAGCGGGGAGCTGGTGCAGCGGAGTCTCGTCAGCGGTCCCCTGGGGACCTCGCGGCCCACCGAGCTGGGGCGCCGCGCCGTCATCGAGCTCCTTCCGGACCTCATCGACTCGAGCCGGCCCGTGAGGACCGACGTCCTGACGGGCTTCCAGCCGGCTGCGGTCGCCATGTGGCTCCAGGGGGAGCGCGAATATCGCCACGGGCGGTTCGGTACCTCTCTGGACCTGTTCGAGCGGGCCGTCGCCGCCGACTCCACCATGGCGCTGGCGGCGATCCGGGGTGCGCAGGCCGCCGCCTGGGTGCTTCGGCCGGCGGTGGTGGAGGATCTGCTCTCGGTGGCGCTCCGGAACGAATCCGAGTTGAGCACCCGACACCGGCTGTTGGCAGAAGGGTTGCGCAGCTACTACGCCGGGGAAGCGGACCGGGCGCTGGAGCGGCTCAGGGCTGCGCTGCAGGTGGACCCCGCCTATGCCGATGCGCACATGGCCGTTGGCGAGACCTACTATCACCTGATGCCTCGCGACGTGCGGGGCACGGCCCAGGCCGAGGCCGCATTCCTCCAGGCCGCTCGGTTCGACCCGGGGTTCACGCCCGCCCTGGTTCATCTCGCGGAGATCGCGCTGGCCAGGGGGGACCTCTCGGAGGAGGCCCGTTACGCAGCGGAGGTCCGGCAGGAGAGCGGGGACACGATCGCCGCGGCGCGCCACCTGACGTTGCTGGAGCGGTGTATGGACAACGGTCCCGGGGCGGTAGCGTGGCGCCAGGAGGTCACGACCTCACCGCTGACCGTCCTGGAAGCAGCGTTCCGGTCGGGACCCGACGCCTCCCAGGCTGCCTGCGCCGTGGCTGCCTACTCGGCGCTCGGGGCGGTGGGGCCACCGTCGTACGGGTGGACGGCGCATCTGGGGCTTCTGGGCCGTCACCTTGCCGCCGGCCGCGAGGAGGAGGCCCGGGCCCAGATCGAGGGGGCGCCGGATTTCGAGCGTCAGAAGGACTACCTGTTCGTTCTGGCAGCCCTCGCCGGTGGCTCCTTCCAGGATGAGGCCGACGCTGCCGTAGCGGACATGATGTCCGAGGCGGATTCCACCTCCCCGACCCGGCTCTGGGCGTCCGGCGCCTGGTCGGCGGCCCGGAACCGGCGGAACGGCATCGGGGAGAGCCGCGCGTCGGCGCGGCAGCGGGCCGCCGCGGCCGGCGCCACCCCATCGGACTCGCTCCTGGTGGACGCCCTCTCGGCATGGAGGGCCCTTGTCGACGCCGACACCACCGCCGCCATCGCCGGATTCGAGAAGCTGGCACCGGTGGATCGTGCGACGGATCTCGCCTGGGGCGTCTGGCAGCAACTGGGGGCGGAGCGGCTCCAGCTGGCCCGGCTGCTTCTCGCTAGGGGGCAGCCTGCTCGGGCCATTCAGGTTGCGGAAGGGCTGGATCACCCCCAGCCTGTGGTGTTCCACGCGTATCGTCCCGAGAGCCTGCGGATCCGCGCGGCGGCTGCCGAGGCGCTCGGACAGGAAGCGGATGCCGCTGCGAATCGACGCCGGCTCCGACAACTCCGGGCCGGGCCAGTCGCCCCGTCCGACGCCGTTCCCCAGTCCAGTCCCTAGACCGAAAGGAGCCGACCTGATGTCCAGCGAACGCATGCCCCCCGTACTCCGCGACCCCGTGGGCCCCGGCGGGCCCCCGAACGACCCCGTGGGTCCTGGCGGGCCCCCGAACGACCCCGTGGGTCCCGGCGGGCCCCCGAACGACCCCGTGGGTCCCGGCGGGCCACCGAACGACCCGGTGGGTCCCGGCGGGCCACCGAACGATCCCGCGGGTCCCGATGCGCCACTGAGCGATCCCGTGGGCCCCGGCGGACCTCCCGCCTGAGGTCTCGGCACCGCGTCTCGGCCGTCACGGGCTCCGGACCGGATCGAGCGACGGGCCTGGATCCGCCCGTGGCGTCGGTATGGGTGTGCCTCGCCCCCTGCCATCGCCTCCCCTCGCTCCGGCACGTGTCGGGAGATTCGGGACTCGCGCCGACAGGGACGCCTGACTAACGTGCGGCACACCCGACAGTCCGCGACAGAATCTGCCCCGTGAGAGGAGGCGCCCATGGACGCATTTCCAAGAACGTGCATCGATCGCTATCCGGCGGAGGAAGACGCGGTCCGTGCCGCGGAGATCGCCATCGAGGAAGACTCCCGGAATCTGCCGGAAGGAGCCGAGGGGCTCTCGCCGAACGAGCTCGCCCTGGTGACGGGGAAACTCTGGCAGAATGGACGCACCCTCCGGGTGGCCTTCCTCGACGGGCACGACGAGCTCCGGGCGCGCGTGGCGGAGATCGCTCCTCAGTGGAGCGAGTACGCGAACATCACCTTCGACTTCGGCAACCACGAGACCCCGGAGATCCGCATCTCCTTCGAGCGGGCCGGATCCTGGTCCTACCTCGGGACCGACGCCCTCACGCTGGATCCCAAGGAGCCCACCATGAACTACGGCTGGCTCCGCCCCGACTCCACCGAGGCCGAGATCCAGCGGGTGGTCCTCCACGAGTTCGGGCACGCCCTGGCCTGTGTGCACGAGCACCAGAATCCCGAAGGCGGTATCCCCTGGGACGTCGACAAGGTCTACGCCTTCTACGAGGGTGAGCCGAACCATTGGCCGAGGGCTCAGACCTATCGGAACCTCCTCCAGCGCTACGACGCCTCCACCACCGTCGCCTCGGAGTTCGATCCCGAGTCCATCATGCTCTACCCGATCCCACAGGAACTCACCATCGGGGACTTCGAGGTGGGGTGGAACACCACCCTCTCCGCCGGGGATCGGGAGATGATCGCCCGGGTGTACCCGAAGGAGCCGCGATCGTCGTGAACGTCGACGACACGGTGCGTGAGCTGGAAGAGGCCCTCGACGAGTTCGACTATCGGCGGGTCACGGAGCTCTGCCGGGTGTTCGCCGCGGATCTGGTCCTCCACCCGGACGAATCCTGCCCACGGGTGGGCGCCAAGGTCCTGTCCCTGCTCAAAGCCAACCGGCGCTTCGACGACATGGTGGCGGTGGGGCCCGCTCTCGTCAGGGTCTTTCCCCGGCACGGCCGTATCCGGAGGCTCTACGCCCAGAGTCTCATCGAGACGGGAGGGCTCGAGGAGGCCCTGAACCTCCTCACCGAGGTCCTGGGCGACCGCGAGGTGAGCCCGGGCGAGATCGAGGAAGCCTGGGGCCTCGTCGGGCGCATCTACAAACAGAGCTACGTGAACGAGGGAGGGGGCACGACGGAGGATTTCTCCCCGCTCCAGGTGGCCGTCGACGCCTATTCCCGGGTCTGGGCCGACAGCCGGAATCCGTGGCACGGGATCAACGTCGTAGCGCTCCTGGTCCGTGGAGCCAGGGACCAGGTTCCCCTCCGAACGGACTTCGATCCCGAGGACGTGGCCCGGGAGCTCCTGCAGGGCGTCGAGGAACGAGTGGACGACTCGAAGGCGGACGTCTACGACCTGGCCATCGCCCTGGAGGCGGCCCTCGCCCTGGGGAAGTCCGACGAGGCCATCCAGTGGGCCGAACAGTACGTCGAGGTGGGGCTCGCCACCGGCCGGGACGAGTTCGAGTTCGCCTCCACCTTGCGTCAGCTTCGGGAGGTGTGGGCCCTGGAACCGGACGACCCGGTGGGGTCCGCCGTCATTCCCCTCCTGGAGGCGGCCATGCTGGATCGCGGCCTTCGGGCTCCCGAGGGGAGCGGGTCCATCCAGCTCGACGCCGCCGGGGTGGCCCAGATGGGCTCCCCCGAGGCCTTCGCGCGCCTCCAGCGGGTCTTCGGAGACGACGCCTTCAAGACCGTCCGGTGGGTGAAGCTCCTCTTCGAACGGCTCCAGGCCATCGGGTCCGTCGCCAAGCGGGCAGGCCGGGCCTTCGGTACCGGCTTCGTGGTGCGCGGCCCCGCCCTGTCCCCGGATCTGGAGGACGACTGGTACTTCGTCACCAACAGCCACGTGGTCACGAACGACGAGGACCTCATCGAGCGGGCCCCCCTTCAGAACAAACCCAGCCGACCCGAGGAGGTGGTGATCACCTTCGAACTCCTCTTCGACGAGAACCCGCAGGAGTTCGGGGTGGCGGAGGTGGTCTTCACGTCCCCGCCGGAGGAGCTGGACGTGACGATCCTGAAGCTCGACCGGCCCTTCTACCAGGACCGGGTCGAACCGTATCCCATCGCGGCGCATCTGGAGGACCCCCGCAACCATCCTCGCCTCTACATCGCGGGACATCCGGGGGGTGGAAGCCTCCAGGTCTCCATGCACGACAACCACCTCTTGGAGTTCAACGAAGAGCGGATGCTCTACCGGACGCCCACCAACCCGGGAAGCTCCGGCAGCCCCGTGTTCAACGACCAGTGGGACCTGGTGGGCCTCCACCACGCAGGTTCTTCGGAGATGCCCCCGCTGAGCGGGGTCGGCGAGCCGGTGGAGGCCAACCGGGGCATTCGTGTCGCCGCGATCCTGGCGGGCTTGAACGCCTACCTGGCGGAACGGAGGGAAGTCGGGGGCTGAGGGCGCGAAGGCGGCCCCGCCGGATCTGCCGCGGATCGGGACCGTTCCGGTCAGTCCGGAAAGAGACGCCGGGCGAGTTCGACGTGAGGGTCCATCGGCGGCCCTCCCAGGGCGTCCCCGGCGGACTTCGCGCCACCGAGCCCTCCTGGGGGCGACAGATCCATGGCCGGCCCGTCGGGCCCCCCTGGCGGCGGTGACCTCCGGGCATCCGCCTTGATGCTCTCGGCGAGGGTGCGTCCCGCCACCGCGTCCCGCTGATTGTCCTCGGCCCGGCGCTCCGCCGCCACGGCGCGGTCCCGCTGCACCGACGCGCCGAAGACGGCGCCGGCCGCTCCGAAGGCGATGGCCTCCACCGAGGACAGAAGCCACGCCAACCGGGTCCACGTCGTCTCGTCGGCGCCCACCTGTCCCACCACGTACGCCACCATCAGGCCGAATCCCACGAGCACGGCGATGGCCACCGCCAGCGACCATCCCGAAAGGCGCCGGGCGACCCTCCCGTCGCCGTCCGATGGGTCGTTCGTCGTGTCCGGAGTCATGCCGTCTCCTTGTCTGGCCCCCCATCGGGTGTCGGCGACCGATCGCTCCTGAAACTCAGAGGTCCCCGCCCAGGATCCCCGAGGCGATGCGGTCCGCGGCGGACTGCATGGGGGTGATGCTCTCTAGCCCGACGGATGTCTCCCGGGGCTCACGCCCGCCCAGGTATTCCCGGGTGACCCTCGCGCCTTCCTCCACGAGGGCCTGGCGCCGGGCGGCATCCATCCCGAACTCCGTGGTACCGTAGCCCGCGGCGGGGAGGCGGACCACCAGGTCCTCCATGACCTCGATGACGCTCTTGTCGTGGGCCTTCGTCATGGTATCCACGAGCCGCATCACCCGCTGCGCCGTCTGGAGCTCGCCCCAGTCGATGCCCTGGGTCTCGCCCTTCTCCGGTGTCGAGGCGCCGGTCACCGGGAGGGTCTCGTCGATGAGGAACCCGATCACCTCGCCCGTGGCCTTCTTTCCCATGACCCGGACGATGTGGTGGGCGTCCGAGACGAAGAGCTCGATGGGGAAGTTCGAGAGCAGGCCGCCGTCCACGACGAGGTGGCCCGCCATGGGGCGGCCGCGGTAGGCGCCCCACTCCTCCTGCCACTCCACCTCGGGCCAGACCAGGGGAATGCTCATGGACATGCGCACGGCCCACACCAGGGGCAGGTCCGGCGCGGTGCGGTGGTTGAGGACCAGGATCTGCTGGGCGGAGGTGTCGGAGGCCACCAGGCTCAGCTCTCGCCCGGTCGTTTCGTGGAAGTCCCACAGGGACAACGAGCCACACGCCGTGGGAGTGCCGTTCACCCGGCCTTGGTCGAGCTTGTTCCTCATCCAGTCCACGAACCGGTCGGCGGTGAACCACCCCCCCGTCTCGATCATGGCGAAGAGGTGGCTCCAGGTGGGGTGGCGGGCGAACCGTTGAAGCACGGCGGCCTTGATCCAGCTCTCGGCGAAGCCCGGCACCTTCGGGATGTCCAGGTTCTCCAGGAGCGAGGCGGTGGCGCTGGTCTCCACGAAGTCCTCGGAGAAGGGGCCCGGGGCGCCCATGAAGGACTCGAACACCGGCCGTCCGTCTCCAGAGGTCTCCTGCAGCGACTCGAGCATCCTGGACGAGTCGTACCCGGCGGCCACCAGGGCGGCGGTGATGGCACCGGCGGAGGTCCCCAGCAGGCGGCCGGGCTCGTGGCCCGCCTCCTCGAAGCTCCGAAGTGCGCCCGCGAACACCATTCCCTTGGCGCCGCCCCCCTCGAAGACCATGTCGAACTTCATCTGTGCCTCACTCTGGCTCGAATGTCCGGCCGGACCCCCGGCCGCGGGAGCCCAACATGCATCGACAGGAGGCCTCCGGTCCATGGCGGCGGTTCGGGTTCGGCCGGGATTCCCGCCCGGGCCCCCGTCGGTCGGAGCCGTCGACCCACCGCCCGGGCCCGGGCGACCACGCCGAAGGGCCGTCGGGAGATCGGGCGTCGAACCGCCGCGTCGCGGCGGGACCGTGTCCCTGCTCGTGGTCCTTGGTAGATTCAAGGTGGAGGGCGTTCCCATGGCCCAGGCCGACCCGTCTCTGAATCTCCTGGTGGCGTGGCTCTGGTTCACGCTGGGGACCGTCGCGGGCCTCGTCCTGGGATCCTTCTTCCACCGGAAGGAGTGGCTCGGCGGCTACGCCTCGGTGCCGCGCCGCATGTACCGGCTCGGGCACATCTCCTTCTTCGGGCTCGGGATCCTCAACCTCCTCTTCTACTTCACCGCGGGCGCCCTCGTGTCCCCGACGCCGTCCTTGGGGCTGGCGTCGTGGGCTCTCGTGGTGGGAGCCGTCACCATGCCGCTGTGCTGTGCCCTCATGGCGTGGAGCACGCGATTCCGGCTCCTCTTCGCGATCCCCGTGACCGGCGTCCTGCTGGGGAGCATCCTGACGCTGAGGGAGGTGTGGCTGCAATGAAGATCCGGCTGGTCGCCATGAGTGGCGTCCGGGTGGTGAATCCGGAACTCCTGGAATTGGGGGTGATGCTCCCGGGCTTCGT